>NZ_CP019702.2:0-300000 GCF_002005205.3 Rhizobium rhizogenes | reverse complement strand
GCGATCCGCGAGAAAAAGCGGAAACGGCACCTGATTTTTTTCCACCAGCCTGTAGCGAAGAAGTTCAGCGCCAAGGTGGACCTTGTCGATAAATCCTATCAGGTCGTCCCTGGTCAGCGGCCCTTCGGTCGCGGCCGGGATATCGGCGGAAAGGGTAAAGCAAATCTCGATCTCGATGCCTTCGGTGCCATCTTGAGGAAAAAAAGCGACATTGGTTTCGTCGACCCGAACGCAATCGAACATGGGCGCCCCGATGGCCTCGCCATCCGGGCGGATCGCCAGTTTCCAGCCGGCAACCGGTTTCGCCCAGTTTTTCGCAAAAGCCCGCTGAGCCGCCATAGCCTCTTCGAGGGTGGTGGGAATGAGGCCCTCGCCCTGAACCGTCGCCAGAGAAATCTTCGTGCCCTCGAGGCTCGCTATAGTGAAGCTTTCCGCCAGTTTTTCGATTGCTGTCATTCACTCATGTCTCCTGACGATCTTACACGTCGAATGCTGTCACGATTTGACGCTGTGTGCCAAGGCTATCAATGCCGAGTTCGACCACATCGCCGGCTTTTAGAAAGACAGGCGGTTTCATTCCAAGGCCAACCCCGGGCGGCGTGCCCGTGGTGATAACGTCGCCCGGCATGAGGCGCATAAAGCGGCTGATATAAGAAACAAGCGTCGCGATCGGGAAAATCATCTTGGACGTCGAACCGGTCTGCATGCGCTGGCCGTTGACGTCGAGCCACAGGCCCAGATTTTGCACGTTGCCGACTTCATCCGGCGTGACCAGCCATGGTCCGAGAGGACCGAATGTCGGTCCGCTTTTGCCTTTGGTCCATTGGCCGCCGCGTTCTATCTGAAAGGCGCGCTCGGAGACGTCATGGCAGACGCAGAAACCCGCTATGGCGGAGAGCGCATCTTCTTCCCGCACATGATAGGCGGGCTCACCGATAACGAAGGCGATCTCTACCTCCCAGTCAGTCTTTTCCGAATCCTTTAGCAGGTAGATCGGATCATTCGGGCCGGAAATGCAGGACGTGTGTTTGTTGAAAAGCACCGGCTCTTCGGGGATGGGTGTGTTCGTTTCCAGCGCATGGTCGATGTAATTGAGGCCGACCGCAACAAAATTACCGACAGCACCGACGCAGGGACCGATCCGGACATCCGATGATACGGCCGGAAGCGACGAAAGATCAATTTTCGCCAGCTTTTCAAGGGAGCTGCGCGAGAGGGTCGGCCCAGCAATATCGGCGACGACGGAAGAAAGATCGCGGATGTTACCCTCCGCATCGAGCGCTGCGGGTTTTTCCTGGCCGATGGGACCATAACGAAGAAATTTCATCGGGTTTTCCTATGCAGCTGATTGCTGAACGGCATTTTCGCTGAGTGCGAATTCAAGGCGATAAAGTCCAGGTTCCGCGAGGCCGATGAGCTCGGTTCTGGAGAGGTGTTGTACCAAGCCGTCTGAAGCACCGGAGACGGAAGAGGCCGAGCCGCCTTCGATCATGATGATCCAGTTGGGTACGCCAACCTGCCGGCCTTTGCGTTCGGCGGTTTCGAGGCTGCTTGCGCCATTGTCTGCAATGCACAAATGGGCGCCGCTGACGCCGTTCAGCTTGCCGGTTTCGCAGAGAGCCTCGGCCAGCATCGATCGGATTGTCGCCCTGTCGGCCTCGGCCGCATCAAAACGAAAAGTGGCGATGAAGCCGCCGTCACCGCACCCATAAGAATAGTCGGTGTTGCAGACACCGCGTGTCGTGTTGCGGAAGTCAGTGGTTGAGCGTTTTGTCCAGGGGGTGGGATTATTGAGCCGGTCTAGATAGGGCTGGCCTACCAGTACCTGCGCATCCGCTGCCTCATAGAGCGTGAAATATTCGGGTGTTCCCTGTTGCGCGATATAGCGGCGTCCGCGCAGGAAACCGGGTATCGATACCCGCTCGGGAATATGTTCGCGATTGTGCCATTCAATGAAATTTTCGCGGCCTTCCGGCAAGATGTCGTTCCAGATGGCGACGACGGCTTTTCCCAAAAGAGACATTGGTTCCCTCAATATGTTGCGCGACCACCGGACAGGTCGAAAACCGCGCCGGTTGAGAAGCTGCATTCGGAAGAAGAGAGCCAGGCCACCATATTGGCGACCTCGGCGGGTTCGAGAAAACGCCGCATGGGGATGCGGGAGAGAATATCGTCCAGCCGTTCCTTCGGCGCATCGATGCTCATCGCCGTCATGGAGGCGGCGGGGGTGATGGCGTTGACGAGAATATCAGCCGTTGCGAGCTCCTTGCCAAGGCTCTTGGTCATGGCCACAAGGCCGGCCTTGGCGGCGCTATAGGCAGCTGCCTGATGCATGCCTTCCTTGGCCTGGATGGAGGCAACATTGATGATGCGGCCGAAACGGTTTTTTTTCGCCGTCTCGATCATCAGTGGCACCAGAGCGCGGCAGACCAAAAAGGAGCCAAATAAATTGATGTCGATGATCCGGCGAAATTCCTCGACGGGAATTTCCCATAAGGGAGCGACGCTACCGACAATACCTGCATTGTTGATGAGAATATCAAGTCTGCCGAACTGCCGTTGCAGATTGATGGCAGCCGCCCCTATGCTTTTTGCGTCGCTGATATCGACACCGGCATGCGGCAGGTCGCCAAAGGAACCGTCCTTTAAGGCGCCCGGCAGATCCCAATGAACCACCGTTGCGCCGCAGTCTCGTAGGCGCTGGCTGATGGCGGCACCGAAGCCGCCCGCAGCGCCGGTCACGACCGCCACCCGGCCTTCAAGATCATAATGTGTGGACATGTTTGAAAACCATTCTTGCGCATCGAGCCCGGTAGAATTCACCGGGCTTCCTGCGCCTGCCGTTATTTTGCGATCAGGCTGTTGGTGAAGAAGGCGTCTGCCGGCATATCGGTCTTGATGTCCTGATATTCCTTCATCAGATCGAGTGTTTGCTGCCAGTCTGCCGCGGCCATTTCGCCGAGCGGCGCGGATGGCGCGGATGGTGACGGTAAAAGCTTGAGCGAGATTTCGAGCTGCTCTTTGAGAAGCTTGGGATCGCCAGTCGGTTTTTCTTTCACTGCCGCTGCAACGGCAGCGTCGGGATCAGCCTTGGCTGCCTCGATAGACTTTAGCGATGCGGCCACGAAGCGCTTGACCAGATCCTGGTTGCTGTCGACCAGCTTGGTATTGGTGATGATAGTCAGGCCTTGCGTGTTGACGCCGAGCTCTGCGAAGGAGAATACTTTCTGCTCCAGGCCCTTGGAATTCAGAACCACGACCTGGTTTTCAAGCCCGCCGAGAATACCTGCCGCACGATCCTGCATGATGGCGATAATCTTGCCAGGGCCATCCACATTCAGAATGTTGACCTTGGACGCATCGACGCCGTTTTTTTTCCAGACGGCGGGTAGGAGAGCGAGCGAAGCCTCGCCGGCGCTAGCTGCGACCGTCTTGTCCTCCACATCCTTGATGGACTTCACACCGGAATCCGCGCGAAACGTCATCGCGTAGGGAGACGTGTTGAGCAGGCCGAGCACGGATTTGACCGGTGCGCCTTTCGAAGCGCCGGCAATGACGCTGCCGCCATCGGCAATGCCGAACATGTCGCCGCCGGTCGCGACTGACTGGACCGTGCGCGCCGAGCCTTGGCCTTCGCCAATATGCAGATCGATGCCAGCCTCCTTATAGAAGCCCTTTTCGGCGCCATAATAAAAGATGGTGTGGACACCGCTCAAAAGGAAATTGAGACGCAGCGTCACCTTGTCCTCAGCCGCAGCCGATTGAATGCCCGCCAGACCCACGGCGAGCACGATCACGCCGCCCGCAAGCTTTTTTTTCATTATATTGAACATTTAATCCTCCCGTTTTTAATTGAATGTCGAATTCAGGTCGCGCTTTTCGCGACGGTAAAGTCGTCACGGCGCTGAGAAACGTGCCAGGGGATCGCGAAGCGCTCGATCAGTTCCACGATGCCGTAAAGAAGCAGGCCAAGAAGGCTGAGCACGATGATGACGGCGAAGGTCATGCTGGTGTTCATGTTGCCGTTATAGTTCAGCAGCAGGTAGCCAAGTCCATTGTCGGAGGCGACGAACTCTGCCACCACGGCCGCCGTCGCAGACAGTGCCGCAGCCACCTTGAAGCCGGCGAAAAGCGAGGGCAGGGCACCGGGTAGTTCAACCTTCCAGAAAATCTTCAATCGTCCGGCGCGATAGCTCTTGGCGAGATCGTAGACGTCGGGTTCGATGGATTTGAACGCCACGATAGAGTTGACGACGATCGGAAAAAAGGAAAGCAGGAAAACCAGCAGGATCTTCGAAGGCAGACCGAAGCCGACCCAGATGATGAAAAGCGGTGCGATGGCGATCTTCGGGATGATCTGGAGGATCACCAGCAGGGGATAAAATATCGCTTCGAATGCGCGGGAATAAACGACCAGCAGTGCGAGCAGCGTGCCCATCACAACGGCGACGAGGAAACCGAGCACCATGGGCTGCAGTGTATAAAGCGATGCGGTGAACACAACAGGCACGTTATTATAAAGATCCGCAAAGACCTTGCTCGGCGTCGGCAGGATATATTCCGGAACACTCAGGAGGCGTACTGCGATCTCCCAGACGATGCCTGCACCCACGAGGCTGCCAACCGTATGGGCCTGCCCTTTGACGGCACCAATGACTTTCGAAAACATGCTTCCTCCCGAATTGCCCGCCAATCACCGGCAATTTTGTATTATTGGAACAATGTTCCATATGGACTGATGTTTCGTCAAGTGCTATTTCGGAAGGGACAGGAGACGGAATACAGCGGGAGGAACGTATGTTGCAGAGGGAAAAAGACAGGACCGGTTATGAGCCAGGGGTTTTGCTGGAGGGTGTGAGTAAATATTTTGGCCATCCGGACGCGCCCATCGTGGCGTTGGAAAAGCTCGACCTCACTATTGGTGACGGCGAATTTGTCGCGATCGTCGGCCCGTCGGGGTGCGGCAAATCAACGATGATGCGACTGATCTCGCGCCTTTCTCACGCCAGCACCGGCCAGATTTCCGTTTTTGGCGATGTCTCCAAAGAGCCGCCACCTGGAATGAGTATCGTTTTTCAAAACCATGTGCTTCTCGCCTGGCGAACGATCATCGATAATGTGCTGTTCCCTGCCGAAATGACCGGACGGAATCGGGAAGAGCTGCGACCGCACGCGCTGGCGCTTCTCGAATCCGTCGGATTGAAGGAGTTCGCCGACAGATATCCGCACGAACTCTCAGGCGGGATGAAACAGCGCGCATCAATCGCCCGTGCTTTGCTGCTTCAGCCGCGTCTGCTGTTGATGGATGAGCCTTTCGGGGCACTGGACGCGCTGACACGTGAACAGATGCGTATCGATCTGGAAGCGCTTTGGTTGAAGAACCGGATGACGGTGGTCTTCATCACCCATTCCATCGATGAAGCCGTTCTTCTTGCGGACCGCGTCATTGTCATGACCCCGAGGCCCGGACGGATCGAGAGGATATTGATGATTGACATGCCGCGGCCGAGGGGTCTGGCGGCACGTCGCGAGCCGGAATTCATCGAAAAATCTGAAGAAATTACCGAGATTTTTCTGTCGCGTGGAATTTTGCAACGCCATGTCTGACACGATGGGGCCTTTTGTCCAGCCGTTGAACGACGGGAGAATGGCCCCGTATCTTCTTAATGAGGCATCGCCTTTTGATGAAAATTGGCGAGGCATATGCGACTGGAGAATGAAATGGACAGGACGATCAATGTACCAAGCGGCGGCGTCGAGCGGACGATCGCCATGCTGGAGCTCCTCGCCTTGGCCGAGGAACCGCTCAAGCTATCCGATGTCGCTCATCAACTCGATATACCAAAAAGTGCATGCCACCGCATCCTTGCCTCCCTGATAGAGAATGGGTGGGCGTGGCAGAGTCCTGAGAGCGATTGTTACGCGCTGACCATGCGCATGGCGTTGGTGGGCCAGAAACAGTTGACGCGGCTGCAGGTCTCGGATCTGCGCCAACCGATCCTCAATGCACTGGCGGAGCGCACGCGCGAGCTTGTTCGCTTGACGGCTGTGCAGAACAATACGCTCGTCTGGGTCGGCTCCGCCCGCGGCCGCCGCTCGGGCCTCGTGTTCGAACCCGATATGAGCGCTGGCATCGTGCCTTATGCGACGGCAAACGGTAAAATATGGCTTGCGAGCCTTGAACGGGAGAGGGCGCTCAGGGTCGCACTCGAAGCAGGGTTAGGCCAGCCCGGCCAGCAGGCCGCTAACGCTGTCAACACAATCGAGGCGCTCAATAGGGAGCTCGATGCCGTTGCAGGTCTCGGCTACGGCCGTGCAGTTGGCGAGGCCGAGGAGGGAGTGGGAGCAATTGCTGTCGCCATCCGCCAAGGGAATGAGGTCGTCGGAACCATGAGTGTTGCGGCACCGCTAACGCGTCTCACGGATGAGCGCGTGGCGGAGATATTGCCACTCCTGGCGAGGGCCGCAAGCGACATGGAAATCGCCTGGTAGCCAAGTTGGCTCTTCTCCGCTCAAATATGGGCCGCGGAAAGAAAATTCGGGCGGCGATGGCCGCCCGTTTTATTTTGGTGTCAAGCGACGTCTGCGTCGAATTGGATGCTGTGAAGCCGCTTGTAAAGACCGTCATTCGCCAGCAATTCACGCCGGCTTCCCTGTTCGGCCACTTCACCATTGTCCATGACGACGATCTTGTCGGCGCGGTTGATTGTGGAAAGGCGATGGGCGATGACGATGGATGTCTTGTTGAGCGTCAGGCGTTCCAGCGCATCACGCACGAGAGCCTCGGATTCGGAATCCAGTGCACTGGTCGCTTCATCGAGGATCAGGATATCCGCGTCCCGAAGCATTGCGCGCGCAATTGCCACACGCTGGCGCTGGCCACCCGACAGGCCAGAGCCGTTCTCGCCCAGCCTGGTGTTGTATCCGTCCTGCATCTTCATGATGAAATCATGCGCATTCGCAGCCTTTGCTGCCGCAATGATCTCTTCCTCTGTCGCGTTATCGCGGCCGACGGAAATGTTGTGCTTGATCGTCCCGGAGAACAGGAATGTTTCTTGACCGACGTAAGAAACATGTTCGCGCAGGCTTGCAAAGGAAACATCGCGCAGATCCATGCCGTTGATTTCAACGGAGCCGTTCTGTGGATCGTAAAGACGCATCATGAGGTTGATGATCGTCGACTTGCCACTGCCTGAGGGGCCAACCAGCGCCGTCATCTTACCGCCTTCGAAGAGGACGCTGATGTCCTTGAGAACAGGCTGGCCGGGCACGTACTCGAAGCTGACATTCTTAAGCTCGACATCGCCGCTTGCTTTGGGAAGCGGGACTGCATCCTTCTTTTCGGTTAGCGTTAGCGGGGCGTCCAGCACCTCGAACATCATGCGCACGCCGATCATCCCGCCCTCAATCTGCACGCGCATGCGCGCAAGTCGTTTGGCAGGCTCGTAGGCAAGGAGAAGGGCTGTAATGAAGGCCATCAGATCGCCGGGGGAACCGCCTTTTTCGAGTACGGTGTAACCTGAAACTGCAATTACCACAGCGATAGCAAGGCCAGACAGGGTCTCCATGATTGGGCTGGTCGCGGCTTCCAGTCTGGCTATGCCATTGGCCCGCTGCTCGACATCGGAAACCGCTTTGTTCATGCGTTGTGCCATCAGCTTTTCCAGGGAAAAAGCCTTTATGACTCGCACGCCGATGCTGGTTTCCTGGACGACGTTGACGATTTCGCCCAATGAAGCAAGTTCCGCCTCCATGATCTTTCGGACGCGCCGCAGCACGAGACGAACGCTGAAGATTGCTAACGGACCGATAATCATTGAAATCGCGCTCAGAAGGAAATTCTGGGCAAACATCACGATGATCAAGCCGAGGAGGGAGAAGAGGTCGCGGACGAAGGATGTGACGATCGTGTCGATGACGCTGCGGGCAGCTTGGGCGTTGTAAGTGACGCGAACGAGCAGTTCGGAAGATGGGAGGTTTTGGAAAAAGGACACGCCCTGCTTCAGAAGTCGATCGTAAATCTTGCGTTGCTGCTCGGCGACGATGCTGTTGCCAGCTTTGCTGAGATAGTAGCTCTGCACGAAGGTAGCGAGGCCCTTCACTATGAAGATAGCTGCCACTGCAAACGCAATCTCAAGGACGACATCGAAACCTTGCTTCAGATAGACGCTGTTGACGATATCACGCATTATCCACGCGCTGAGAGATGTCATACCAGCGACAACGAGCATCGCTGCTATTGCCGCAGAATACCAGCCAACGTGTTTTTTGAAGTTTTCCTTAAATAGCCGCGTTAACAGCTTTTTGTCGTCTGGCGACAAAAATGATCCGATCACTGCAATATCCTTGCGAATTCAAGATAAATAACGTTCCAAAGCAAGACCTGCTCACCGCCCCATGGCAAAGGCAATTGTAGTGTCACCTAGTCAGCATGTCACTCGTATTCACCTTGTTACATCATCAATCCGTGCTGTACGGAGATGTACGGAACACGGATCAAGATAGTCCGGCAACGACTTGCGTTTGCGAGGACGAAAAGCCTCCATTCGAATCCATGTGTGGCCTACATTAGCGGCTAGGAAATAGTCTTCCTCATTCTGTCTGTCAATATCGGCGCGTTGGCCCTGCTCGCGGGATGTGCGCGATCATCCCCCCCCCCCGCCAGAGGGGTCAATATTCCATGCCGAAACACATTCTTGAGGTGTCTAGCAGTTGACGTAGGCGTCGGGAAGTAAGCGCCTCGTCGGAACGTCCGAGTCATCACATCGTATAAAGCCATTGGTTTTTAGTGGCTGGATCATTGTCTCGACTTGAGCCTGAGAATAGGATATCCGCCTCAAAACATAATCAGCTACGCATTTTGCCGAGGAAAAATATGACCGACGATCTTGATTTCACCGGCGAACGCTATCTACCCACAATTGGTGGGAATATTTACCTTGAGCATATGCACCGGTATCATTTGGCGAAAAATTTTGTCAAAGGCAAAGACGTTCTCGATATCGCAGGCGGTGAAGGTTTCGGTACAGCACTTCTTGCGGAAACTGCCCGGTCCGTGATTGGCGTGGATATTTCAGACGAAGCGGTCCGTCACGCACAGTCGAAGTACAAAGCCGATAATATTTCCTTCAAGGTTGGATCATGTGAAGACATTCCCTTGCCGTCGGCTTCGGTGGATGTCGTCATTTCCTTTGAAACGCTTGAACACATCGAGGCCCATGATCGCTTTATGGAGGAGATCAAGCGCGTTCTGCGCGCTGATGGAATATTGATCATTTCCACTCCGGAAAAGTACGCCTACACTGTCGCGACTGGGCTGGTTAATCCCTTTCACGTCAAAGAGCTTTTAAAGACCGAATTTAACGAGCTGCTGGGACAATATTTTGCTCATGTGTCGATGCATGGTCAGAAGATTGGTTTTGGGTCAATGATCGCATCTGAAAACCAAGCTACGCGGTTTTTTGAAACGGACTCTGGAAACGGCGCAACTACTGCAGGTATCGAGTCGCCGATGTATATGATCGGTGTCGCGTCGGATCGGCCGGTCGATGATGTGAGCATGAGCGGCGTCTTTTCGCAGGATATTCAAGCGTCCGAACCAGTCCTCAAACGTGTCGAATTCGAACAGGCTCACTGGGCCGAAATCCTGATGAAGGATATTGATCAGATTTCGGGAAAAGTTGATGCGCTTCAGCGCAACAACTGGATGAGTCGGGCTTCTTTGACAAAGTTTCTGAAGCGTTTGATTTATGCTCGTTTGTTGTACACCTTGTCGGAAGTCAGTGCCTTCAGTACTCGAAGACGCAGACGGTTTCTGAAATCGGCTGAAAAGCGTGACCCGATGTTGCTGTCGCGCAAGGTCGATCAGTTCTGCCTCGACTATTATCAGAGAATTGCTTCAAACAGGATTATCGCGGCGAGCCGCTCCAGTATTAGCGCCCAGACCGGCGTGAGGGTGACTGCGATCGTGCCGAACTTTAACCACGCGCGATATCTTCCCCAACGTCTGGACAGCATTCTGTCGCAGACATATCCGCTTATCGATGTTCTGGTTCTTGATGATTGCTCCAGTGACGACAGTCGTTCGGTAATAGACTCATATGTCAAGCGTTTCCCTGAGCGTATCAGAGCTGTCTATAATACCGAGAACTCCGGAAATGTGTTCCGTCAATGGCAGAAGGGTCACTCGCTGGCGAAGGGTGATTTGGTCTGGATTTGCGAAAGTGACGATTTTTGCGAGCCGACTTTCGTTGAAAGAATGATCAATGCATTTCGTGACCCAAGCGTGATGATGGCGTTCGGGCGAATCCAATTTGCGAATAGTCAGGGAGAGTATTTTGCCGGGCTGGATCATTACCGTGAGGATAGTGAGCCAGGGATCTGGGAAGCGCGCCTGACTCGTCCGGCAGCCGAGTGGTTTCGCGGCGGCTTTGGCGTCAAAAATGTGATTGCCAACGTCGGAGGAAGCCTCTGGCGGCGTTTTGAGATTTCCGATCAGGTCTGGGAAGAGGCCAGAAGTTACAAAATCATGGGCGACTGGTACCTCTATTCGGCTATCGCAGCGGGTGGACAGATCGCATACGAGCCCAGTTCTGTCAGCTATTTCCGTATTCACGATAGCAATACATCCGGTAGCAGCGCCCAATCGAAGCCAGAATATTATAAAGAATATGCGCGACTGATGACATCGTTGAAGAAACGATGGGATATTCCAGATGGCACCCTCAAACGCTTTATCGAGGTCTGTCGCAGCGTCTCGAAAAGTGCTGGAGTCCAGGCCGAAGAATTTCAAAAGCTGGTGAATTACCAAAGCCTTAGTGCGGTCCCGCGTGAACATATTCATGTTCTAGTCGGCATTTTGGGCTTTTCGTTCGGCGGTGGAGAAATATTCCCGATTCACCTCGCGAATGCACTTCGACGCAAGGGGATCATGGTCTCCATTCTTCAGATGCACGACGCGGACGATCATAAAGACGTGCGGCGTATGCTCGACCCTGGTATCCCTGTCTACACGGCCAATGCGGTTCGCGACATGGGAATAGATAATTTCATCACGAATGCAGGAATCTCGGTGATCCATTCGCATGTTGCCAATGTCGAGGGGTTCTTGCTCGACGGACAAGGCATCTCAGCGCCCTTTATTTCGACACTGCATGGATCCTATGAGGCGATGGATGTTTCGACGAGCAGGATCGACCGCTGGAGCAGGAAAATTGATAAATTCGCCTATACTGCCGATCGGAACTTGGGGCCGTTCGATAATCTTCAGATCGGTAAAGAAAAATTCGTAAAAGTAAAAAATGCGATGCCTGTTGATGAAGTAGCGTTCCCCAAAACGCGTGCTCAGCTGGGTGTGGCAGAGGATGCTGTCGTATTTTCGCTTGTTGCGCGAGGGGCTGAAGGCAAAGGCTGGGTGGAGGCCGTCAGGGCATATCGCTTATTGCGGGAGCGGCGACCAGATGTCCCGATGGCGATGCTTATGGTGGGCGAAGGGCCAGCCACGGACGATGCCAAGCTCTTAGCGGCGACGGACGGGACCATTCACTTCCTTGGTTTTGTTAAGGAGATCTATGGCCTCTACCGTATTAGCGACGTGGCTCTGATACCGACACGTTTTCCAGGTGAATCTTATCCCCTGTGCTTGATACAGGCGCTTCAAGTTGGGGTCCCGTGCGTGTCC
Organism: Rhizobium rhizogenes; assembly: GCF_002005205.3. The sequence goes on along the minus strand of NZ_CP019702.2, from coordinate 288,320 downwards.
ACGGATGTCGGCGAGATCAAGGCAATGTCACAGATCGATGGCCAACAAGCTGGAATTATCATCGCCAATGACAGCGACAACGACCGATTTGTGAATGAATTGAGCGGCGCCATGGAAAAAATCTTGGAGAAAGATGTCCGTGACGGCTTTAGAGAAAAAGCGCAAGTCCTTGGAGCAACATATGATATTGATGTGCTCGCTGGTGAGTATCTCGATCATTATCGTTCTGTGCTCGCAAGGAAGTGACGTTCGCGGCATTAAGGTGATAGGCTTTTTATGAAGATATTGGTTCTCGGCGGCGGTGGGTTCATCGGCTACCATCTTGTCGAAGATTTGGTGGTCGCGGGACACGAGGTGAAGGTGCTGGGAAGAAGCCGTCTTCCTGGTCGTCCGCTGCCGGCAGGTGTGCAGTATGTTTCGGGAGAGTTGGCTGATAGCCAGCTGATGCGCGAGCTTCTGGTGGATGTCGGCGCTGTGGCGCATCTTGTCAGCGGGACAGTGCCGTCGACGGGCGATAAGGACCCCGGCAAGGATGTTGAGCTTAATCTTCTCGGAACCTTGAGCCTCCTCGAGGATATGGCAGCATGCAATGTAACCCGCATTCTCTATTTGTCGTCGGGTGGAACTGTCTACGGCAAGCCGCAGGAGGTCCCAATTCCGGAGGGACATATACTCGATCCGATATGTTCGTATGGCGTAGTGAAGGTTGCGATAGAGTCCTATCTTAAACTCTATGAGATCAAGGCCGGTATACGTCCTGTTGTGATCCGAGCATCCAATCCTTACGGTCTCTATCAGGGTAACCTGGGCGTCCAAGGCATAATAGGCACATATCTCAACCTTGCCCTGAAGCACCAGCCCATCGAAATATGGGGAGATGGTTCCACGATTCGCGACTATATTCACGTCAAAGACCTTAGCAGCCTATGCGTCACCGCGCTTCTCAGTGACAGGGTCGGCGTCTATAACGGGGGTAGCGGAACTGGGACTTCCGTCCTCCACATCGCGGAAATCGTACAGGAGATTACGGGTAATCCAATTCCAATAGTCTATAAGCCTCATCGAAGCCTCGACGTTCCGGTATCCGTTCTCGACATAGAACGGGCAAAGATGGATTTTGACTGGGAGCCAAAGATAGGTTTGAGAGAGGGGATTGCCGGCGTCTGGTCATGGCTGAAGGAACACGAATAGCGATTGCTATTACGCACTCGTTCGCTTCATGGTTGACGTTTGATAGATTTGACTGCGCCCTTGAGAAAGCCGGCGGCCTTGGCCCGCCGGCGCGCTGAGAATAGAGCGCTGGGCGACATGATCAGCGCGAAGGCTTGAACGAAAGTCGAAAGTCTTGGAAGCGGCCGCTTGTGCTTGACACCGGTATAAATTCTCGATTGCGCCATATGAAACGCCTTGAGCCGAGCGATTTCTGGAGATCGGCCCGACGAGTGCCCCGCCGCATGGGAAACAAGGGCATCGCGTGCAAATACGAGTTGCCCTAATTTTGCAAGGCGCAACGATAGGTCATCATCTTCGTGATAAAGAAAGATAGCTGGATCAAAGCCATCAACCGCGTCGAATTTTTGTTTTGACACAAAAAATGCGGCCCCGCTCAAAACGGGAACGACCGTATCGACTGCGGGCCAGCCCTTTTTCATGTAGCGGCGGCGTGGCAATAACCAGGACCGTCGCTTGAAATATTCACTTCCGTCCGAGTTGGAAATTCGTGGATTAAATGCAACGCCCGACGGGTGACGATCAATGGCCTCCAGCAAGGCTTCAATCGCGCCTGCGGTCAATCGGGCGTCAGGGTTTAAAAACAGGATCCAAGGTGTCTGCGCCACCGCCGCGCCCGCATTGCAGCCGCGGCCGAAGCCCTGATTGTCCTCCAACTGAACAGTCTTGATGTTTCTACGGGAAGGGAGGTCCGCAAAACTATTCGTTTTTCCGTTGTCGACGAGAACTATTGGTGACTCTTCGGGGACAGACGCGATCATGTCTGCTATGAGCGCATCACTCTTATAACAAACAGAGACTACCGTTACATCCGAGAGCGACAAACTAGCCATTTTTGACTCCAGAGATCAGGCGCGCCATCCTGCATCGACTCGGCACATTTTGATGAGCTGCTGTAGCAGAGGGCGGTAATGCGGTTCGCTTTACTTCACTTGAAGCGGAAGCATATTCAGGCGCGTTTACGAGGAGGCGAGTCTCCTAAGATAAACGCCATAGTCACCTTTGCCGGCATTTTCTGCGAGTGCTGAGAACTCGGATTTCGTGATGAAGCCCTTGCTCAGGGCAATTTCTTCCGGACACGCAATTTTGAAGCCCTGTCTTTTTTCCAGTGTCCGCACGAATTCACCGGCCTCGAGGAGACTTTCCGGCGTGCCCGTATCTAACCATGCATAACCTCTTCCCATAATCGATACTTTAAGTTTGCCGCGCTCAAGATAAGTTCGGTTTACATCCGTGATCTCATATTCGCCACGTGCGGAAGGTTTGAGATTGGCAGCGATGTCGACAACATCTGCATCATAAAAATAAAGGCCGGTTACCGCCCAGTTGGACCTTGGCTTCAGAGGCTTCTCTTCGATCGACATCGCGCGCATTTCACTATCGAAATCAACTACGCCATACCGTTCCGGATCATTCACATGATATGCGAAAACCGTGGCGCCATCGTTAACGCTTGTGCCGGCTTGCAGAAGCTGCGGCAATCCGTGGCCATAATATATATTATCACCCAGGATGAGGCAGGATGGCGAACCAGCCACGAAATCCGCACCGATCATATAGGCCTGCGCTAGTCCATCGGGGCTGGGCTGAACCGCATAGTCAATCGAAAGCCCCCATTTCGATCCGTCACCAAGAAGGTTCTGGAAGAGCGGCATGTCGTGCGGGGTTGAAATGATCAGGATTTCACGAATTCCCGCGAGCATCAGCGTCGTAAGCGGATAATAGATCATCGGCTTGTCATAGACCGGCAGGATCTGCTTCGAGACTGCCAGTGTCATGGGATGCAGGCGCGTGCCGCTGCCGCCGGCCAGAATGATGCCCTTCATGGTTGTTCCTTTTTGATCTGCGCCAAGGTGGAAACGACCGCGCGCGTTGATTTTTGCCAGTCCGGCAGTCTTATTCCATAAACCTCGTCCAGCTTGCTGCAATCAAGCCGGGAGTTCACAGGTCTTCGGGCGGCGGTGGGGTATTCCGCCGTCGTGATATCGGTGACGACAACCGGCTTCCCGCCATTTTCGGCAGAAAACGCAAATACCTTCCTTGCGAAGTTCGCCCAGTTGGTTTCACCTGCACCGGCCAGATGAAAAATACCGCGGAGGCGGATTGAGGAATCCTGTGAAAGCCGTCGCGCTATCTTGATTGTGGCTTCGGCAATGTCATTTGCGGAGGTAGGGCACCCGAACTGGTCCGCTACCACATTAATCTCGTTACGGCTTTCTCCCAGCCGAAGCATGGTTTTCACGAAGTTGTTGCCGTACTCTGAATAGACCCATGCGGTTCGCAGAATCACATGATTGCCAGTCGCCGCGGCGACGGCCTTCTCGCCTTCTAGTTTCGATTGGCCGTAGACGGAGCGAGGGCCGGGAGGGTCGCTTTCAACATATGCCGTGGTTTTATCGCCGTCAAAAACATAATCAGTTGATAGATGAATGATCGGGATTCCCATATCATGTGCGGTCTTTGCTAAGGCCGCTGCGCCATCACGATTGATGGAGAAGGCAATGTCCTTTTCGCTTTCCGCCTTGTCCACCGCTGTATAGGCTGCGGCGGAAACCAAGGCATTGGGCTTTGCCTCATGCAGCGCTTGCGACACAGTTTCCGGCTGCGCGAGATCGAGTTCGGGTCTTCCCAAGGTCACGATTTCAAGATCGGCAGGCGCCAACTTCCGAAGGGCGCTGACGACTTGTCCATTTTTGCCGGTAACCGCCAGCCGCATTCAATCAGCCTTTCGTCAGAACGCCGAGGCGCTCTCCGGAGTACACACCCTCGCGCAGCGGCTGCCACCACCACGCATTGTCGAGATACCATTCCACGGTCTTGCGGATGCCAGTGGCGAAATTTTCCTGCGCTTTCCAGCCGAGTTCGGTTTCGAGCTTGGTCGCATCGATGGCATAGCGGGCATCGTGGCCGGGACGATCCGTCACATATTTGATAAGCTCGGCATAGGGCTTAGGTTGCGGGCGCAACTCGTCGAGAATGGAGCAGATGCAGTTCACCACATCGATATTCTTCTGCTCGTTCCTGCCACCGACATTGTACTTCTCGCCGACGAGGCCCTTTTGAACGATAAGCCACAGGGCGCGAGCATGGTCTTCCACATAAAGCCAGTCGCGGATGTTCGCGCCGTTTCCGTAGACCGGCAACGGTTTGCCTTCCAGTGCATTGAGAATGATCAGCGGAATGAGCTTTTCCGGGAAATGGAATGGTCCGTAATTGTTGGAGCAGTTGGAAATCACAACCGGAAGGCCATAGGTGCGTTGCCAAGCTGTGGCGAGATGATCGCTGGCGGCCTTCGAAGCGGAATATGGCGACGACGGGTCGTAAGGCGTTGTTTCCTCGAAAAGACCATCATTCCCGAGAGAGCCGTAAACCTCATCTGTTGAAACATGCAGCATGCGGAAATTCGCCTTCGCGTCCTCCGCAAGGCTACTCCAATATTGCCGCGCTGCCTCCAGCATCGTGAAAGTGCCGTTGATATTGGTTTGAATAAAATCGGCGGCGCCGGTTATGGAACGGTCGACATGACTTTCGGCGGCCAGATGCATCACGTAATCCGGCTGGAATGTCGCGAAAGCATCAGTCATCGCGGCTCGGTCACATATATCGGCCTGAAGGAAGCGGTGATTGGGTGCATTTTCGATTGGTTTGAGGGAAGCCAGATTTCCCGCATATGTCAGCTTGTCGACAGTGAGAACATCCGCGCCAACTTCGCTTACGAGATAACGTACGAGAGCCGAGCCGATAAATCCGGCACCGCCGGTAACAAGAACGCGCATCATCAGTTCCCAGTGTTTTGGTAAGTGAAATATTCAGGCAATTCGGACAGAAGCGGCTGCTTGGCATCCTTGTCGGAAAGGATACATCCCTCCAGATTCGGCCAATTGATCCCTATGGCAGGGTCGTCCCATTTAACGCCGCGGTCGTTGGCTGCACTGTAGGGGGCCGTCACTTTGTATGAGATGACCGTGTCGTCAGTGAGCGTCATGAAACCGTGCGCAAATCCCGCCGGAACCCACAACTGCTCGCCATTTTCGGGCGAGAGCTCGACAGCGGCCCATTGTCCGAAGGTGGGTGAGCCCGTCCTGATATCCACAGCAACATCCAGCAGCCGTCCCCGAATACAGCGAACGAGCTTGCCCTGTGCAAAAGGCTCTGTCTGAAAATGAAGCCCTCGGACGGTTCCGGCCTGTGCGGAGAGGGATTCATTGTCTTGCACGAACTCTACATCCGCTACATTTTCGCGAAACCATTCCCTCTTGAAAACCTCGCTGAAGTAACCCCTGCTGTCGCCGAAACGGGCCGGGATTATCTTTTTCAAGCCTGGTATCGAGAATGTTTCTAGTTGCACTATGCGGATCCTGTCTGGTCTGCCTACTCAGGGTGATATGGCTTTATCGGTAGGGACAGTCAATAACGCTTTATTGATGGCTCACACAAGAGCGACGGAATCTCCATCGAACAACATGTAGAAAGATTGTTGGCTTACTGCCTGTTTTTCATTTCTGGAGGGCGACGGCGTGTCCGGAAGAACTCCAAAAGCTACACCCGCTTATGCGGCCTGATCGACGTTCTCAGCTCCACCAGCCGCTCCAGGGTCTCCAGGCTCCGGTCCGGTCGGGCGCCGGAGAGGGCGAGTGCGAGGGTTTCCATCGCGATCAGGGAAGGGGCGTGCAGCGCCACGCCCTCGTTTTTGGCGCGGGGCAGGAAGAGGCAGGCGGTGGCGTGTTTTTTGAGAACGCTGTCTTCCTGGCCAAGCAGCATGATGATGGGGATGTCGAGACGGCCTGCCTCGGCGATGGCGGTCTGGGCTTCGCGGTGGGCGCGGCCGTGCAGCAGCATGATGAGGACGTGACCGTTTTCAAGATCGAGCAGCTGTTCGGCGAGCGTGATGCCTGTCGCATTGAGCGCATAGGAGCGGACGCCCGAGCGCTGGAACAACCTCGCCGCATAGGTGGCGATGATGCCGGAGGCGCCGATGCCGAGCACGCCGATGCCGCGGGCTTGCGAAAGAAGCCGCACGGCGGCGGCCATGGCTTCTCGGTTTTCGGCGTTGGCGAGCATTTCCAGTGTGTTTTTCTGGTTTTCAAGAACGAAGTCGATGGCGGCATCCGAATTGCCGGACATCGATTTGGTCGTGGTCGCCATCTTTTCCACCGGCGAGTCCGTCACGCCGAGATAGGCTTCCAGCGTCTCCTTCAGATCGACCAGCCCCTGAAAACCGAGTGCCTGGATGGCGCGGATGACGGTCGCATCTGACGTATTGGTCTCGAAACCGATTTCCAGCGCCGATTTACCGAGGACTGCATGGCGATGGCCATCAATATATTCGGCAACGGCAAGCAGGCCGGGTGACAGGCGGTCACGGCGCTTGCGCAGTTGATCGCCGAACCGGTCGATGCGCCGAAGCCTTGAAGTCTGCGTTTCGCCAGCCGCCATGGGTATTTCCGTGAAGGTGAGTTTCATACTCTTCTTCTCGGATTAGCAGTGTGCGAAGCCTGGAGGCAAGCGCTTTTGTTGGCGTCGGTCCTGTTCCTTCAATCTCTTGTCGCTGGCCGCGCGGTCAAATGTGACTGGACGGCGGAGATCATGAGGCTGAGCGCGGCATAGGAATTGGAAATCGCTTCCTCGCGTGGCAGGAGAATGTAACGGCCTTCGCGGCAGGCCTTGAGGAAACTGCAGAAGCCGGGCATCACGGCTTCCATCATGTCGATTTCCGCTTGCGGCGAAGCGCCTGTATCGGAACGATAGGGATCGAAGATGATATCGGCATCGAGTTCCGGCAGCCGCTCGGCGCTGATTTCGATGCGATCGCCTTGCGGTATGTCGTCGATGATGGCCGGGAAACGGAAGCCCGCATCGCGCAGCACGCGCCCCAGCGCCCGATAGGTGTGGTAGACGCTGATCTTTCCGTTGAGTGGCTGGAACACCGAAACCGTGATGGTGCCGGTATCGACCGAAGCCTTCAGCGCCTCGATCTGCGCCTGGTAGCGCCGGTCCAGAATGGCGAGGCGCTGTTCCGTGCCGGTCAGTTCGGCAAGCACTTTGTAGATATGCGGCGCACCATCCCTGGTATTGTCGATGGCGACGGTAGGGGCGATCCGTTCCAGTTTTTCGATGGCGGTCGGGCGGTCGGGTTCGGTGAGGATCAGGTCGGGCTTGAGGGCGACGATCGCTTCCAGATCGGCATTGATGGAGCCGATATAGGCGATGTCGCTATTGTCGAAGTCGATCCCTGTCAGGATCGCGCTGGAGCGTAGATAGGGTTTGCCGTTCGCACCCATGCGGCCGTGGCTGCCCACCGGCATCACGCCAAGTTCGATCAGCGGTATGGTGAGGTCGATATCGTGCAAGGTCACGATGCGTTTCGGTTTTGCGGGAATGGAAACATTACGGCCGAGATCGTCGGTAAAAGTCCGGGTGATTTCGTCTGCACGGACCATGGTTGCGGCGGTAAATAGCCCGGCGACTGAAAGAAGGACGAGAAGTGGTTTGCGCATGGAAGACCTATAGGCGATGCCGGTGAAACCAGAGGAGGGCGAGAAGGGTGGGTGCGCCGATGGCGGAAAGAACGATGCCGGTCGGCAGCTCCAGCGGTGAAAAGGCGGTGCGGGCAAGGGTGTCAGCGGATGCCACCAGCGTTGCGCCCGTCAGTCCCGCCCCGAGGACCAGTCCGGCATAGGAGCTGCCAGGCAATAAAAGCCGGGTGATATGCGGGCCAAGCAGGCCAACAAAGCCGATACTGCCGGTGAAGGAAACACAGGACGCCGTGAGGGCGACCGCAAGCGTGACCTGCAGCGCGGAAAGCGGGCGTGTCAAGACACCAAGTGCGGCTGCGGCATTGTCGCCGAGTGCCTGTGCATCGGCACTGCGGGCGACCAGAAGCAGGAGGCCAATGGCGAGAATGAGGATAGCGCCCAGAATCCGAACCGCGGTCCAGTTTGCCCCCTGCAGGTTTCCCGCCATCCAGATCATCGCTGTCTGCAGGTTGCGAATATCAAGCGATGCCATAAGGATAAGCAGCAAAGCTGACAAGAACCATGAAAAGCCGATGCCGGTCAGCACGAAGCGCAGGCGCGAGGTCGGGCCGGAAAGGCTGAAAATGAACGCGGCACTCGCCATCCCCCCTGCGATGCCAGCAGCGGGGCGCAACACCACCGGCAGGGCGGGCAGCAGGAACGCGCAGCCTAGCACGGCAAGCGATGCGCCTTCCCGTACGCCGAGCAGGCCGGGATCGGCAAGACCGTTACGGGTCGTGGCCTGCATGATGGCGCCGGCAATGCCGAGCATGGCGCCGGCCACCATCGCAAGCGCCAGTCGCGACAGCCGGAAGTCGAGAACCACGGCTGCGTCGGTCATGACGGGATCGGCGTTGGTTGCGATCACAAACGACCACAGGGCCGAGGCGGGGATATGCTGGCTGCCGGCGGTGAGCGACCACAGGGCGACAAGCGTCAGGCAGAGGAAAAGTGCGAGCAGAATGGTGAGCCGCGAAGGCATGAAGCGGACGGAAAAGCACCCCAGTCGGACGACCTGATAACGGTTCATTTCAGCACCCTGCGCACCAGCCAGAGAAAGATCGGTGCGCCGACAAGGCCGGTCATCGCACCCGTCGGCAGTTCCTTCGGCAGGAGGATCAGCCGGGCGGCAAGGTCGGCGGCGATCAGCAGGGCCGCGCCGCCGAGCGCCGCAAGTGGAATGGCCAGCAGAAGCCGCCCGATCCTGAGACGCGCGACGAGCGGCGGCACCACAAGCCCGACAAAACCGATCGGACCGACGGTGGCGATGGCCGCGCCACAAAACAGCGAGATGGAGGCGAGTGCCAGTAACCGGGTTGCGCGGACGGATACGCCCAGGGCCGCAGCGGCGCTATCGCCGAGCGTCAGGAGATCGAGCCGCGGAGCCACGGCAATGGCAAGGATAAGTGCGATGCCGGCTGCAGGCAGGGCCGCCGCTACTATTGTCATCGAAACACCGGCCGTGTCGCCCACCAGCCAGAAGCGCATCTGCTGCAATGTTTCTTCATTGAGTATGAGAATGGCGGAGGTCAGCGTTCCCGCAAGCGTGGAAAGCGCTATGCCGCAAAAGATGAGTTTTGCGGGTGTTAGTCCCTGTCGTCCGGACGAGGCGAGGAGAAGAACGAGGGAGAAACTGACGCCCGCTCCCGTGGCCGCCAGCAATGGCCGCAGGGCAGGCGTGGCGATCAGCCCGAGCGGTGTGACCGTGGCTGCGACGACGGCAAGGCTTGCGCCGGCGTTCAGGCCGAGAATATGCGGTTCGCCGAGCGGGTTTCGCAGCAGTGTCTGCAGCAGAAGCCCGGCCACCCCAAGGCAGGCGCCGGCCTGCAGCGCCGCCAGCAGGCGTGGAAGGCGCAGTCGCAGCAAGACCTGCTGGTCGAAATTGCGGGCATCGTAGGAAAATATCAGGTCATGCAGGACATGGGGTGCGACCGGGCGCGGGCCGGTGGCAATATGTGCCAGTGTCAGAAGCAGTATCGCCAGCAGCAGGCAGAACGCTGCCGAAAGTGCACGGCCACAAGCCTGCATCTGCAAGGTCGGCAGGGTATTGTTTGCGGTGCCGGGTATCATGCCGCGCCGGTCCGCCCGGGCAGGGGAAGAAACACCGGCCGGGCCGTTGCCGGATGTGTAAGCTGGGTGACACGCATGTCGAACACATCCGCGATGATTTCGGCATCACAGGCTGCGGCCGTCTCCAGCCGGTGCCGCAGCCGGCCATCCTTCAGGAAGATCAGGTGGTCCGCATATTGCAGGGCAAGATTGATGTCATGCAGCACCGCCACGATCGTGCGGTTATGGTGCGTGACGAGACCGGCCAGCATGTCCAGCACCTCTATCTGGTGGTGCAGATCCAGATAGGTCGTGGGTTCGTCCAGCAGAATGATATCCGTCTGCTGCGCCAGCGCCATGGCAATCCAGGCGCGCTGCCGCTGACCGCCGGAAAGGCTGTCGACCGGTCTTTCCGCCAGTTCGGACATGCCGGTCACGAACAATGCCTGCTCCACCGCGCGGGCGTCGTCACTACTCCATTGTTTCAGAAAACCCTGATGGGGATAGCGGCCGCGGGCGACGAGATCGAAAACCGAAAGCCCCTCCGGTGTGTGGTTCTGCTGCGCCAACATGCCGAGCCGCCTTGCCACATCCCGTGTCGGGTGGCGGAAGATGTCGCGGCCGTCGAGAAGGATATGGCCACGGGTCGGCCTGTGCAGGCGGGCGAGTGCGGAAAGAAGCGTGGATTTTCCCGAGCCGTTCGGGCCGAGCAGGACGGTGAAACGGTTCGGTACGATATCGAGCGACATCTCCGTCAGCGCGGGCCGGTCGCCATAGGCAAGCTCGACGGCCTGCGCCGCGAGCCTTGTGTCCGTACCTGGAAATGTGTCGCCGCTGCTCAAGATCGTCCCCGTTCGAATGAACCGCCACCAGAATTATTGATGACTGTAGTAGTCAAGTATATGGGCCGCGAAAAAGCGGTTTTTACGGGTCGATTTGCCGGGAAAGCGGCGGCGGCGCACCAGATTGCAAGCGTCGATGCCTGAATATCCGCCGTCGAACCGTGGCTTTTGCCTGCTTTCTGCGGAAATAAAAGTTGACTACTACATTCATCAATTGAAAGAGCGGTGCATCGTCGCGATGACGATTTGGGACAGTCGGGGACAAACAGGATGCATGACGGTTCGATGATCATTCGGGTGGGCTCGCGGGCGCTGCTGGCATTTCTTCTGGCCGGGGTCGCTCTGCCTGCCTTTGCGCAGGAGAGCGGAACGCCGAAGAAAGATGCCGACGGGACGACCGTACTCGAAACCATAACCGTCAATGCCGATGTCAAGAAAGGCGCGCGCGGTTATCAGCCGGTGACGACGGGCACGGCGACGCGCACCGAAACGCCGATCCTCGATATTCCGCAATCGGTCAATGTGGTGACGAGCGAGGTACTGCGCGACCAGCAGGCGCGTTCGCTGGATGATGCGCTGGCCAATGTCAGCGGCGTCACCCAGTCGAATACCTTGGGCGGCACGCAGGATGCCGTCATCCGCCGTGGTTTCGGCGATAATCGCGACGGTTCCATCCTCGTCAACGGGCTGAAGACGGCACTGCCGCATTCCTTCAACGATACGGCCGAAAGGGTGGAAGTGCTGAAGGGGCCGGCTTCGACGCTCTATGGCATTCTCGATCCCGGCGGCATGGTGAATGTCGTGACGAAGAAGCCGGAAGACACGTTTACGGCAGAGGCCTATTCGCGCTTTTCCGCCTATGGCGCGGGCAAATATGGCACATCAGGCGGTTTTGACGTTACCGGCCCGATTGCCGGAACCGATTTTTCCTATCGCCTGATCGGCCAGGGAGAAAACAGCGATTACTGGCGCAATTTCGGAGAAAAGAAGAACTGGCTGATTGCTCCCTCGCTGAAATGGAGCGGTGAGGACACCGATGTCACCGTGTCCTACATGCACGAGGACTACAGCGTGCCCTTCGATCGCGGTACGATCTTCGATCCCGCGACCGGCAGGGCCATCAATGTCAGCCGACGGCTCAGGCTGGATGAGGCCTACAATATCACCGACGGCAAATCCGATCTCGCGAGCATCGCCATAGACCGGCAATTGTCCGATGATTGGAAACTTTCGCTCAATTACGCCTATAGCCGCAACGAATATTCCGACAATCAGGCGCGCGTGATGGGTTATAATTCCAGCACGGGGCAGGTGACGCGACGGGCCGATGCAACGCAATATTCCACCATCTATAATCATGCGGTGCGTGCGGATCTGACGGGTGAGGCCGAAATCGGCGGGCTGCGCAACGACCTGCTGTTCGGCGCGTCCTATGATTACAGCGATACCCTGCGCACAGACATGCTTCGATGCGCGAATTCCACCAATTTCAACATCAACAATCCCGTCTATGGCCAGCTGCCGGCCTGCACCACGGTCAGGGCGGTCGATAGTGACCAGACGGAAGAGCTCTCCACCGCCTCGATCTATATGCAGGACGCCCTGCATCTTAGCGATCAGTGGATCGCGGTCGGCGGCTTGCGTTACCAGTATTACGACATCTACGCCGGCAAGGGCCGTCCCTTCGTCGTCAATACCGAGAAGAATGGCGGCGAACTCATCCCCAATGCCGGCCTTGTCTACAAGCTGACGCCGGATGCCTCGCTTTACGCGAATGTGGCCAAGACCTTCCGTCCGCAATCTTCGATCGGGGCCTATTATGGCGGGCTCGATCCAGAAGAGGGGATTTCTTACGAGGTTGGCGCCAAGTTCGATCTTTTTGCCGGACTGAGCGCCAATATCGCGCTGTTCAACGCCCGCAAGCGCAATGTCGCCTACTCGGAAGATGTCGGCGGTGTCTCGACGGTGAAGGCCGCCGGCCTCGTCCGCTCGCGCGGCGTGGAGGTCGATATTGCCGGCAGCCTGACAGACGATCTCGATCTGATCGCAAGCTACGCCTATACGGATGCGCTCGTACTTGAGGATCTCACCTATGCGGGCAAGCGCCTGCCGAATGTGGCCCGCCATACCGGTTCGCTTTTCCTTGCCTATGATGTCGGCGAAATCGGACCCAGCGGCAATACGCTGCGTATCGGCGGTGGCATCCGGGCGGTGGGTGAGCGTCCCGGCATCAACAACAATTCCTATTATCTGCCGGGTTACGCGGTCTTCGACGCCTTCGCCACCTATACGCTGCAACTGGAAAAGCCGGTGACACTGCAGCTCAATCTGAAAAACATCTTCGACAAGACGTATTATACCTCGTCGATCGGCTCCACCAGCTATGCCAATGCTGTGGGCGAACCCTTCAACATCAGCCTGACGGCCAGCGTGAAGTTCTGACAGCAGGGCAGACATTCGTCGCCAAGAGCGGGGTGAATACCCCGCTTTTTATTTCCACATCGCCCGCATCCGCGCACCCACATCGATGCGGATCTGCTGTGCGCTGCGTTCGGAGGCGGCGGCTGAGATGACTGGCCAAGTGGTGGCTTCGAAAAATTGCAGCAGGGTTGCCGGTATGAAGCGGGTTCTTGCGGCGTAGACATGCCGGTCGCCCTGCTGGTTCTGTCCGCCGGTGAAGAAGCGTTGCGGCGTGATCAGCGACAGGCTGTCCCTGGCGCGCGTCATGGCGACATAAAGCAGCCGGCGTTCTTCCTCCAGCTCCTGGGTGGTGCCGACCCCGAGATCGGAGGGGATGCAGCCATCCACCACATTCAGGATGAAGACGGCTCGCCATTCCTGGCCCTTTGCCGAATGAATGGTCGACAGGCTGAGATAATCCTCGTCGAGAAGCGGCACGCCGGCCTGGTCGCTGGTGGCGTCGGGCGGATCGAGCGTCAGTTCGGTCAGAAAACGTTCGCGTGAGGCGTAGCCGCCAGCGATCTGCTCGAGTTGCAGCAAATCCGCCTTGCGGGTGTCCGCATCCTCGTGGAGACGCTCAAGATGGGGCTCATACCACAGCCGTGCCTGCCCGATCTCGCCCGGCCAGCCGTTTTGCCCCTGCCGCAGCCCCATCAGCAATTGCGTGAAAGCCGTCCAGTCGTCGCCGGTCTTCGGTGGCGGCGGAATTTCGGCAAGGGCAAGCAGCGGCTCAGGGTCTGTCGCGATCGCATCGAGAATATTGCCGGCCTTCTTCGGTCCTATGCCCGGCAACATCTGCAGCAGCCGGAAACCGGCGACACGGTCGCGCGGGTTCTGTGCGAAGCGCAGCACGGCCAGCATGTCCTTCACATGGGCGCTGTCGAGGAATTTCAGGCCGCCGAATTTGACGAAGGGAATGTTGCGGCGGGTCAGTTCCACCTCAAGCGGGCCGCTGTGGCTGGACGTGCGGAACAGCACGGCCTGCTGTTTCAGGGTCATGCCCGTCTCGCGATTGGCAAGGATCTGGTCGATGATGAAATTCGCCTGCTCGGTTTCGTCCTTCACCGTCACGAGTTTCGGGCGCTCGAGCGACTGCCGCTCGGTCCAGAGGTTCTTGGTAAACCGTTCGCGCGCCAGATCGATGACGCCATTGGCGGCCGCCAGGATCGGCTGCGTCGAGCGATAGTTGCGGTCCAGCGTGATGATATCGGCCGCCGGGCTGAAAGAAGCGGGAAAATCGAGGATGTTTCGCACCGTCGCCGCGCGGAACGAATAGATCGACTGCGCATCGTCACCCACTACGGTCAGACCGCGGCCACCGGGCTTGAGCGCCATCAGCACCGAGGCCTGCAGCCGGTTGGTATCCTGATATTCGTCGACCATCACATGGTCGAAGCGGTTGCCGATATCGTCGGCCAGAACGGGGTCGCTCACCATCTGCGCCCAGTAGAGCAGAAGATCGTCGTAATCGAGCACATTCTGGATCTGTTTGGCCTCGACATAGGCTGCGAACAGCTCTTTCAGTTCGCTCTCCCAGCTGGCGACCCACGGATAATGCTGGCGCAGGATTTCCTTCAGCGCCGTCTGGGAATTCACCGCGCGCGAATAGATCGCGAGGCACGTCCCCTTCGTCGGAAAACGGCTTTCGGTCTTGGAAAAGCCGAGTTCGTGCCGGGCAAGGTTCATCAGGTCGGCGCTGTCCTCGCGGTCGTGGATGGTGAAATCGATATTGAGGCCGATCTGTTCGGCATAGATGCGCAAAAGGCGCGCGCCAATGCCGTGAAATGTGCCGGACCAGGAAAGCGCATCGGTCAACGCTTCCGAATTGCCGCCGATGACATATTTACAGATCCGCTCGACACGCCGCGACATCTCTGAGGCGGCGCGTCTTGAAAACGTCATCAGCAGGATGCGGCGGGGATCGGCGCCATTCACGATCAGATGCGCGACGCGATGGGCAAGCGTATTGGTCTTGCCGGAACCGGCACCGGCAATGATCAATAACGGGCCGGCCGTCTGTCCTTCCGCCAGCCCGACGCCGTGCTCCACCGCCTTGCGCTGCTGTTCATTCAACTTTTCCAGATAGGCAACCGCCATGCCTGCAATCCCCGATATGTGGTTGTCCGTCCGACGAAGGTCTTGGGGCAAAATGCCGGCCGGCTGTGCTGCCGCTCGCCATGTTTGCCCTGTTGTCGCAATGATTAGCAAAGACTCAAACAGCAATCCAGAACAAAGGCTGAACGTGTTGTTCCAGCCCTTGAAGCCGAAACGTCCGCCCGGCAGCCGGTGGGCAGGGTGGATGCGATTTTGTCGCGATGACAGGATTTTCGATAGGAAAATCTCATATTTAGTTGAAATATATAAACATTCGTTCTCGCTGCCGCCGTGTTTTTCGTATCGCTTCGAAAATCCCTGAACCAACCCGGCGGCCACGAGTTCAATCACCATGCCTCAGGAGGAGGCCTGTCTGTCGGGAGGACCACACCATGAAACATCTGAAATTCTGCCTGATCGCCGCTGCCGCTCTAGTCAGTTCGACATTTGCGGCGGCTGAACAGAAGGCCATGAAATCCGATGTCACAATCGCCTCGGATGTCAACTACCTGCTCTATACACCAAAGGACTATTCCGGTTCGGATAAAACCTATCCCCTCGTCGTCTGGCTGCATGGGGGTGATCAGGGCGGCAGTGACATTGAAAAGCTGCGAAGGAGCGGCCTGCCGAAAATGGTCGAAGAGGGGCGTGATTTTCCTTTTCTGGTGTTTTCGCCGCAAAACCCGAGCGAGGAACTGCTCTATCCGATCGAGCGCGTCGCGGCCGCTCTGCAGTCCGTGGTGGCTGATCATCGGGTGGACCGCAGCCGCATCTACCTGATCGGCTACAGCCGGGGCGGGTTTGGCGCGTGGTCCATGGCCGAGCAATTTCCGGACACCTTCGCGGCCGTCGTGCCGATCGCCGGCGGCGGCATCCGGCATTACCTCAACCGCACCAATGAGAAGACGGCTTTCTGGGCCTTTCATGGCACCAATGATGCGGTGATACCGCTTTCCGACACGGTGGCCCTTGTTCAGCGCCTTCAGGAACTGAAGCGCAATGTACGGCTTACGGTGTTCGAGGATACGGATCACGAAGCTGTCGAGGCGAAAGTGCTGAAGGACGAGGCCATGTGGGCATGGCTGCTTGAGCAGAAGCTGGCCGGCGAGAAAGCACCTTCAGGTCCGTGAACTCGGGCTGATCGCTATTTTACGGCTGCGATAGCCGGTTCCACCCAGCGCTACCGCCGCGGGGCAGGTTTTTTTGTCAGAACCCTGTGGTCTCCACCCCGTAGCATTTCTCACAAGGCGTATCGGCGCCTGACTACATTCATCTGTTTTCGGATGAAAACGGAGGTCGGCAACGCTTGGTTTAACCAAGCTGCCTCAGAAAATCTGGAGCATCTTAAAAACTCGGCAACGTCGAAATTAACGAGGGCTTTCAGCACAATTGACCTCGAGAGAAATCGTGTCTAAGACCAAAGCAACGCTCTTATGCCCGTCGTTGTAATATTTTTGGCAAATTCGTTTTCTGGACCGCTACGTGATTAAGCAGATAATTTGCATAAATTGGGGTACGAAATATGGTGCGCCCTATGTCAATCGGCTTTATGCCATGGTGGCGAGAAATATAACGCCACCATTTACATTTACCTGTTTTACAGACAGTCGCGAAGGAATTCGTTCCGAAGTCCTGTGTGAAGACCTTCCCGTTATCGACTATGAAATTCCGCAAACAAGACGCGGTATATGGCCCAAGTCACGTCTTTGGGGGCCAAAGCTGGGATCGCTATCGGGGGTAGTGCTCTTTTTGGATCTGGATCTGGTTGTAACCGGTTCATTGGACGGATTCTTCGCATTCGGTAGTCCCGAGGACGTGATATTGGCCCGAAATGCCGCAAAGCCGTTCGAACGTCTGGGGCAGACCTCCGTTTATCGTTTTCCGGTCGGAAAGCTTGTTCCCATCCAGGCAAAGTTCGCTGCCGATCCGGTTGGTTTGGCTGAGAAATATGGATATGAACAGCGATTTGTCACGCGTGAAGCCCCGGGCGGAATCAAGTTTTTCCCAAGAAAGTGGATTCGTCATTTTCGTTTTCAGTGTTTGCTTCCCTTTCCGCTAAACTTCTTTATTCCTGCCAGACTCCCAACGGGTGCAAGGATTGTCATTTTTCCCGGAGAAATCCTGCCTGAAGATGCTATCCGTGGCGGATGGGCGGGTCGCCAGGGCACTACGCTGAGACAGCATCTGAAAGCATTTATCGATTATGGCTTTCGTAGAAAGCGTCCCTTTCAATTTCTACGTCATTTTATGCGCCCGGTAGAATGGGTTGAGGATCACTGGCGCGAATAGAGAGATTTCGCCCGACCCGCGCAAGATTACCGGGTAATTTCTGAATTGTGGGCAGGTGCTGAAGACCACGCCTTGACGAAATGAGTTTGGCTCGGGGTGCTAGTCCATACAGTAATATATGCGCTTCGATGGTGCGCGCTTTCTCACAACTCAAGGATTTGTATTGGCAAGCCCAATGCAATAATGTTGTTCGTCAGGATATGAGCTTGAATAGAGAGCGGACCTGTTCAAGACATCTGGTTGTGGGTGATCTCCTCTCACTCAGGTCATTCTGCCTCTCTCGACAGCGGTTTCAAAGAAAGCTGCTTTCGAACAGTTCGCCTGAATAGGCCGCATGGGTAATGCCCGCCTCAAGATCGGCCTTGGTCAGCTCATCGACAAAATCGCCGTTTTGCATGACCAGCACACGATCGCACATATGGGCGATCACCGCGAGGTCGTGGCTGACGAGAACGAAGGTCAGGTTGCGTTCGTCACGCTGGTCGGCAAGCAGGTTCAGGATTTCCGCCTGAATCGAGACGTCGAGCGCCGATGTCGGCTCGTCGAGCAGCAGGATCGGCGGCTCGAGGATCAGGGCGCGGGCGATTGCCACGCGCTGGCGCTGGCCGCCGGACAGTTCATGCGGGAAGCGCTCGGCGAAATGTGCCGGCAAGCCGACCTGTTGCAGGGCAGAGGCGACTTTCGACCAGCCGTCGCCAAGTCCCATGGCGCGGATCGGTTCGGCGAGCGCCCGGCCGATGCGGTGGCGCGGATGCAGGGAGCCGTAAGGGTCCTGAAACACCATTTGCGCCAGCTTCAGTTCCTCGCGGTTGCGCACCTTGCCGACCGGCTTGCCGTCAAAGCTGATCGAGCCGGTCCAACCGGCCTCCAGCCCCGCCAGCGACCGCAGCAAGGTCGACTTGCCACAACCGCTCTCGCCGACAATGCCGAGCGTCTCGCCTTTATTGACCCGCAGGCTGACGCCGCGCACGACGTGATTGCGGTTTTCCTTTGCGCCGTAGACGACGTCGAGCTTGTCTACCGTGATCATCGCATTACCTCCGCATCGATTGCCTGACGATCCAGCACCTTGAGACGCCGCACCGGATTGCGGGGATCGGGCATCGCCGCGATCAGGCCACGCGTATAGGGGTGTTGCGCATCCTCGAGCTTTGTCAGCGTTTCCACGACGCGCCCGCCATACATGACCAGCACGCGCTCGCAGAAGGCCGCGACCATGCGGATATCATGGCTGATGAGGATCAGACCGGAGTTGTTTTCCCGCACCATCTCGTCCAGCAGCAGCAGGACATCCTTGCGGACGCTGACGTCGAGCGCGGATGTCGGTTCGTCGGCGATAACGAGCTTCGGCTTTGCGAGCAGCATCATCGCAATCATCACACGCTGTCCCATGCCGCCTGAAATCTGGTGAGGATAGAGCCCCATCACGCGGTCGGGTTCATTGATGCGGACGCGCAGCAACATGTCGCGTGCGGCGCCTCTGGCCGCCTTGCCTGTCAGTGCCAGATGCAGTTCGGCCGCCTCCGCCACCTGTTTTCCGATCGGCAGCACCGGATTCAGCGAATAACGCGGGTCCTGCATGATCAGCGCCATCTCGCTGCCGCGGATTGCGCCCATCTGCCGTTCGGATTTGTCGAGCAACGGTTCGGACAGGAAATCCATCCGCTCCGCCGTCACCGTGGCGCTTTTCGGCAGGAGCCGCATGGCGGCCCGGCCGGTGGTGGATTTTCCGGAGCCGGATTCACCGACGATGCCGACCCTTTCCCGGCCGACGTCGAAATTGACGTTGGAGACAGCCGGAATGGTGTTGCGGCCGAAGCGGACATTGAGGTCGCGAACCGAAAGAATGGGGGAACTGTCAGGAGCGGGCATGGCGCGGATCCAAGAGGTCGCGCAGCGTATCGCCGGCGATGTTGAAGGCAAGGCTCGTCAGCAGGATGGCGATGCCGGGCATGACGGCGACCCACCAGTAATCGAGCATGAATTTGCGGCCGCTGGAGATCATCGCTCCCCATTCCGGCAATGGCGGCTGCGCCCCGAGACCAAGGAAGCCGAGCGATGCGGCGGTCAGGATGATGCCGGCCATGTTCAGCGTCAGCCGGACGATAACCGAGGGAATGCACATTGGCGCGATATACAGGAACAGGATGCGCAATGGCGATGCCCCGTAAAGGCGCGCGGCGGCAACGTAATCGGTATTACGCACGACAAGGGCCTCCGCGCGGGCAAGACGCGCAATGGGCGGCCAGGCCGTCAATGAGATGGCGATGATTGCCGTGCCGAGGCCGGCGCCCATGGCGGCCGCGAAGGCCAATGCCAGCACGAGCGAGGGAAAGGACAGGACGATATCGGTCGCACGCATCAGGATGGCATCGGTTCGCCCGCCGAAAAAACCGGCCATGACGCCAATGGCAAGGCCGATGGGACCGACAATGACCGAGACCGACAGCACCGTCTGGATGGTGATGCGGGTGCCATAAACCAGCCGGCTGAAAATATCCCGGCCGAATTCGTCCGTGCCGGCCAGATGAGCCCAGCTGGGAGGCTGAAGCGCGTTTTCGAGAGCCTGTTGGGCGGGGTCGAAGGGGGCAATGAGAGGCGCGAAAATAGCCACCAGAACCAGGATGGCGAGAATGGCAAATCCGAACATTCCAAGCGGTTCGTCGCCGAGCTTTCGCAGTGTCCGTGCCGTGGTGGTCGATATGCGCGACAGGGCGCTGCGGCCGCGAGCGGCATTGTCATGCGTGATATCGGTCATCGTGCGACCTCCCGTGTGCGAGGATCGAGCGTGGTATAGGCCAGATCGGCGAGGAAATTGAGCAGCATGAAGATGAAGCCGATGACGATGGTGGCGGCAAGGATGGCATTCATGTCGCCGATAAGCAGCGCGTTCGTCATATATTGGCCGATACCCGGCCAGGAAAACACGATCTCGGTGACCACGGCGCCTTCCAGCAGGTTGCCATAGGAGATGGCCAGAACGGTGATGAGCTGCACGGCGATGTTGGGCAATACATGCCGGGTTATCGTGCGCGCCGGGCTGACACCCTTCGCGCGCGCGGCGATCACGTAGTCCTGGCTGAGCTGTTCAAGGGTGAAGGCGCGTGTCATGCGGGTGATATAGGCCATGGCCATATAGGCAAGGATGATGGCCGGCAGGATGATATGCGAGAGCGCGTTCCAGAAGATTTCCGTCTCGCCCGCAAGAAGGCTGTCGACCAGCATCAATCCTGTCTTCGGCTCTACGAGCCCCTCGTAGAAAACATCGACACGGCCGGGTCCTCCGACGAGATTGAAACTGGCGTAAAAAATCACAAGGCCGACGATGCCGAACCAGAAGACAGGTATCGAATGCCCCACCAGTGCAAAAACGCGTGCGAACTTGTCGATGAAGGTGTCGCGGAAGAGCGCGGCGGCAAGGCCGAGCGGCACGCCGACGATGGTGGAGATGATGATCGCAAGCGTTGCGAGTTCGAATGTGGCCGGAAATGCCTGCGCCAGATCCCGGGTCACCGGATTTCCGGTCAGGATTGCGATGCCGAAATCGCCATGCAGCAGGCCACGCAGATAAATGAAGAACTGCTGGTAAAGCGGCAGATCGAGACCGAGCCGCGCCCTCATGGCCTCATAGGCCTTGGGATCGGCAAGTTCGCCGACGATCGCTCCGACCGGATCGGTCGGCATCACCCGGCCGATGATGAAGGTGATGCAGAGCAGGATGAAGAGGCTGACGATCAGTTGCAGAAAACGATGTCCAAGCCCGCGCAAAGAGATTTCCGTCATTGCTGGTCGCACTTCCCTTTAAGAAGGCCGTCAATGGAGGTGCCTTTGCAAGCCGCTCGCCGAAGACGCGCAATTCTCCATTGCAAAAACTCTCGATGGTACTTCATCCCAACTCCTCCCTGAGCTAACATGAAAACATATGACGTGCTGCCATGTCGTCATATGAGTAGCGAAGGGATTCGTATTCTGCAAGAGGGAAGAGTGGCATGATGGGCGACAGGGCGAGGCCGCGGGAGAGACGGGCGCAACAGATCATCGATAATCTCAGCGCAGAAATTCGCAGTGGAAAACTGAAAAACGGTGATCAACTTCCCACCGAGCCGGAGCTTGAACGCAGCTACGGCGTGAGCCGTACCGTGGTTCGTGAGGCGATCGCGGATTTGCGTTCCGCCGGCTATGTCGTTCCCATTCAGGGCAAGGGGGTTTTCGTCAGCAATACCAGCGAATGGGCCGGCGTAAAACTGACGCAATCCGAAGTCGGCACCATTGCGGAAACGCTAGAGATGCTGGAGTTCCGGCTTGCGACGGAAGGGGAGGCGGCGGCAATCGCCGCCTATCGCCGCACAGCCCAG
Source organism: Rhizobium rhizogenes (assembly GCF_002005205.3). Next base: position 266,486 of record NZ_CP019702.2, on the reverse strand, counting down.
CAGGAGGCTGCAATCTCTGCGGCGCACCGGAAAATGGCCCGCGCCATCGATGCGGGTGAGACCACCGTCGATGCCGATTACGAGTTTCACACGGCCATTGCGATCGCCACGAATAACCGCTTTTATCTGGAGGCTCTGCGCCAGTTCGGTTCGCGCTCGATACCGCGCGGGCAGTTCCCGACGCTGCCGGAAACCGGAGACGCGAATTATCTTCGCAAAGTGCAGGCCGAGCACGAGGCAATCCTGCGCGCCATCGTCGAGCAGGATCCCGATGCGGCGCGAAAAGCCATGCGCGAACATATGCTCGCCAGCCAGCGTCGATACAGGTTGCTTTCAGAAGCGCAATAGCATCTCGACACTCATCTTATTTCATGCGATGTCATATGATGACTTGCATGGAGAGAGGAGAGAATCGATGTATGTCGGCACCCAGGTTGCTGCGCGCGATGACGAGGATTTTAAGGTTTGGGCGCAGCTCGGCGTCAAGAATATCAATGCTGATCCACCCGGAAAGCCCGAGAGCTGGACTTTTGAGGACTTCGAGCGCCACCGCGACAAGGTCGAGAGCTTTGGCCTCGTCCTCGACATGGTGCAGCTGCCGCTGCCGTCCCGCCCCATCGAACAGGCGTCGTATCCCGATATCCTGCTTGCAGGCCCTGAGCGTGACCGGCAGATCGATGCCGTCTGCACGATGATCGAAAATATCGCCCGGGCCGGTATTCCCGCGGCGAAATACAATCTCAACCTCATCGGCATTCCGCGCACCGAGATGGAACGGGGACGCGGTGGCTCGCTCAATGAGGCATGGCGCTGGGACAAGGCCGATCATGACGCCGCTCCGGGTCTCGCCGGCGTTCTGTCCGAAGACGAGAACTGGGAGCGCATCGACTATTTCCTCGAACGCGTCGTGCCGGTTGCAGCAAGCAACAAGGTGCGTCTCGCCTGCCACCCTCATGATCCCTACACCCCGCCGGGTTACAAGGGTGTCACGCGTGTGCTCGGCACTGTCGAGGGATTGAAGAAATTCGTGCAGATGCGCGAAAACCCCTATCACGGCCTGAATTTCTGCCAGGGTTCGATCGGCGAGATGCTCGACAATCCGCGCGAGGAGATCGATGACATCATCCGCTGGTTCGGCAGCCGCGACAAGATCTTCAACGTCCATTTCCGCAATATCAGCGGCGGCAAACTCTCCTTCATGGAGACTTTCCCCGATGAGGGCGACATGGACATGGTGCGGTCGCTGAAGCTTTATCACGAACTCGGCTATCGCTACATGATCATGCCCGACCATGTGCCGACGATTGCCGGGCGCGATGCCGTCGGTGTGGCTTTCGCCTTCTGCTACGGCTACATCGCCGCCTTGATCGAAGCGCTTGATAACAAACATCTTTGACCATTCCGGCCCGCGACGCCCCGCTGCGTCGCGGCTTTTTCCCAAACATGAATTACCGATCTGTAGGAGGAGCAGGTATGAGAAAATCATTGATCCGTCTCGCATTCACCACGGCCCTTGGGGCCATGCTGGTGCAGGCCGCGCCGGCCCTGGCCAAGACACCCAACGACCAGCTCGTTATCGGAACCTCGCTGGCCCAGGTGCTGTCGCTTGACCCGCATCAGGCCACCGAAGGAAAAGCCAACGAAATCATGTCCAACCTCTATGACCGCCTGATTTCGGTCGATGGTTCGGGCAAGGTTTCACCGCAGCTTGCCGAGCGCTGGGAGATCGATGACAAGGGCATCACCTTCCATCTGCGCGAGGCCAATTTCGCCTCGGGCAATCCGGTAACCTCGGCAGATGTCGTCTATTCGCTCGGCCGGCTGTTGAAGATGAACCAGGCGGCCGCAGCCAACCTCAAGCGCGTTGGCTATAATGCCGACAATGTCGACAAGCTGGTGAGCGCGCCGGATGAAAAAACGGTGCGCATCGAGCTTTCCGGTGAAACGACGTCCGAGCTGCTGCTTTATCGTCTGGCCATGGTCATTGCCAGCGTCGTCGACAGCAAGGAGCTGAAGTCGCATGAAACCAATGACGACTGGGGCAATGGCTGGCTGAGAACCAATTCCGCCGGTTCCGGTCCCTTTACGCTCAATCGCTGGTCGCCCAATGAGATCATCATTCTCGAGGCAAACAAGGATTACGTGGCCGGCAGTCCGAAAATGCGCCGCGTCATCGTGCGGCATGTGCCTGAAAGCCAGGTGGAGCGCCTGATGCTGGAGCGTGGCGACATCGACATCGCCAGCGCGCTGACGGCGGCCGACCTTGCGACTTTCAACAACAAGGAAGGTTTCCAGATCCAGCGCGTGCCGACGGGCGGCTTCTACGTCCTGTCCATGAATGCCGGCAAGGAGCCTTTGTCCAACCCCAAGGTCCGTGAGGCGATTGCCTATGGCATCGACTACAAGGGCATGGAAAAGACCATCATGGGTCCTTACGGCCGGGCGCGTACGGTGCCGGTGCCGGAAAACTTCGAATACGCCATTCCGAGCCCGGACTGGAAGCTTGATGTGCCCAAGGCGAAGGCTCTCCTGAAGGAGGCCGGTTATGAGAACGGCTTTACGCTCAATCTGAAGACGATTGCGCAGACGCCGCGCATCGATCTCGCCACCGCGATCCAGGCGTCGCTCAGCCAGATCGGCATCAAGGTCAATATCCAGCAGGGTAACGGTTCGGACGTGATTGCCGCCCACCGCGCGCGTGATTTCGATCTGCTCATTCCGCAGACCGGCGCCTATATGCCCAACGTGCTGGGCTCGATGGAGCAGTTCTCCAGCAACCCCGACAACTCGCTGGCAGCCAACAATGCCGGCAATTTCGTCTGGCGTTCGGCCTGGGACATTCCGGAACTGACCGCCCTGACGGCAAAGGCTTCACTGGAGCCGGATGCCAGGAAGCGCGGGGAAATCTATACCCAGATGCAGGAAATGTTCGTCGCCCAGAAGCCGGCGGTGTTGCCGATGTTCGAGAGATTCGAGCCGATCGTGCTGAATGCGCGCGTGAAGGACTATGTCGGCCATCCCAGCCAGACGACCCGGCTGGAAAAGGTCACGAAGGACTAATGGCAAACCACAGCCTCTGAAAACCTGTGACGGGCGGTTTTACCGCCCGTTTTTATTGGCAGCCATATCCCGACACCTTGGGGCAGGCCGTTGTTTTTCATGCGATTTTTGCGTGTCGACAACCCTGGCGATATCCGCCTTGCTATTCCTCCGGCATTTTCCGGGTCCACAAACCCTTTCGCAGCAGGCGATTATCGTCGTCATCCCAAGATTTCAGGGGTTTTCTCAAGGACTTCATCGGATTAGACCGTCCGCTGACTATCCTTTCCGCTGGGCGAGAGTCGCAGACTCCGCTCACCAACATCCCGAAAGATGCGTTGGCGATCATGAACCTTGCACAGATAAAACTTCCGTCGCGGCCGCTCAGCCTCAAACGTGGCGTCATTTCGGTGCCGGCGGCCTATTATTTCTCCATTCCGGTGCTTGTGGCGATCCTGGCCGTCATGCTCGTGGCCGAAGGTCCGGGCATATTGCGCGATTATCAGATCAGCAAGGATCCGCTGGAGATCGAAAGCGGCGATATCACCGGCAGCTGCAAGACGCGCAAGGCGATCTTCACGACTTGCGAGGCGGATCTTTCCTATGAACATGCCGGCGTGAGCTACAAGAAGGATGTCGAGGTGATGTTCGTCGACTTCCATTCCGGTGACTACGAAACCGGACTGGTGATTTCCGCCAGGAACCCGGAACTCGCGACGATCTCCCTCGGCCTCGACATGCTCTGGAACCGTATCATCACGCTCGGTGTGTTCGTTGCCCTGCTTGGTTTCGGCAGTCTTGCGATGCTGTTTGCGCTTATCCGGGTCGTCAGGGTTCGTCTGCAGCTGCGGCAGCCCGCACCTTTGACGGTTATTCCGGTTGCGCTGACGGCGGTGGCTGAAAAGCGCAGCCGCCTTTTCGTGACCTATGCCGATACGGTGAGGGAGGGCAAGACCAAGCGGCAGTCCTTCACTCATCTGGAAAGGGGCCGCATTCCCGTCGTTGTCGGCCACACCGGAAAACACGATGTCGCGCTGGCGGTCTGGCACGGCAAAACCGCGCTGCCTGTCCTGCTCGACGACCAGCTGCAGCGGATTGACCTGTCGGAGCAGGAAAGGGCGCAGGCTCTCGCATCGATTGCACCAATGGTTGCGGATCAGGCACAGGAAGGCGCCTCCACCGTGGACGCGGCGACAAGGAAGGGGCCAGGCCTCCTGCGCAGACTGGGAACTTTCGCCGCAATCGTGGTTCTCATAGTCGTCGCCGTCTTCGGTTACTGGCTATGGTATGTCACAAGCGCTCCGTCGCAATTCAACTCGCCGGGAATGGACATCAACAACATGCTGCCGGCAGCGCTCAACGAGTGGGGATGCGCCCGTCTGCAGGAGCGTTTCTCCGATGGCCCGGCGCCCTTCGGATGCACCGCCGCCGACTATCGAAGCTGGAAATAAGGGCCTGCCCTATAAACCCCGGTCAAGGCCGACGCGCAAAGCCCTGCAGCCTGTCGCGTCGGCCCTCGGGCTTTTCCCCCTGCCGTGCCGCGCAGATGGAGACATTTATCAATAGTTGCATTAGAGATTTATAAATAAACCACTTCCATAGTGCGATCGTGAGCGGTTCTTCAGAGGCTGGGAGAGTGCACCATGTTCACGGTTTTGGAATGCGTCGCCGTCCAGCACGATCATGCGATCGTGCTTCTTGCGGCATTGATCTGCCTGCTGGGCATGCTCGCCTTTTTTCACCTGTTGTTGCGCGCGGAAGAAAGCCCGGCCGGTCGCAAGCCCTATTGGGTGCTGATCGCCGCCTTCGCCGCCGGCCTCAGCGTCTGGGCCACGCATTTTGTCGCCATGCTCGCTTACAAGGGCCCGGTTCCCATCGGGTTTGATTTTTCCTTCACGGCTCTTTCGGCGGTTCTTCCGGTTCTGGGTTTCTGGCTGGCGCTCAGGGTCCGCTCGCTGGCAGCCCACAGCCCCGTCATCGTGGGCACGCTGGTCACGGTGTCCGTCGCCGTCATGCATTTTGTCGGCATGGCGGGAATGGATGTCGCCGCCACCATCAGCTATCGCTGGGGGCCGGTGATGGGCGGTTTTGCCGTTACCTGGGTGTTCTTTCTTCTGGCGTTTTTCCTGTTCCGGCGTCCGGGTACCTGGAAACAGCGCATCGTCATTCCGGCCGCTTCTTCGATCCTTGCGATCTGCGCGCTGCATTTCACCACCGTTTCGGCCACGGTCCTGTCGCCCGATCCGTCCGTTTCCGGTCCTGATCCCGACAGCCTTGCCCGGCTGATCATGATTGGCGCCGTTTCCGGCGTGACCTTCCTTATCCTCTGCGCCACCGCCACCGCGGCTCTGGTGGATCGTTACCTTGTCGATCTGAAAGGCCTTGTCGATGCGACGCTGGATGGCCTTGCCGTCGTGCGCGATGGCCGTATCGTCGAACTGAACACCCGCTTTGCCGGACTTCTCGGCAATGACGAGATATTCCTCATCGGAAAAAATCCCGATGATCTCTTCAAGGCTGCCGACGGGCAGCCCGCCTATCTGCCGCGCCCCACGCCGGTGGAGGCGATCCGTGAGCGGGCCGACCGGCCGCAGGTGTTCGAGCTTGCCGTGCGCACCATCGAATATCGTGGCCGCCCCTGCGAGGTGATGGCCATTCGCGACCTGACCGAAAAGCGTGAGGCGCAGCGGGAAATCGAATATCTCGCGCGTCACGATATGCTGACGGGGCTTGCGAACCGCACCATGTTTCAGACGCGTCTTCGCCAGCAGATCGACAATTGCGGCGAGGAGGACGAATTTGCGCTGCTGGCGCTCGATCTCGACCGGTTCAAGGCGGTCAACGACATCTTCGGCCATGCTGAGGGCGACCGGGTCCTGAAAAAAGTCGCCGGTATTCTGCATGAATGCGCAAGGGCGGGCGATGTGGTTGCGCGTCTCGGTGGCGATGAATTCGTCATACTGACGGCCCGGCATACGAAGGCGGAGGAAGCACGGCTGCTTGCCGAGACCATTCTTGGCATGTTCGCCCTGAAAATGAATGTCGCCAATGATCCGACCTCCGTCGGCGTCAGCATCGGCATTGCGGTTTTCCCGCGTGACGGTCAGGATGACGAAAGCATCATGCATGCCGCCGATCTGGCGCTTTACCGCGCCAAGGTGGGCGGGCGTGGCATATTGGCCTTCTATGATCCGTTGATGGACCAGGAGGCGCGTGAGCGCCGCCAGCTCGAGACGGATCTGCGGCTCGCCATCAATCGCAACGAGCTGCTTTTGAACTACCAGCCGGTTCTGTCCGTCGAATGTGGCCAGGTTGTCGGTTACGAGGCGCTGGTGCGCTGGCAGCACCCGACGCGGGGCGTCGTCTCGCCGGATATCTTCATCCCCATCGCCGAGGAAAGCGGGATCATCATCTCGCTCGGCGAATGGGTGCTGCGCGAGGCCTGCCGTCAGGCAAGCACCTGGGCGCCGCATCTGAAAATCGCGGTCAACGTCTCGCCATTGCAGTTTTCCCTGGCCAATCTCGGCCATGTCGTCTGCACCGTCCTCATGCAGACGGGCCTTTCGCCCGGCCGGCTGGAACTGGAAATCACCGAAGCCGCCCTTCTCAAGGATCGCAAGGCGACGCTCATCATCCTCAACCAGCTGAAGGCGCTGGGTGTCGCCATTGTCATGGACGATTTCGGCACGGGTTATTCTTCCCTTAGCAATCTCCAGAGTTTCCCCTTCGACAAGATAAAGATCGACCGCAGCTTCATCGCCGCCATGAGCGACGACGACAACGCCCGCGCCATCGTGCGTGCCGTGATCGGCCTTGGCCGGAGCCTCGACCTGCCGGTGACGGCGGAGGGGATCGAAACCGATGCGCAATATCGCATGGTTGTCGATGAAGGATGCGCGCAAGCGCAGGGTTACCTCTTCGGCAAGCCGGATGTGGCGCCTGCCGAGGCGGCGGGCACCACCACGCGCAAGAAATATTCCGTTTGACGCGAGACAGGGGCGGCCCCCGGGTTGGGGGGCCGCCCCTGTTTTCCAGGGGAACGGCGTTCGGGTGGAGGAAACCTGTCAGCCGAACAGCGATGTCAGTCCATAAACGGCGGCGGAGATCAGCGCCGCCGCCGGCATGGTCACGATCCAGGCGATGACGATGTTGCCGGCAAGCCCCCAGCGCACCGCGGAGACGCGGCGGGCAGCCCCCACGCCGACGATGGCGCCGGTGATCGTGTGGGTGGTGGAGACCGGAATTCCGAGCCATGTCGCGCCGAACAATGTCAGCGCGCCGCCGGTTTCGGCGCAGAAGCCCTGCATCGGGTTCAGCCGGGTGATCTTGGAGCCCATGGTATGCACGATGCGCCAACCGCCGAACAGCGTGCCGAGCGCCATGGCCGACTGGCAGGAAATCACCACCCAGAAAGGCACGTAGAAGCTCTCGCCCAGATGCCCCTGGCTGAACAGCAGCACGGCGATGATGCCCATGGTCTTCTGCGCGTCGTTGCCGCCATGCCCGAGCGAATAAAGCGAAGCGGAGATGAACTGCATGACGCGGAAGGTGCGGTCCACCGCAAAGGGTGTCTGCCGCACGAACAGCCAGGATACGGCGAGTACCAGAAGCAGGGCAAGGAAGAAGCCGATTGCCGGCGACATGAAGATTGCGCCGACAGTCTTCAGCAGGCCCGACCAGACGATGGAATCGAAGCCCACTCTCGCCAGTCCGGCGCCGACGAGGCCGCCGATCAGCGCGTGCGACGAGCTTGAGGGAATGCCGAAAATCCAGGTGACGATGTTCCAGACGATCGCACCCATCAGCGCCGCGAAGATGACCTGCGGCGACACGATGGCCGGATCGATGATGCCGGTGCCGAGCGTTTCCGCCACATGCAGGCCGAAGAACAGGAAGGCGATGAAGTTGAAGAAGGCCGCCCAGGCAACCGCATATTGCGGGCGCAGCACACGGGTGGAGACGATGGTGGCGATGGAATTTGCGGCGTCGTGGAGACCGTTCAGGAAATCGAAGAACAGCGCGATGGCGATGAGGCCGACAAGCAGCGGCAGGGCAAGCGCGACATCCATCAGACGTTCTCGATAACGATGCCGCTGATTTCGTTGGCCACATCCTCGAATCGGTCGACGACCTTTTCGAGTTCGCCGTAGATCTCGCTGCCGATCATATAGGCCATGGCGTCACCGGCCGCACCGTGGCGGCGGAAAAGGTCCTTCAGTCCCTGATCGTGAAGATCGTCGGAGCGGCCTTCGACGCGGGTGACCTCTTCGGCAATCGCCGACAGGCGCTGCGCGTTGGTGCCCACCTTTTCGAGAAGCGGAATGGCTTCGGCAATCAGGTTTGCCGCACGCACGATCTCGTGGCCCATCTCTTTCATCAGCGGGTCGAATTCGCTCTGTTCGAAGAGGCGGATGGTCTTTACCGTCTTGTGCATCATGTCGATGGCGTCATCCATGGACTGGATGAGGTCCTTGATGTCGCCACGGTCGAAGGGCGTTATGAAACTGCGTCGCACCGCAAGCAGCACGTCGCGGGTAATGCCGTCCGCCTGGTCTTCGAGGGAAACGATAAGGTCGCAGTTTCTCTCGACGTCGATGCCGCTCAAGAGGTGGTCCAGAGCTGCAGCCGCTTTGACGACCGTTTCCGAATGTTGGCTAAACAGGTCGAAAAAACGGTCCTCGCGCGGCATTAGCTTGCGGAAAATGCTCATCATGCGAATTGGCCCTCAATGGCGCTATTTATGTTGTGGGGGGTAATTGTCATAAAACTGTCATAAATGCAGGCGGGGCATTGATGCAACCCGGAAAATCAGCACTATCAACGGATATGAAATCCTCCAAAAAAAGCCGGAAAGCCCGTCCGGCGCGCGCCCTGACATTACTTCAGCAACTCGCTGCCGTTCCCGAAAAGCTGTTCACCGGCGCTTTCCGGCAGCAATATGCCGCCTTGTGTTTTCGCTATGGTGGCAACGGGGACGATGTTGAAATCCTGCTTGTCACCTCGCGCACCAGCAGGCGCTGGATCATTCCGCGCGGCTGGCCGATGAAGCGCAAGAAACCGCATGAGGCGGCGGCGATCGAGGCGTGGGAGGAGGCCGGCGTGCGCGGCCGGGTGAGAAAGGAAGCGGTTGGCCGCTATACCTATCTGAAGATGCTCGACAATGGCGATGTCGTTCCCTGCGTCGTCGATGTGTTCCAGATCGAGGTGACGGGCGCGGAAACGAGTTTCAAGGAGCGTGGTGAGCGCCTGCTGGAATGGGTGCGTCCGGACGAAGCGGCAAGGCGGGTCCGCGATATCGAACTGAAATCGCTGCTGGTCGATTTCAGGCCCAGGGGCAAAAGGAAAGGCCGGACGGGCGAAGGGGCGTAACGGGCTGCCCTGTTTCCCGTGAGCGGTGCCCGGATCTGACGCTGTAATGCCGGGGCAATCCGACATGCCCAGTTTCACCGGATGCGTTTCGTCAGGTGTATTATGCGTTTATGTCGTGCCGCCCTGCGGCTTCTTGCCCGTTACATCCATCCCATTATCGTTTTCGCCGTGCTTCTGGCCGGGCCGGTCACCATCCTTCTGCTTCGGTGACAGCCTTCGCCACCTTTGACGGGAAAAGCCTTGCCGCTTCTTCCGTCAAAGGCCGGATTCCATGCAAAACGCGGGTGTCTTCACCCGGCTTGCACCTCACCGGGGTGGGCCGGGTGCTCCGCTTTCTCCGCATCGTCAGGCGCTTTCGGCATCAGGTGGGCAAAACGCCTGACGATGCTGTCGATATAGGAGAGGATGGTCGGCACGACGATCAGGGTGAGGAGGGTGGAACTGATGAGGCCGCCGACCACCGCATGCGCCATTGGCGCGCGCTGAGCGCCGCCGCCGCCGATTGCGAGCCCGAGCGGGATCATGCCGAAGATCATCGCAAGCGTCGTCATGATGATCGGCCGGAAGCGGATGACGCCGGCGTTCGCCAGAGCCTCGTTGAGGGAAAGCCCGCGCTTCCTCTCGCGGTTGGCGAAATCCACCAGCAATATGCCGTTCTTGGTCACGAGGCCCATCAGCATGATGAAGCCGATCAGCGAGAACATGTTGATCGTGCTGCCGGCCACCATCAGGCCCAGAAGGACGCCGGCCAGCGAGAGCGGCAGCGAGGCCATGATGGCGAGCGGCTGCAGGAAGCTGCCGAATTGCGAGGCAAGCACGATATAGATGAAGATAACCGCCATGATGAGCGCCTTGACCATGTGGCCGATGGTTTCCTGCATGGTCTCGGCCTCGCCGCCGAAGCGGATGCGGTAACCGTCGGGTAGATCGCGGGCGGCCGTCAGGTTTCGCACGGTCTCCATCACCTCGCCGAGCGAGCGGCCGGCAATATTGGCCGAAACCAGCACTTCGCGGCGATTGTCGATGCGGCGGATTTCGGCGGGCGCCGGCACGGTGCCGATCTCCGCGACCTGATCGAGATGCACCATCTCAGGTGCGCCATTCGATGCGGTGCGGCCGGTTGCGATCATCAGCTCGCCCAGTCTTGTGGCGTCGGAACGCCGTTCGCCGGGCAGGCGCACCACGATATCGTGGCTGTTGCCGTCCGTATCCGTCCATGTCGACACATCCTCGCCGCCGATGAGGGGAGAGAGTGCGGTGGCGAGATCGGAGCGGGATATGCCGAGATCGCTCGCCGCCTGGCGTTTCAGGCGCACGGAAAGCACCGAGGTGACGTTGCGGGCGCTGGAATTCACATCCACGAGGCCGGGGATTTTTTTCATGTCGTCCACCAGACCGGCGGCGATTTTTTCGAGAACGGCGCGGTCGTCGCCGAGGATGCTGATCTGCACCGGGCTTTCGCCGCCGCCAAGACCGTTCTGAAGGATCGCGACCTCTATGCCCGGTATGGCCGAAAGGCGCTTGCGGACCGGTTCGGCCAGCATGGCGGGTGTTTGCGTGCGCGCTGCCAGCGGCACCAGTCCGACCAGTACCGCGCCGCGCTGTTTGCCCGCCGCGCCGCCGGTGTTGATGGTGGAATAAAGCGTCTCGACCTCGGGAAACTCTCTCAGCGCGTTTTCGACCTGTCGCACCTTCGCCGTCGTATAGTCCAGGGAAGAGCCCGCCGGTGCCGTGACGGTGACCTGGAAACGGCCCTCATCGGTATCAGGCACGAATTCCACGCCGACCAGCGGCACCATGAACAGGCTGCCGATGAAGATGCCTGATGTGGTGAGCAGGGTGGCGAGGCGGTGGCGCAATGTCCAGCCGATCAGACGCCGGTACCGCTCGGCCAGCCATTCGAAGCCGCGATCGAAACGGGCGACCAGCCGCCCGACCGGGCCGCGTTTTGTGTCCGGATGCGTATCCGGATCGTACCAGACGCTCGAAAGCATCGGGTCAAGGGTGAAGGCAACGAAGAGCGAGATCAGCACCGCCGCTGAGACCGTCACGCCGAACTCGTAGAAGAACCGGCCGACAATGCCGTCCATGAAAGCGACCGGCAGGAAGACCGCGACGATGGTGGCGGTGGTCGCGACCACCGCGAGCCCGATTTCGTTGGTGCCGTCGAGTGCGGCGCGGATATGGGATTTGCCCATATGCAGATGCCGGGTGATGTTTTCCCTAACGACGATCGCGTCATCCACCAGAATGCCGATGGAGAGGGTGAGAGCCAGGAGGCTGAGGGTATTGAGGGTGAAACCGAGAAAATCGATGATGACGAGTGTGCCGATGATCGCGATTGGCAGTGTCAGCCCGGTGATCACCGTGCTGCGCCAGGAATTCAGGAACAGGAAGACGATGGCGATGGCGAGCGCCGCCCCTTCGATCAATGTCATCTGCACCTGATCGACGGATTCGCGGATGGGCGTGGAGGTATCCGTGACAATGCGCAATTGCACATTGTGCGGGGCAAGCTCGGCATTGAGTTCATCGAGGCGGTTCCTCACATCCGTGACCACCTGCACGGTATTGGCGTCCTGAACCTTGACGATGTCGATCGCAAGGGCTGTGCGGCCATTATAAAGCGCGCGGTTTTCGGCATCGGCTGCGCCTTCGGAAACCGTGGCGACGTCACGAAGCGGGATTGCCACACCTCCTCGCCTCGCCACCACCATGTCCAGCAGCGCCTGCGGCTCCCTGATGCGGCCCTGAACCTGGATGGTTCGTTCGGATACGGTATCGACGATGCTGCCGGCCGGGCTGTCGCCATTGCCGGTGCGCAGCGCGTTCACCACCTCGTTGATGCCCACCCCGAGCGCGCGCATGCGCGTCTCGTCTATCGCAACGTCGATCTGCCGCTTGCGGCCGCCGACCAGGGTCGCCTGTCCGACACCCGCAACCGTGGTCAGCTGGCGCACCACCTTCTGATCGGCAAGGGCGGTGAGCGCCGGCACATCCAGCGAGGGTGAACTGATTGCCAGCGACAGGATCGGTTCAGCCGCGGGGTCGAAGCGGGATACGGCCGGTTTCTTGGCCTCTTCCGGCAAATTCGTCTCGATTGCGGCGACCTTGTCGCGCACCTCCTGCGCTGCGGCCGCAGCCTGGACCTCGAGCTTGAACTTCACGACGACCACCGAGCGCCCTTCGTAGGAGGTCGAGGTGATCTCATCCAGTCCGCCGATAGCGTTCAGCGCATCCTCGACCGGGCGTGTCACTTCGGTTTCCACGGTCTCCGGTGTCGCGCCGGGATAGGTGGTGACCACCACCACGACGGGCACGTCGACATTGGGATATTGATCCAGCCCCAGACGCTGCAGCGAAAACATGCCCATGACCAGAAGCGCCACCATCATCATGGTGGCGAAGACGGGATGGGAAACGGATATGCGGGTCAGGAACATCTCAGCCTGCCCTGTCTATGGTCACGGCCATGTCGGGCTGCAATTCCGGAAGCGGAGCGGTCAGGATTGTTTCGCCATCCTTCAGCCCGGCGGCGACCTCGATCAGGCTGCCGTCGTTCCAGCGTGATCCCAGCGCCACCGTCTGGCGGCGGAGATGGCCATCCAGCACTTTCAGAACGTGATAACCGGTTTCATCCTTGCGCAGTGCTATGGCGGGAACCACGAGCGCATCGTTTTTTTCGCGCACGAGGATCGACCCGCTGGCGAACATCCCGCCCCACAGCCGCCCGTCGTGATTGACAAGCCGCAGGTAGACGGCGACGAAACGCGTGCCATCTTCGGCAACCGGGCTGATGCGCTCGACGGTGCTCGGGACGGTCTGGCCGCTGACGCCGTCGATCTCCAGTTCCGCTGTCTGGCCCAGCGCAACACGCGGAATGTCGCGGGTGGCGACGAGGACCTTCGCCTCCAGAACGCTTGTATCGACCAGCGTCAGAAGCTCGCCGTCGGCGCCGACGCGTGCGCCGGCCTCGGCCAGCCGGCGCGTGACGGTGCCGCTGAAAGGCGCGCGGATTTCCGCATTGCGCAGGGCGAGGCGGGCAATATCGGCCTGTGCCGAAAGGCTCTGAACCCTTGCCGTTTTCACCACCACATCGCTTTTCGCCTTGTCCAGCTGTTCGGCTGACGCAATGTTCTTGGCGGCAAGCTGTTCCGTCCTCGTCAGGGCCTGCATCGCCAGCGTCAATTCGGCCTCGGCCGCATCCCGGTCGCTTTGCCGTTGCAGCAGCGCCGATTGCAGATCGTCGGTTTCAAAGCGCACCAGCACATCGCCCGCCTTTACCGCCTGTCCGTCCCGGACGTTCATGTCGAGGATCTTTCCAGCCTCGCGGGCGCGGATCACAACGCGGCTGACAGGCTGAAGCTCGCCGCTGATGCTGAGCTTTTCCGCCATCCGGCGTGCGGCGATTCTCGCCGTTTCCGAGGCCGCCAGTTCGAACGGAATGCCGGCCGGGCTCATGGTGGCGGCTTCGACAATGCCCTTGAGGCGCTCATTGGCATCGACGCTGCCGCGCGCCGTGTCGAGAGCGGTGACGACGACAACGCAGCCCGCAAGCACGATGCCGGTTTTGATGGTTTTCTTTACCCACATAATCAATCCTTCCAGGCAAAGCTTTCTCTGTGGCCGCTCGCCGAGCGGTCATGTCGCCTGTTCTCAGGCGGATGATGTCTGGATAGGGGGCCATAATTGCAGCAGCATTACCCTGAACCGCCCCTGTCGCCGCAATACTGCCGCAACCTTTCTGGCAGACAACGGATGGCGAAGGGACGGTGATCCATGAGACTTCTGTTGATCGAAGATGAAAAGGAAATGGCGGATGCGCTGTCGGCAACGCTCGGCAAGCAGGGCATCGTCATCGACCACACGATGTGGCTTGGCGATGCGATGGAGCTGACGCGCCAGCATGTCTATGACGCCATCCTGCTTGACCGTCGCCTGCCGGACGGGGAGGGCCTTGCCTTCATCCCGAAACTGCGCCGCGCCGGTGTCGATACGCCGATCATCCTCTTGACGGCGATGAACGAACCGGAGGAGCGCATTGCGGGGCTGGACGGCGGCGCCGATGATTATCTGGGCAAGCCGTTTCTCGTCGGTGAGCTTCTGGCGCGGGTGCGTGCGGTGTTGAGACGGCCGGCAAACCTTGCGCCGGCCCAGATCACCGCCGGACGTATCGTGATCGACCCGCTGCATCTCAGCATCACGATCAATTCGGCTCCCTTCGATCTGCCAAGACGCGAGCTTCTGGTCCTCGTCGCGCTCGCGAAACGCAAAGGCAAATCCGTGCTGCGCTCCACGCTCGAGGCGGCCGTCTATAACTACGAGGAGGAGATTCAGTCCAATGCGCTCGACGCGCATATATCGCGGCTGCGCAAGCGTCTGCTGGACGTATCGGCCGGGGTGAGCGTGCATAATATCCGCGGCATCGGTTATCTGCTGAAGGAAGAGGCATGAAGGTGAAGGGCAAGTCCAATCCGTCCCTGTGGTGGCAATTGAGCTGGCAGCTCAGCATCGTTGTCTCCGCCATGATCGCGGTCGTCATCGTCGGCCTCTGCATTTACGGGGTGATGCGGGTCTCTCCCAATATCGGGCTTTGGGAGGACCTGTCTTCGACACTCGACGAGTCGCTTTCGCTCGATCCGCAGAAAGGGCTCGTCATCACCGAGGGGCCGGCGCTGAAGGCTCTCAAGGCGGAGAATGAAGAACTCTGGTTCGTTGCCTCGACGCTGGATGGCCAGTCCGTGACCTATGGCGCTGTGCCGCCGGTCTATGCCGAGCTATCGCGTTACGCCCATCTGATGGTGGATGCCGATATTCGCGGCGGTGCCGGCATATCCGAGGTCGCGCTGTCTGAAAGTCTCGATACGGCATCTGGCCCGTTGAGGGTCATGTTCGGCGGAACCTCCCATATCAGCGCGTCGTTTCTGACGCTTCTTTTCGGCACCTATCCGATCTATGTTCCGCTGCTGGCGGTTATCCTGCCTGCGGTGTTCTTTTCCGTGCCCCGCATCGTGCGCCAGGCGCTCGCCGGTCTCAGTTCCGTCGTCCGGAAAGCCCCGGAGATCGACCCGCGCCGGGCGGGCGCGAAGCTGCCCGTCGAGGATGTGCCACGCGAAGTCGTGCCGCTGATCGTATCCTTCAACAGCATCCTCGAACGGCTCGAGCAGCAGTTTCGGGCACGCCAGCGTTTTCTCATCGACGCGGCGCATGAACTCAGAACACCGATCGCCATCATGCAGACCCGGATAGAGGGCCTGCCGGAAGGGCCGGAACGGCAGCGGCTGATGGAGGATGTCGCACGGCTCGGCGAAACCACGGAACAGCTTCTGGCGGTCGAGCGGAACGATCAGGTGCATGACCGGTGGGAGACGGTCGATCTGGTGGAGATCGCCCGCACTGTCGTTGCCGATCTTGCGCCGCTGGCGCTGTCTGCGGGTTACGATATTGCCTTCGATACCAGGATTGCGCGATACGAGATGCAGGGTAACCCGTTCGCCCTGCCGCGTGCCGTCAGCAATATCGTGCGCAACGCCATTGATCACGGCGGCAACCGGGGAATGATCCATGTGTCGGTTCTTGCCAATGGCGAGATCGCGGTTTCCGACGAAGGGCAGGGCATAGCCGAGGACCAGCAGGAGCGGATATTCGAGCCATTCTATCGCGTGACCCCGCGAAGCACGGGAGCAGGCCTCGGTCTCAGTCTCGTCAAGCAGATCGTCGCCGATCACAATGGACGTGTCCTTCTGGAAAGTTCTGCCTTCGGAAGCACATTCCGGCTCTGCTTCTGATCGCCATTTTTGCAGTGCCTGCGGACCGCGATTGTAATGCTGCCGCAATTTTAGCTGTCGTAGCGTGCGGGGCACAGGAAATCTTTCCAACCGGAGCACATGCAATGAAACACCAGCGGAATCCGTTCGTCACGGCCAGCGGCAGCAAAGTTGCGCGCAGCCGGAGCGCCACCTTCGCCACCTTGCCTTTTGCCCTCATCATGTCCGGCTGTGCCTCCGTTCCGCTGCAGGAGGGCGGCACGCTGACATCCTATGCCCAGCTCAGCCCCGCCAAGGGCAAATTCACCAAGACCAGAACCTTCGTGGATGCCAAGGGACTGGCGGCGGTCAAAACCGTCGCCATCGTGCCCACCACCTTTTCCTTCACCGCTTCGTCGCGGGTCACTTCGGAAAAGGACCGTGCGCTCGTGTCGAACGCGCTCGATCGCGCCATCTGCGTGGCGCTCAGCGACAGATACCGGATCGCCGCTCTTGGCCAGCCGGCGGACATGACGGTGCGTACCGTCATCACCGATCTGGTGCCGACCGACAAGACCATGGCCGGTGTTTCGACGGCGGTGTCGCTCGGCAGCAATTTTGTCCTGCCGGTCGGCGTGCCGCGTCTGCCCGTCGGGCTCGGCGGCCTGGCGGTCGAGGCGGAGGCGGTGGACAGTACCGGCGTCCAGCGCGCGGCAGCCGTCTGGTCGAAGGGTGCCAATTCCTTCACCGACAATGCCCGTGTTTCGGAAATCGGTGATGCCTACGGGCTTGCCTCCAACTTCGCCAATTATTTCGCGCGCATCCTCGTCACCGGCAAAACCTCCGAAGGTCTGGATATCTCGATCCCGTCCGGCCACCGCATGCGCTCGGCCCTTGGGGGAAAACCGAAATATGCCGAATGCGATGCCTATGGCCGCTCGCGCGGCCTGCAGGGAATGGTCGCCGACCAGTTCGGCGCGCCGCCCGAATGGACGGACAAACAGGCGAAGGTGGCGCCGAAATAGGATCAGAAGGGCTTGTCCGCACCCGTCGTCACTGCTTCACGGGATAAGCGGCCTCCGCCCATAATGCCTGCGCCATCGTCTTCAGCCGCAGCGATTCCGCCCATCTGTCGGTGGAATCGTTGCCGTCCCGGTCGGTAATCGCATAGGGCCGAGGGCCGAGTTCGCAGGTGAAGACCAGCTCGGCAGTATCGGGCGCACGGGATCGCCAGTGCCGGAACCCATAGTCCCACCAGTCCAGAAATAGATCGACCCATGGCCGGTGATGGGCAAAGGAAATCTCGATCTGGATCTGCTCGCAGGAGCCTACGCGGCCGTGAAATGCCTGCGCATTGTGGAGGATGCGGTGGATTTGCCTGTGGCTCTCGTCTTCCACCGGAAAGGCAAATTCGCGGGCAACGAGATAATGGGAGAGATCGGCGAGAAGCGGCAGATCGGGTCGCTGTTCGAGTAGGTCCAGCGTAAATAGGAGGTCGCTGGTGATGCGGTTGCGGTGGGTCTCGATGAAGACGGGAACGCCAGCCTTCTCGACAAGCCGCATCCAGCCGTCCAGCAATGGCAGGCAGTCCTCCACCCGGCGCGGGCGAATATCCGCCTGCAGATCGATATGGCTGACCGGAAATTCCTGCGCCAGTTCCAGCGTGTGGCGCAGGTCGTCAACATTGCGTGGAAAGCACACGCCTTCGACCCTGAGGCCAGTACCACGGATCGCCTCATTGAGACGCCGCACATCCGCACGGTCGGTATAATGCGCGCTGATCCCGTCAAACCCGGCTTCGGCGATCCGGGCAATGTTTTCCTCAAGGCCGGGTTCAGGGCCATTGCCGTTTAGCCGTTCCATGGCCCAGAGCGATTGAAAAACGAGCAGCTTCTGCATCAGGCCGCCCGCGCGCTTTTCAGCAATGTCTTGAGGTTGAGGCCGGGATCGGCAAGCGCCGCCGGATCGGGGCTGATGCCGGCGGCAATCAGCATCTCGGCCAGTTTTATGTCTTTCGCGACGCTGTTGCCGATACCCAGCCCGGCTGCTGCGACAAGCTGGCCGTCCTCAAGGAAGAATTCCAGCTCGCCATCGCCGAGCGGACGGATGACGCTTTGGTGTCCGGGCTGCGGCAGGCCCGCGACCTGAAGGCCGAGATCATATTGATCCGACCAGAACCACGGGAGGGCGGCAAAAGCCTCGTTTGCGCCGAGACTGTTGCGCGCGGCGATTTCCGCCTGGCTGCGGGCATTGCGCCAGCTTTCGAACCGGATATGCCCGCCGGCGGCTTGCGAGACGGCCGCGCAATCGCCCGCCGCGAAGATGTGGGGATCGCTGGTGCGCAGGAAGGCATCGGTCAGAATGCCGTTACCGGTCACAAGCCCCGCCGCTTCGGCCAGAGCGATATTGGGCACGACACCGATGGCGGAGACGACGATATCGGCGGACACGCGCCCGCCATCGGTGAGCAGGACCGCTTCCGGCGTAATCTCCGAAACGCCCTGACCCAGATGGAAATGCACCCCTTCATCGCGATGGCGCGCATGTATCTTTTCGGCAAAACGCGGCGGAACCGCCCGGCCGAGCGGCCGCGCCGCCGCTTCGATAACGCTGACCGTCAGCCCCTTGCCGCGCAGTACCGCCGCAAGCTCCATTCCGATCAATCCGCCACCGATGATCGCGATCCGTGCGCCGCTATTGGCGCGGGAGAAAATCGCTTCCGCATCCGCATGGGTGCGGAAATTGAGCGCCTGTGCGGCACCGGGGCGGGCGAGTGTTCGCGGCTGCGCCCCGGTTGCGAGGAGCAGCCTGTCATAGCCAAGTGTCCGCCCGTCATCGAGCGTCACCAAGCGGTCTTTCGCATCGATACGGCTGGCCGACACGCCTTGCAGATAGGCGATACGGGCGGCCTCCAGCGCTCCGTCCGCGCAGATGGGTTTCATCCGCACCGCAGCTTCCAGCGGCTTGGAAAGCGGCGGCCGTTCATAGGGCGGATGCGGCTCGGCGCCGACCAGCGTGATATCGCCGTCGAAGCCCGTTTCACGCAAAGTAAAGGCGGCGCGGGTTCCCGCCTCGCCGGCGCCGATGATGACGATTGCGTCCATGATATCTCCGTCAGAAGGGGCCGGCGCGCTTTTCAGGGCGCACCGGCTGGGGGAGGGTCAGTTGCGGCTGGCGTAATCGGTCATGTTTTTCCGCGTCACCAGTTCGAAGGGCACCATGACCTGCTTGTCGACCGGCGTGCCGCGCATCAGGGCGACGGCGGCATCGAGCGCACTGGTCGATTGCCCCCTGGCGTTCTGGAACACCGTGGCATCCAGATCACCGGCGGCCATGGAGGCAAGCCCGTCCGGGGTGGCGTCGATGCCGATGACGATGACATCATCCATCGAAACGCTCGCCGCCTTCAGCGCCTGCACCGCGCCGATGGCCATTTCGTCATTATTGGCGAAGACGACGTCGATGGGACGTCCGGCGGTGATCCAGTTCGTCGTCATGTCCATGGCGTTTGTCCGTGTCCAGGCCGCCGACTGTTCGTCGGCGATGGTGACGGCCTTGCAATCGCCGGATGCGAGCGCCTGTTTAAAGGACGAGGTACGGTCACGCGACGCCTGATGGGCAAGGTCGCCCATCAATATGTAAGCCTGCGCATCCGCCGCCTTTCCCTTTTCCTTGAGCAGCGAACAGGCCGCTTCACCGGCCAGCCGCCCGGCATCGGTTTCCCTTGAACCGACATAGGCCTGTTTTTCCGGAAGCTTGCCGACATTGTCCGGCTCGAGATTGAGATAGACGAGCGGAATGCCTGCCTTGGCGGCGGCATCGCTGATGCCGGGTGCTGCCGAGGTGTCCGCGAGCGTGACGATGATCGCATCGACGCCGGCGGCGATGAAATTATTGACCTGGTTGAGCTGTTTGGAAATATCGGCCTGCGCGTCCTCGACCTGGATCTTGACGCCGTCGACCTCCGATGCCCGGGCGCCGAGCCCTTCGCGTAGCAAAGTCTGGAAATTATTGTCGAAGCTCTGCATCGAAACGCCGATGGTCTCGGCCGACGCAGTGCCGGCGAAAAGGACCGCCAGAGCGGCCATGGTACAGATGGATTTCATGTTTGTCCTCCCTTGGGGCGCCGGGCCGCCCGGGTGCATTCCGGAGGCCCTTTTGGGCCTGCTCGAAAGCCCGGCCTAGCCGATGGTGACGCGTACTTCGCCGTCCACCACCTGCGCCGGATAGGTCTTCAGATTCTCGCAGGCGGGAAGCCGCAGGGCTTCGCCGGTGCGGTAATCGAAGGCGCCGGAATGCTTGGGACATTCCACCTCGAAATCCATCACCAGCCCTTCGGCAAGATGGATCGCCTCATGGGTGCACAGGCCGGCGGTGCAATAAACGCTGTCATCCGGCCCGCGATAGATCGCGTAGGTGCGTCCGGCGTGGTCGAAGCGGATCGCCCCTTCCTGTTCGATGTCGTCCAGTTTGCAGGCTGAAACCCAGCTCATTCGGCTGCCTCCCCGATGGTGTTGCGCGCCTTGCGGGCCGCGAGTTTTTCTTTGCGTTTGCGATAGCGTTCCTGCATGCGGGCCTCTCCCTCAGCCGAACCGTCGTGCCAGGTGCCGAACCACCGATCGAGCGGAATGAGGGCATCGCCGTAATTCACCTCGAAATATTTGTGGTGGAGGTAATGCGCATAGGCATGGCTATCGACCAGCTTGTCCTCGCCGACCTCGACCTTGTCGAAGCCGACATGGCCGGGGATCGCGCCGAAACCCGCATAATGCAGCTGGTAGAGCATGAGGACCGGATTGGACGGCAGGATCAGGTGATAAAAGGCCGTGCCGAAATAGAGCAGATGCTCGACCGGATGCATGGAGAGCGACGACCAGGGCGACGGGTTCACCGAATTGTGGTGGACGGAATGCACCCATTTATAAAGCAGCGGTATGTGGATGAGCCGGTGAATGCAGAAGAAGTGAAATTCGTGGATGATCGGCACCACAAGCGCCACGATCGCAAGCGTCCACGGATTTTCGGCAAAGCTGAGCCAGGGCGCATAACCATTGGCATAGGCCCACAGCATTGCCACTTCGATGGCGGTCCAGATCGTCACGCCGGAAAGGAAGGTGCGCAGGATATTGTCGAGATTCTGGCTCTCGAACCAGAAGGCCTTGCTCTTCTGTTCAGCGGGGAACTTGCCGTTATATTTGAAGCGGTTTTCCTGCCGCTTGAGAATATAGAGATGGAGTTCGAAACCACCGTAGAAGAGGAAAACGCAGACCGCATTGACGGCATAAAGCCAGGCGACCCAGCCGATGCCGAGCGTGGCCATGGTTTCGACCGGCGGAATGACAAAGGCCCAATAGGCGACAGCCGAAAGTGCGAAGATCGCATTCCACGGGAAAAAATAATGCGGCAGCCACTTCAGCACCGCCATCAGGCGCGGCGGGAAAGCGAAGAGCGGGGCCGTTTCCACCGGCTGGTTGGGCGCCCAGTCGCCACGCTTGTTGCGCGTTCCATATTTCAGATCGTCCATAGCGCTGCTCTCCTTCGGGTGCCCGCTTTCGACACGCCCGTGCAAGTTTTCACGATGAAGGAGGGCGCTCGCACGCCTTGGCCGCCCGTCGCTCCCTGCGATCTGCGGCTTTCCTCCCTGACGCAAAATTAGCAGGGAGGTTTGTGAATGCCGAAGCCTTCCTTGATCAAATCAGATCAAAGGCTCTCTGCGGTGATGGTAACGAAGCGGATGGGGGCGCTGTCGGGCTCGATATCGGTAAGACCGATCCGGCGAAGCACGAGGTCCAGCGCCCGACGGGCCTGCGCCTCGGGGGCCTGATCCAGCACGATATCCATGATGCCGTCATTCAGCGCCTTGCGCGTATAATCGGTCAATTCATGGCCGACGAAGAATATCTCGCCGCCGCGTGGGTGCCTGCGAAGAACGTCGATCAGCGCGGAATTGGCACCGCCGACATTATAAAGGCCGGCCATGTCGGGATAAAGATCCAGAGCCATGCGCAGGGTCTCGGCGCTGTAATATTCGTCATCGCGGGTAAAACCCAGCCATTCGAAACCATGTTCGCCGGCATGATCGCGGAAATAGTCGGAAAATCCGCTGATACGGTCACGATGAACCTGATAGATCGGATGGCAGAGTGCGATGACCGGGCCGGTCCGGCGCGCCATGCGGGTGATGAAATGCGCCGCCGTGCGCCCTGCGGCGCCATTGTCGATGCCGATGAATTCACCTTTTTCGGCCGAGGCACGTGTGACCACATGGACGACAGGCACGCCGCGCGCCACCACCGCCTCGACAGCAGCGCTGACCGCCGGGCTGCTCGGAATGGCGAGGATCAGGCCGGCGCGGGCTTCGCCGGCGGCGATGATGCGGCTCGCCAGCTCCTCCGGCTTCATTTCCTCGGCAAAGCTGCGGTGAACGACGACAAGAGGATCGAGTGTCGCGGCAATTCTTTCGAAGGCCCTGGAAAGCCGCCGGTAAAAGGTGGTTTCGGGGCGTACCATCAGCACTTCTATGCGCAGCAGCCCGCGATGGGTTTCCGGCAAGGTGCGGGGATAGTCCAGTTCCCGTGCGGCGATGACGACCTTTTCCACGAGTTCGGCGCGAACACCGCCGCGGCCGTTCAGCACCCGCTCGACCGTTGCTGTCCCAACACCCGCAAGACGGGCGATATCGCGATAATTCGGCCTGCTCAAATTCGGGTTCCCTGCTGGTGGCGCGGCTGTCGGATTCTACTGGGCGATGCCGAGTTTCTGGAGACCGCATTCGCGAACAATCTCGGCAATATGGCTGAACTGCGCAGACAGCGGATTGCTCTTGCGCCACACCATGCCAATGGTGCGCGACGGGCGCGGTTCCGCCAGTCGGAAGACCGAGACCGTGGACTGGCGTGTTTCCATATCGACCGCCATCTGCGGAATGAGCGTGACGCCGATGCCGGCGCCCACCATCTGTACGAGGGTGGAGAGCGAGCTGCCCTCCATCAGGACGCGCGGCGGCGCATTCGTCGTGCTGCAGAAGGAAAGCGCCTGATTGCGGAAACAATGGCCTTCTTCAAGCAGCAGCAGGCGCATTTCGCCCAGCTTGTCGGCGCTCGGCACCGGCATGCCCGCATCCTCCATCGGCCGCACCAGAATGAATTCCTCCGAAAACAGCGGAACCTCCTCCAGCGCCGGTTCCGAGACGGGCAGGGCGACGATTGCCATGTCCAGCTTCGCCTCCAGAAGATCCTCGATGAGTTTCTGCGTCACCGCCTCGCGTGGGCGCGCCTCCAGTTCCGGATAATGCCGGGTGAGCGTCTTGATGACCTGTGGTAAAAGATAAGGGGCGACGGTGGGGATGACGCCGATGCGCAGGCGGCCGCTGAGCGGGCCCTTTCCGGCGCGCGCCAGATCCTGCAGCTCATCCACCGACCGCAGGATCGAGCGGGTGCGCTCGGCAAACTCCTCGCCAAGCGTCGTCAGCCGAATCTGGCGGCTGCCGCGTTCGACGAGCGGCGCGCCGATCAGTTCTTCCAGCTCGCGGATCTGCAGCGAAAGCGCCGGCTGGGAAATCGCGCAGGCTTCCGCCGCCCGGCCGAAATGGCCGATCTTGGCGAGCGCGTCGAAATAACGAAGATGTTTCATGGAGAGCGCAATCATAAGCTCAGCATATCGCAGCCTTTAGAATATACAATTGGAAATTATGGAACCCGGCTGTTAGTCATCTTCATGACAGAAAGAAGCTGTAGCTGTGAGAGATCACCAGCGCCACCGCACGGTTTTCCATGACCTGCCGCGAGCTCTGGCTTGGAATGCTGCACATGTCGAATTGATTATTTCGTTTAATTGTAAAACCCATCGGAGGACGAAATGGACGCAACTTCAAAACCGGCCGGCAAGTGTCCTGTCATGCACGGAGGCAATACGGCCTCCGGTAAATCGGTAACCGAATGGTGGCCGAATGCGCTGAACCTCGACATTCTGCACCAGCACGATACCAAGACCAACCCGCTCGGCACCTCCTTCAACTATCGCGAAGCGCTGAAGACGCTCGACGTCGAGGCCCTGAAGGCCGATCTGCGCGCCCTGATGACCGACAGCCAGGAATGGTGGCCGGCCGACTGGGGCAGCTATGTCGGCATGATGGCCCGCGTCACCTGGCATGCGGCCGGTTCCTACCGCGTGACGGACGGGCGTGGTGGCGCCAACACCGGCAACCAGCGTTTTGCACCGCTCAACTCCTGGCCGGATAACGTCAACACCGACAAGGGCCGTCGCCTGCTGTGGCCGATCAAGAAGAAATACGGCAACAAGCTTTCCTGGGCCGACCTCATCGCGCTCGCCGGCACCATCGCCTATGACGTTGCCGGTCTGAAGACCTATGGCTTTGCTTTCGGCCGTGAAGATATCTGGGCGCCGGAAAAGGACACCTATTGGGGTGACGAAAAGGAATGGCTGGCGCCGAGCGATGGCCGCTACGGCGACGTGAGCAAGCCCGAGACGCTGGAAAACCCGCTTGCCGCCGTGCAGATGGGCCTCATCTACGTCAATCCGGAAGGTGTGAACGGCAAGTCCGATCCGCTGGCGACGGCGGCGCAGATGCGCGAGACCTTCGCCCGAATGGGCATGGACGACGAGGAAACCGTGGCTCTCACCGCCGGCGGCCACACCATCGGCAAGTCGCATGGCAATGGCAGTGCTGCCAACCTCAGCCCCGATCCGGAAGCCGCAGGCCCGGAATATCAGGGTCTTGGCTGGATCAACACCAAGGGCCGCGGCATTGGCCGTGACACCGTGGTATCGGGCATCGAAGGCGCCTGGACGAGCGAGCCGACCAAGTGGGACAACGGCTTCTTCGACATGCTGTTCAAGCATGAATGGACTTTGACGCACAGCCCCGCCGGTGCATCGCAATGGGCGCCGATCACCATCGCCGAGGAAGACAAGCCTGTCGACGTCGAGGATGCTTCGATCCGCACCATCCCGATGATGACCGATGCCGATATGGCCCTCAAGGTCGATCCGATCTACCGCGAGATTTCGCTGCGGTTCAAGGATGATCAGGACCATTTCTCTGACGTCTTCGCCCGCGCCTGGTTCAAGCTGACGCATCGCGACATGGGGCCGAAGTCCCGTTACATCGGCCCGGATGTTCCGGCTGAAGACCTGATCTGGCAGGACCCCATCCCTGCCGGTTCCACAGGCTACGATGTTGCTGCCGTCAAGGCGAAGATCGCCGCTTCCGGCCTGCCGGTCGCCGATCTGGTTGCGACCGCATGGGACAGCGCCCGCACCTTCCGCGGTTCGGACAAGCGCGGCGGCGCCAATGGCGCACGCATTCGCCTCGCGCCGCAGAAGGACTGGGAAGGCAACGAGCCCGCCCGTCTTTCCCGCGTCCTTTCGGTTCTCGAGCCGATTGCCCGTGAAACCGGCGCGAGCATCGCCGATGTGATCGTTCTCGCCGGCAATTACGGTGTGGAACAGGCGGCGAAAGCAGCCGGCTTCGACATCGCCGTGCCTTTCGCGGCGGGCCGTGGTGACGCTTCCGCCGAGCAGACGGATGCCGACAGCTTTGCACCGCTTGAGCCGCTGGCGGATGGTTTCCGCAACTGGATCAAGAAGGACTATATTGTCAGCCCCGAAGAACTGCTGCTCGACCGGGCGCAGCTTCTCGGCCTCACAGCACCGGAACTGACCGTCCTCATCGGCGGCCTGCGCGTCATCGGCGCCAATTATGGCGGCGCGGCACATGGCGTGTTTACCGACAAGCCCGGCGCGCTGACGACGGACTTCTTCACGACGCTGACGGACATGGCCTATTCCTGGGTTCCGACCGGCAACAATCTCTACGAGATTCGTGACCGCAAGACCGGTGCGGCCAGATATACGGCGACCCGTGTCGACCTCGTAATCGGCTCCAACTCCATCCTGCGCGCCTATGCGGAAGTTTATGCGCAGGACGATAGCAGGGAAAAATTCGTCCGCGACTTCATTGCCGCCTGGACGAAGGTGATGAACGCCGACCGTTTCGACCTCGTCTGAGCGGAAAGGGACTGCCCAATAAGGCAACACCTCCCCGAGAGATCGGGGAGGTGTTTTTTGACCTTGTCAAAGCAATCCATGCGCCACGTTGTCGTTGCGTGTGAGCCCAATAAGGACGCTGGCGCCTGTCGAGATCAGGGAGCTTTCAGCGGCGGTCGGATGATGAAACCGGCCGGTCAGCGGCTGGTTTTTCGGCCTTCTCCGACGGGGCCTTGCCGCCTTTTTCATTTTCATGCGCATCCGGCCCGGCAACGATGACACCGTGGCCCTGTTCCTCGCGTTTCTTGTCGGCGAAATCGCCCGCTTCCTTCTTGCGATCCATGTTCATCTCCCGTGTTGAGGTCCTGTCATGGATTTAACGGGCGGTGCGGGCGGAGGTTCCAGAACTGCCGCGCAGGCGAATGTTTCTCTTTATAACGATCTTTGCTATTAACATGAATTGATAAGTCATGTTATTGGCGAAGGGCGCGATGTCTGTTGCGGCGTTTGCCGCTTCCCGCGTCCCCAACCTCGGCTCGACAACCGGACGGTAACCGCATTGAGTTTCTGGCATTCCATGACCTGGCACACGGAAGGGATCAGCGTCACTGCGCCGGTCAAATGGCGCCAGTTTGACGGGCTGGTCAGCGCGTTCTGGGAGGCCGAAAGCCAGATGGGAGCGAAGGGGTACTATCTGGCCGCCGATCCCCGCATCATGATTTTCTTCAACGATGTCTCGTCACGGATCCGGATTTCCAACCGCGATGGCGAGCTTTCGCAGCATTCGCGGCCGATGACGCGGGCGGTCTATGTGCCGGCTGGCGTGCCGATGTGGACGAGCAGCAATGCCACACATCGTTTTTCCCATCTCAACCTGCATATCCACAAAGACCGGCTTTTGCGCTTCCTGTCGCCAGCGGTCGGTGGTTCCGCGGCCATGACGGCGCTGCGTCGTCCGGTCGAGATACAGGATATCGGTGCGGTGGAAACGCTGGCAGGCCTGCTTGTCGATGAATTGGCCGAGCCGGCAAAACATCCGCTTTATGCCGAAAGTCTTGTCGGCGGGATCGTTGCGGGGCTGCTGGATATTCCCGGTCCGACACCCGAGCAGGCCAATGGCAGGCTGACGCAGGCGCAGATGAACAGGTTGCTCGCCCGCGTCGAAAAGCGCGGTGACGACCGTATGACGGTTGCCGAAATGGCCGATATTGTCGGGCTCTCCGAAAGCTGGTTCGCCACCGTGTTTCGCCAGACCACGGGCAAGACGCCGCTGCAATGGCAGCTGGAGCGGCGCATCAATGCCGCCCAGAAACTTCTGCTGGAAGGCGATCTGACCGTCGCCGATATCGCCGCGCAGCTCGGTTTCTCCGATCAGGCCCATCTAACCAAGGCCTTCCGCCACTCGGTAGGTGATACGCCGGCCGCCTGGCGGCGCATGCACAGGCTGCTTTGAACGGGTGGGTCGGCTCTCTGCCGCTCATGTTCAGCGGTTTGGCGCATTCCTTGAGCGTCTCTCTACGTCATCCTCGGGCTTGTCCCGAGGATCTGCCAACTTCAGACTAGATGAGACGTGGTTAGATCCTCGGGACAAGCCCGAGGATGACGTGGTGTGGTAGGAAAACCATACAATATATTGAAAAATATTGCTAATATATCCGCTCACCACGTCTTGCGCAGGGTGACGGAAAACGCCCGGCCGGGATTGTAGAAGTCAGCGCCGAAACCACCATAAGCAACGTGTTTTTCGTTGAAGAGGTTGGAAACGTTGACATCCAGTGAGGCGGTCTCCTGGATCTTGTAGCTGAATGCTGCATCCACGGTGACACTACTGCCGGTCGAGACCTTGTTGGCATTGTCGAAATAATAAGCGCCTGTGTAGCGGCCGCCCAGACCGAAGGTCATGTCGCCGAAGTGGTCGTTGCCGGCGAGCGTGTAGTTGACCCACAGCGAGGCCTGATGTTCCGGCACGAATTGCGGTCGGTTGCCGACATTGCCGCCCGTGCCGTTTTCGGTGATTTCCGCGTCGAGATAGGAGTAGGCCGCCGTGAGGCTGAGATTGTCGGTGACTTCCGCCTTGGCTTCCAGATCGATGCCGCGCACGCGCACTTCGCCGATCGTGGTCGGCAGGCTGGTGATCGGGCTGGTGACGGTGATGTTGTTTTTCTTCAGGTCGTAGATCGAGGCGGTGAACAGGGCGGGGAAAGCCTCCGGCCGGTATTTGATGCCAAGCTCGATCTGCTCGCCGCGCTCCGGTTCAACGGTGAGGCCCGATGCCGGCACCACCGATTCGGCGTAGCTGATATAGGGCGCGATCTCATTGGTGATCTTGTAGGACACGCCGATGCGCTTGGTCAGCTCGCTGATGTCGCCGCTCGCCGTCGTGCCGTTCAGCCGGTTGGTCTGGTCGGTGTCGATCCAGTCGTTGCGCAGGCCGGCGCTGACGATCAGCGTGTCGAAGAAGGTCAGGTCCTGCTGCAGGTAGATCGCCTTGGTTTTCTGGTCCGTCAGCGAGCTGGCATAGAGCGGCACCGAGGAGGGCGCGCCGGTATAGACCGGGTTCATCCAGTCTATGCTCGGCGCAGCGCCGAAGTAGTTTTTGCTGCCGGATGTGTAGTCGTTATAGAAGACACCAACGAGGCTGCGGCTTTCGACATTTTCGAACGTCGTGTCATATTGCAGCCGCGTGTCGATCAGGAAGTTCTCGGTTTCGGTGTCGTTGCCGAAAAAGGCACGGTCAGCGATCGTCGAACCGTTAGTCGGCGTGGATGCGATATAGGCGTAGCCGAAATCGGTATTGGTCTTGCTGTAGCGCGCATTGGAACTCAACGTCAGGCCCGAGCCGAAATCGTGGTCGAACATCACGCTGACCGAATTGCGGTTTGTGCCGCGATAATTGTAGTCCGGTTCGCCAAAGAAACGGCTGCGGTCGAAATGTGAACCGACCGGATGGCCGCCGCCGCCGGGAACGCCATCCTTGTTGAGGTGGTCGTAAACCACGGTCAGGCTGGTGACATCGGTCGGACGCCAGGTCAGGCCGCCCATGAAAAATTTCTCGTCATCGCGGGAATAGTCATATTCCGCATCGGCATTTCTGAGCTTGCCGGTCAGGCGATAGGACAGCGTGTCGTCGCTGGTGATGTTGTCGCCGAAATCAAAACCGGTCTCGGCGCGGCTGTAGGAACCGCCGGTGACATAGGCTTCGCCGAAACGGGTGCGCTTCGGCACCTTGGTGGAATAGTTCACCGAGCCACCGGGATCTGAGACGCCAAAGGTGGTGGAGTTGCCGCCCTTCAGCACTTCCACGCGCTCATAGGCATAGGTTTCTTCGCGCAGCGCGCCAAAGGGGCGGCCGAGCGTCAGGCCGTCGCGATAGGTATAGGCGTCGAAACCGCGAATCTTGAAATAGTCGAAACGATCGTCGGAGCCATAGAAATCCGTGGTAACACCGGCGGTATATTGCAGCGCCTCTTCCACGGTCTGCACGCCGCGCTGCTGCATTTCCTTGGCGGTGATGACGGAAACCGAGGCCGGCGTATCGAGAATATCGGTCGCCATCTTGCTGCCGCTCGTGGTGCGGGTGGCGACGATGGACTTCTGGTCATTGTCGCCGCTGTCGATGGTGATCCGTTCCAGAACCGTGCTGCCGCTTGTATTGGCAGCCTCCTGCGCCAGCAAGGGACCGGGTAGGGTGGCGACAAGCGCCGTGCAGGCAAGCAGGGCCGTATCCCGGTAACGACGTCGCGCGGTTTTGCGGTTTCTGCCTTCGATTTCGATATTCATTGGTGCGTTCCAGAAGTTGATGTCCCTATCGCCGCTTCCACGGCCCACTCTCGAAGCGCCAATAACTTGAGAAAGTTTGTCCGGTATTGTAACTTTTTACGGTTTTGTACAAAACCCCGGAAATTTCACCGCTGTTCGGGCGGCATCTCTTCCTTAGGCTTGACGGGGGCATGTGAAGCTGAGAGTTCAAGTCCACTTTTGAACCTTTGAGAGCTTCGTCATGCTTCGTCCGTTCCGCTGCCTCGTGCCGGCCCTTATGCTGTTTCTGTCGATAATCGCGCCAAATATGGCCTTGGCGGATGATGCGACGACCTATCCCATCGTCATCAAGCACGCCTTCGGTACGACGACGATTGCGAAGAAGCCGCAGCGCGTCGCCACTGTCGCCTGGGCAAACCATGAGGTGCCGCTGGCGCTCGGCGTCGTGCCTGTCGGTTTCGCCGCCGCCAATTTCGGCGATGATGACGGCGATGGCCTCTTGCCCTGGGTGGCAAAGCGGCTCGCCGAACTCAAGGCGGACAAACCGGTTCTGTTTGACGAGGGCGATGGCATCGATTTCGAGGCCGTGGCGGCAACGCAGCCGGATGTCATTCTCGCGGCCTATTCCGGTCTCAGCCAGTCTGACTACGATACGCTGAGCCAGATCGCGCCCGTGGTCGCCTATCCCGTTTCCCCCTGGGCGACGGACTGGCGCGAGATGATCCGGCTGAACAGCGCCGGCCTTGGCATGGCTGCGGAAGGTGAAGCGCTGATCAAACGCATAGAAGCGGAGATTGCCGAGGTGGTCGCCGGCCATCCGCAGCTGAAGGGCAAATCGGCGATGTTCGTCACCCATCTCGATGCCACCAATCTCAGCGTCGTCAATTTTTACACCGCCAATGACAGCCGGGTGAAGTTCTTCGCCGATCTCGGGCTTGCCTCCCCGAAAAGCGTCGTGGAAGCAACGAAGCCGGGACAATTCGCCGCCGGCGTCAGCGCCGAGCGTGTCGATGCCTTCGACGATGTCGATATTGTCGTGACCTATGGCAGCAAGCCGTTGTTCGATGCCATGCGCGCCGATCCGCTTCTGGCCCGCATGCCGGCCGTTTCCCATGATGCTATCGTCATGCTGGGGCGCGATCCGCTCGGAACAGCGTCCAATCCTACGCCGCTGTCGATTTCCTGGGTGCTGAAGGACTATGCCGATCTACTAGCGAAAGCGGCGGACAAATCCGCCGGGAAACCGCAATGACAACGCCTGGGGCCGACGGCGCTCCCACCCTGCCATATGCCGGCCGCTCCGGCCGCAGGCGCATGTTCTGGCTTGGCATCGTGCTGGCGCTTCTTGCAGTCCTTTGCGCGCTTTCGGTCGCCATCGGCACGCGTGACGTATCGCTGGCCGATATTACGGCGGCGCTTGCCGGCCGGGTCGAAACGGTTGCGGAAGCGGCGGTTGCGGTCCGCCTGCCGCGCACGGTGCTTGCGCTTCTGGCCGGTGCCGCACTCGGTCTGGCGGGAGCCATCATGCAGGGCGTCACCCGCAATCCGCTGGCCGATCCCGGCATTCTCGGCGTTAATATGGGTGCGTCGCTCGCCGTCGTCATCGCCATCGTCTGGTTCGGCATTGCGTCTTCGCAGGCCTTCATCATTGCCGCGATTGTTGGCGCGGGTCTTTCAGCCGTCTTCGTTTATGTTGTCGGTTCGCTGGGGCGGGGCGGGGCCACGCCGCTGAAACTGGCGCTTGCCGGTGCCGCCACATCCGTCGCCTTCTCCTCACTGGTCATCGCCGTGGTGCTGCCGCGCAGCGATATTGCCGGTGGCATTCGCGCCTGGCAGATCGGTGGTGTCGGCGGCGCGACCTTTGAGCGCATCGAGACCGTTCTACCGTTTCTGGCCGCCGGTTTCGCCATCAGCCTGCTTTCGGCGCGCAGGCTGAATTCGCTGGCGCTGGGTGACGAGCTCGCCGCCGGCCTTGGTGAAAATGTCGCTGTCGCCAGGGCCGTGGCCTCCTTCGGCGCCATTCTGCTCTGCGGTGCGGCCACAGCCATCTGCGGGCCTATCGGCTTTGTCGGGCTGGTGGTGCCGCATCTGTGCCGCCTGCTTGTTGGTGTCGACAATCGCTGGCTGCTGCCGTTTTCAGCACTCGGCGGCGCCTGCCTGCTGCTAGCCGCAGATATTGTCGGCCGCATCGTCGCACGGCCGTCCGAACTCGATGTCGGCATCGTCACCGCGCTGGTCGGCGCACCGTTCTTCATCTGGATCGTCAGACGCCAGCGGGTGCGTGAATTATGACCATGCACACTGCCGTCATCGACACACTGGTTTTCAACCGCCACGCCCGCCAGCGCCGGCGTCGCCTTGTCATTGCCGTCCTGTCGCTCCTGCTGATTGCCGCATTCGCCCTGACGCTGATGCTGGGGCAATCCTTTACGCCGCCCGGTGAGGTGATGCGCGTCTTGGCTGGCGAGGATATTGCCGGCGTCGGCTTCACCGTCGGGCAATTGCGCTTGCCGCGTGCGCTGCTTTCGGTGCTGGCTGGGCTGAGCTTCGGGCTGGGCGGTGTTGCCTTTCAGATCATGCTGCGCAATCCGCTTGCCAGTCCCGACATTATCGGCATCAGTTCCGGCGCGAGCGCTGCCGCTGTCTTCGCCATCGTTGTGATGCAGCTGAACGGGCCGCTTGTCTCGGTCTTTGCTGTCATCGCCGGTCTTGGCATCGCGCTGCTGGTCTATCTCCTGTCCTTCCGCAACGGCGTGGCGGGAACGCGACTCATCCTTGTCGGCATCGGCGTGTCCGCCATGCTCGAAAGCTTCATTGCCTATATTCTTTCCGTCGCGCCCGCCTGGACGCTTCAGGAGGCGATGCGCTGGCTGACGGGCAGTGTCAACGGCGCCAAACTTGCCCAGACGTCGCCGCTGCTCATCGCGCTCATCCTGTTCGGCGGGTTGCTCATCAGCCGTGCGCGTGATCTGGAGGCGTTGCGGCTCGGCGATGATGCTGCCGCCGCGCTCGGCGTGCGGGTTGGGAAAACGCGCATCATTGTCATCATCGCCGCCGTGGGCATGATCGCTTTTGCAACGGCGGTCTCGGGACCTATCGCCTTTGTCGCTTTCCTGTCGGGGCCGATTGCCGCGCGTATCGTCGGCAGCAACGGCTCGCTGCTCGTTCCCGCCGCACTTGTAGGCGCGGTGCTGGTGCTGGTGGGGGATTATTGCGGCCAGTTCCTGCTGCCGGGCCGTTACCCGGTCGGCGTCGTTACCGGCGCGCTGGGCGCGCCCTATCTGATTTACCTTATCGTGCGGGTCAACCGCAGCGGAGGCTCGTTATGACCGGCCACTCCCTTTCCGTGAACGGCCTTTCGGCCGGCTACGGCGAAAACCTCATCATCGACGGGCTGGATCTCGTCGTTCCGCGCGGGAAGATCACTGTCATCGTCGGTGCCAATGCCTGCGGCAAGTCCACACTTCTCCGCAGTATGTCGCGGCTGATCACGCCCCGCGTCGGGCAAGTCCTGCTCGACGGGAAATCGATCCACCGGCTTCCTTCGAAGGAACTGGCGCAGCGCATGGGCCTTTTGCCGCAGTCGCCGATCGCGCCGGAGGGCATTGTCGTTGCCGATCTCGTCAGTCGTGGCCGGCACCCGCATCACGGCCTTTTCGCCCGCTGGTCGCGGCAGGATGACGAGGCGGTTGCGGCGGCCCTCGTCGCCACCGATACGGTGGACCTTGCCGAGCGGCCGGTGGATGAACTGTCAGGCGGCCAGCGGCAACGCGTCTGGATCGCCATGGCGCTTGCCCAGCAGACCGACATATTGTTGCTGGATGAGCCCACAACCTTTTTGGATATCAGCCATCAGGTCGAAGTGCTCGATCTTCTGACGGACCTCAACCATGCCCGGGAGACCACCATCGTCATGGTGCTGCACGATCTCAATCTCGCAGCCCGTTATGCCGATCATCTCGTGGCCATGAGGGACGGAAAGCTGCATGTCTGCGGCACGCCGGAAGAGGTGCTGACGGAAGAGAATGTGCGCCACGTCTTCGGCATCGAAAGCCGGGTCATCGAAGATCCGACCTCCGGCAAGCCGATGATGCTGCCGATCGGGCGGCACCGGGTGGTGGTGGGGCGGCAATAGGCGTATCTCTTTAAGATACGGTTTTGTTGACTTCCGTGCGTATCTGTTTATGATACTAATATCGCGAGGCCAGCAATGATCCGTTCTTTCAAAAACAAGCTGACCGCATCGATTGACGACGGATCTGTGAAGAAGGGCTTTCCCGCCGATCTGGTACGCCGCGCGCAGCAATTGCTCACGATTCTGGATGCGGCGACCACGGTTGAAGACCTTCGGTCACCGCCCGGTAACCGTTTGGAAAAGCTGTCCGGCGACCGTGAGGGCCAATATTCGATCCGGATCAACAAGCAGTGGCGCATCTGTTTCGTCTGGACAGGCGCGGGGCCGGAAAGCGTGGAAATAACCGACTATCACTAGTCGGGTCGTCTCGCGGAAAGGCTCGTGACAAATAGGCCAAGGAGGGCCAGCGATCATGGCAATCAGTAAATCGCCCCCGATCCACCCGGGCGAAATCCTGCGGGAACTCTATCTTGAGCCGCTGGGCATGTCGGCATACGCTCTTGCAAGGCACCTCAACATTCCGCGCACCCGCATAGAGCGGATTGTGGGAGAGAAACTTGGAATCTCCGCCGACACCGCCTTGCGCCTGGCAAAGTTCTTCAGGACCACACCGGAATATTGGCTGAACTTGCAGAACGCCTTTGACATTAAGGCGGCGGCTGCGAGGCTGGAAGCGGACCTTGCCAATATCAAAGAACTGGAAGCGGCCTGATTCTCAGCCGCCTGTCAGGTCACGGCCAGGCCGCATAAGATGGCGGCGGCACGTTCTGCATCCGCATCGCGGCCCGGCGGAAACGGCCGGGCGACGTGCCCTCGTTGCGGGTGAAAAAGCGATTGAAATAGCCGGGGTCCTGAAAGCCCAATCGAAACGCGATTTCAGCAACTTGCAGTGATGAGTTGAGAAGAAGGTCGCGTGCTTCGGATAGCAGTTCCCGGTGAATATAGGCCTGCGGCGAAAGCCCCGTGGCCTTGCGCACCGCAAATCCCAGGCGTTCACGGTTCACGCTCAGATATCTGGCATAATCGTCCACGCCCCATTGGTCGCGTTTGTGCTGGCTCACCAGCAGGACGAAACGTTCGGTGAGGCTGCCGGGGGTGGAGATGGCGGCGGCAATATCGGCGATGGCGTGCTGGCAGATGCGGATGAGGGTGATGCAGAGCAGGCTGGCGATGATCGTGTCCGAACCGGTTGTTGCGCGGACATTCTCGCTGGCGATGGTCTCCAGATAACCCGCCAGTTCCTGTCGGTCCTTTTCCGCCGGCGCCTGCGTCAGAACACGCTGCAATATATTGCGCACGGCGCTCGCGCTCGTGCCGGTGGGCATCGCATGGGCAAGCCCGATTTCGCTCGTCTTCAGCAGCGATCCACGGCTTCCGGCATTCAGCCGCAGCCGACCGGCGGGGCCGATGGGCAGCCAGACGAGTCCCGGCGCAACGACAGGCAGCGTCTTTTCACCCTGTGTGATCTCCGCTTCCCCGGCGGAAAGGAGAAGCAGATGGGCGCTATCCGATTCCAGTCGGAATTCAGATATGCGCAGCGTCGAGGTGAGGGTGCGTGCCGTGATCTCCACGCGATTGCCGGCAATCTGGCTTTGCAGCGGCATTCAACCTCCAAAAGTACAATAATGCGCTACACTAGTGCATTTTATATGCGGCTGTCATTGCTAAACTTTGCTCAGCGCAGGGGAAAGCCTTGAGGAGAACGGCAACCCCGAGAAGGCGCTTTGGGAGGAACATCATGAATAGTCTGAAGCGCAGAACGCTGTTCTGCCTGCTCTCCGGTGCTGCCCTGTCGGCGGTATCTTCCGGTTTTGCCAATGCGCAGGACCGCACATCGGTGAAGATCGGTTATGCCGTTTCCAAAAGCGGCGCCAATGCCACGGGTGCTGGCATCACCACCATTCCGAACTACAAATTATGGGTGAAGGAGGTCAACGATGCCGGCGGCCTCACTTTGCCGGATGGCAAGCGCCTGCCGGTGGAAGTGGTCGAATATGACGACCGTTCCTCGGCCGAGGATGCCGTGCGGTTCACCGAACGTCTGGCCAGCCAGGACAAGGTCGATTTCATTCTGCCGCCATGGGGCACCGGCTTCAATCTGGCCGTCGCACCGCTTTATGAGCGCTTCGGTTATCCGCAGCTTGCGGTTACCGGCGTGACCGACAAGGCGCCCGAATTTGCCGCGCGCTGGAAAAAAAGCTTCTGGATGCTGGGCGGCGGCCATGATTATGCCAATGCACTGGCCGACGTTTTGAAAGCCGCACGCGAGGCCGGCCAGATCAATGACAAGGTCGCGGTGATTTCCGTGGCTGACGGTTTCGGCATCGATCTCATCAAGGCCGCGCGACCGGCGCTGAAGGAAGCGGGTTTCACACTCGCCTACGACAAGACCTATCCGGTCGGCACTTCGGATTTCGCAGCACTGGTGAACGAGGCGGCGGCGAGCGGCGCGGACAGCTTCATCGCCTTTTCCTATCCGCCCGACAGTTTCGCGGTGACGAAACAGGCGCAGACGGCCCGGTTTAACCCGAAGGTTCTTTATGTCGGCGTCGGCGGTGCTTTCCCGATCTTCCCGAAGGTCTCCGATGGCAAGCAGGAAGGCGTGATCAGCATCGGCGGCGTTGATGGCAGCAGCGACAGGATCGAGGATTATTTCAGGCGCCACGAGGCCTTTATCGGCGCCAAACCGGACAGCTGGGCAAGCGCCATCACCTATGCGAGCCTCGAAATGCTGGCCCAGTCCGTTCAACGCGTCGGCCTCGACAAGGCGGCTGTGGCAAATGAACTTTCGACGGGAAGCTTCGACACCGTCATCGGCCCGGTCAAGCTTGAAGACAACCAGCTTCGGCAGCTCTGGTGGGCGGGGCAATGGCAGGGTGACCGCTTTGTGGCGATTGCGCCGGCGGACCGTTCAGGCGTGGCAAAGCCGGTCATTCCGAAGCCGCAATGGTGAGCCTTTGCCGGCCGGGGCCGTGAACCCCGGCCGGCAGGCTTCGGCCATGTTCCAGACTGGAGACATTCCCTTGTTTTTATCCACCCTCATCTTCGGCTTGATGCTGGGAGGGACCTATGCGCTGATCGCGCTTGGACTTTCGCTGCAATATGGCATCGCCCGCATCATGAACCTTGCTTATGGCGAAGTGCTGATTGCGGCTGCCTTCATCGCCTTCGTGCTGTTTTCCAGCTATGGCCTGTCGCCGCTCTGGTCGCTGTTCATCATCGTGCCGCTCGGTTACGGCCTGTCTTTCGCGATCTATCGGGTCATGATGCGGCCGCTGGTGCGCCGTTCGGGGGGCTCCGGCCGTCTGGAAGTCGATTCCATTCTGGCGACCTTCGGGCTGCTCTTCGTTATCCAGGGCATCATGCTCGTGGCGTTTGGCGGCAACTACCATTCCTATTCCTATCTTGCCGAAGGCGTCGATATCTTCGGCACAACCGTGGCGCTGAACCGGCTCTTGTCCTTCGGCCTGTCGGTCGCGATCGGTGGCGGGCTTTATCTGGCGCTCACCCACAGCCGCTGGGGTCTCAACCTGCGGGCGGTGGCGCTTACGCCCAAATCCGCGCCGCTGGTTGGCATTGATGTGAACCGTGTGGCCTCGATCGGCTTTGCCCTTGGCGGCGCACTCGCCGTGGCAGGTGGGGTGATGATTTCGATGTACCAGACCTTTTCCGCCTCCTATGGCGTGGTCTTCACCATGAAGGCGCTTGTCGTTGTCATCATGGGCGGTGTCGGCAATCTGCTTGGTGCGCTGGTGGCCGGCCTGCTGCTCGGCCTCGTGGAAACCTTCGTGCTCGTTTATGTCGATCCCGGCCTCACGCTTGCCGCCACTTATCTGCTTTTCCTCGTGGTGCTGCTCTGGCGTCCGGAAGGCATTTTCGCAAGGAGGGGCAAATGATCCCGCTTCTCATCGGCCTTGCCGCAGCTGCACTGCTGGCGCTTTCCCCCTTTTTTTTCGATGCCTATGGCGTCGGCGTCATCATCGGCCTTCTCGGTTATGCGACGCTCGCCTCCGCCTGGGCGATGTTTTCCGGCCCGACCCGCTATATCTCGCTCGCCACCGTCGCTTTCTTCGGTGTCGGGGCCTATACGGTCGCGGTGCTGAGCGAGGTTCTGCCATGGCCGGTCGTGCTCCTGTGCGCGGCCCTTGTCGGCGCGGCGCTGGCGCTTGTCGTCGGGCTTTCCACACTGCGCGTCGCCGGCATTTATTTCGTGATCTTTTCCTTTGGCCTTGCCGAGCTCATCCGCCAGCTCATCACCTGGTACGAGGTGAACGTGACCGGCACGCTCGGGCGTTACATCTTCCTGCCGCTGGAGCCGCAGCATGTGCTCTGGCAATTGCTGGCGCTGGCTGTCATCACCCTCCTGCTGGCGATCCTGATCGATCGCAGCAAGCTCGGACTGGCATTGAAGGCAATCGGTGACGACGAGGTCGTGGCCGCCCATGCGGGCATTAATCTTGCCCGCACCAAGCTGACGCTCTTCGTGCTTTCGGCCACGATCATCACGCTGGTCGGCGCCATTCAAGCCCCGCGCTGGGTCTATATCGAGCCGGCCATCGTCTTTAATCCGCAGGTATCGTTCCTCACCGTCATCATGGCGTTGCTCGGCGGAGCCACACGCCGCTGGGGACCCATTCTCGGTGCGGTGCCGCTGTTCCTGCTGTTCGAGTGGCTGGGCGCCAACTTCCCCAACCATTTCTCCATCATTCTCGGCGCTCTCTTCATCCTCATCGTCTTTGTTCTTCCGGATGGCGTGCTGGCGGCACTGGAGAAGTTGCGCAAAAAGGAGAAAGCCGCATGAGCGCCGTTCTCGAAATCACCGATATCCGCAAGACCTTCGGCGGGCTGAAGGCGGTGGATGGCCTTGGCCTCACCATCGAGGCCGGCGAGGTCGTCGGGCTGCTCGGGCCGAACGGCTCCGGCAAGACGACGCTGATGAACCTGATTTCCGGGGCGCTGAAGCCCACCGAAGGGTCGATCCGGCTCGAAGGGCAGGAGATTGCCGGCAAGCGGCCGGATGTGATTGCGCGCGCCGGCGTGGCACGCACCTTCCAGCTGGTGCGGCTTTTGCCGTCGCTTTCCCTGCTTGAAAACGTTGCCGTATCGGCCATGTTCGGGCCGCGACGCCTGTCCCGTCTTGAGGCGGAGAAGGTCGCGCGGGCCTGCCTCGAAAGAATAGGCCTTGCCGGGCGGGAAACCATGCCGGCCGGCGATCTCACCTACATCGACCAGAAACGCCTTGAACTGGCGCGTGCGCTGGCGGGCGAACCGAAGCTTCTGCTTCTCGACGAATGGCTTGCGGGCCTCAACCCCACGGAGCTGCAGGAAGGAATAGCGTTGATCCGGCGGCTGGCATCGCAGGGTACGACGATCCTGCTGGTGGAACATATCATGGCCGCCGTGCGCGCGCTCTGCCCGCGATCCGTGGTCATGGCGGCCGGTCGCAAGATCGCCGATGGGCCGACGGCCTTGGTGCTTGATGATCCGCAGGTCATTTCCGCCTATCTGGGAGCGGCACATGCTTGAAATAGACGCACTGACAATCCGTTACGGCAAACATCTGGCGGTTGACGGCATATCGCTCAATGTCGCCAAGGGCGAAACGGTGGTGCTGCTCGGTGCCAATGGCGCCGGCAAGTCATCACTGCTGAAAGCGGTCGGCGGCATGGTGGCTCCGGCCTCCGGAGACGTGCGCGTCAACGGTTCGTCGCTTGCCGCTGTTCCCGCCCATCAGATCGTGGAGCGGGGCGTGGCGCTGGTGCCGGAGGGGCGCGGAATTTTCGCGGCGCTGACGGTGGAGGACAATCTCCGTCTCGGGGCCAATCCCCGCCATGCCCGTTCGGCGGAAAAGGCGACACGAGAGCATATTTTCGCACTGTTTCCCCGCCTTGCGGAGCGGCGGCAGCAGCTTGCCAGCACCATGTCCGGCGGCGAACAGCAGATGGTCGCCATCGGGCGGGCTTTGATGTCGGCGCCGGATTATCTGCTGCTGGACGAGCCGAGCCTTGGCCTTGCGCCCATCGTCACGCAGGAACTTTTTGCCGCCCTGGCGGAGATCAAGAAGAGCGGCCTTTCCATTCTGCTTGTGGAGCAGAATGTGCGCGAAAGCCTTGCGCTTGCCGATCGCGGTTATTTGCTGGAAGCAGGACGGATCGTCGGGGCAGGCACGGCTGAGGCCCTGTCCGCCGATCCCGCCGTGCAACGGGCGTTTCTCGGCGGCACCACCGCCGCCATTGTCTGAACTCAGGAGAAAGACCATGCAGACTGTCAATCTTTTCATCGGCGGCGATCATTGCCCGGCCGTAAGCGGCAAGCGTTTCGAACGCAGCAACCCCATTACCGGCGATGTGGCGACCAGTGCCGCGGCGGCAACGGTGGAGGACGCCACCCGTGCGGCCGATGCCGCGGCCGCGGCCTTTCCCGTCTGGTCGGCAACCCCGCCCGGTGAACGCCGCCGCCTGCTTCTGGCCGCCGCGCAGGCGCTCCTCGCCGCCGGGCCTGACATCACCCAGGCGATGAAGGAAGAAATTGGCGCAACCGATGCCTGGGCCGGGTTCAACGTCAAACTGGCGAGCGACATGCTGGTGGAGGCGGCAAGCCTGACGACCCAGATCAAGGGCGAGATCATCCCCTCCAACCGTCCGGGAACCATGGCAATGGCATTGCGTCAGCCGGCAGGTGTTGTCCTGTCCATGGCGCCGTGGAATGCGCCGGTTATTCTCGGCGTCCGCTCCATCGCCACGCCGCTTGCCTGCGGCAATACGGTTGTCATGAAGACCTCGGAACTTTGCCCGCGCACCCATGCGCTGATCATCGAGGCGATCGCTTCCGCCGGTCTGCCCAAGGGCGTGCTCAACGCCGTCTCCAATGCGCCGGAAGATGCGGCTAAGATCGTCGATACGCTGATCGCGCATCCCGCCGTCAGACGCGTGAATTTCACCGGCTCGACCCGCGTCGGCCGGGTGATTGCCGAAACGGCCGGCCGTTACCTGAAACCCGCTTTGCTGGAGCTTGGCGGCAAGGCGCCGTTCATCGTGCTTGACGATGCCGATATCGATGCGGCTGTCGCGGCTGCCGCTTTCGGCGCCTATATGAACCAGGGCCAGATCTGCATGTCGACGGAGCGCATCATCGTGCTCGACAGCGTTGCCGATAGATTTGTCGAGGCCTTCGCCAAAAAGGCTTCGAGCCTCACGGCCGGCGATCCGCGTGAGGGCAAAACACCGCTTGGCTCGCTGGTCAGCGCCGAAGCGACATCGCGCATCCGGGCGCTGGTGGATGACGCCGTTTCCAAGGGCGCGCGGCTGGTCGCGGGCGGCGGCGGCAATGGCACGATGGTGGATGCGATCGCCGTCGATGGCGTCACGCCGGCCATGCGGCTTTACGCCGAGGAAAGCTTCGGTCCCGTCGTCTCCATCATCAGGGCCGGCAGCATCGATGAGGCGGTGAGCATCGCCAACGAAACCGAGTTCGGTCTTTCCGCTGCGATTTTCGGCAGGGATCAGGCACGGGCGCTTGCCATTGCCGCCCGCATCGAAAGCGGCATATGCCACATCAACGGCCCGACTGTTCACGATGAGGCGCAGATGCCTTTCGGCGGCGTCAAGGCCTCCGGATACGGCCGTTTTGGCGGCACGGCGGGCATTGCGGAATTCACCGAGCTACGCTGGGTCACGCTGCAGGATGGGCCGCTGCACTATCCCATCTGAACCGCAAACGGTACAGGCTGGCGGGCGGCGTCATCGTCGCTCGTCGATCAGCCAGCCGGTGAGTTTTCTCACCGCACTGTCGCTGCTTTTCGGTCGCATCAGCCAGTAGCCGCGTCCCGGTGCATCAAGGCTCGGGCCTGCCGTCACCAGCACGCCGGCCTCGAGCAACGGATCGACCAGCCCGGCCCAGCCGAGCGCGAAACCCTGTTCGCCGATGGTTGCCTGCACCACCATGGTGTAATTGTTGAAGCTGATATCGCCGCCATCATGCTCGGCACCGCGATGCACGCCAAAATGCTTGAAATAGGCAGCCCAGTCGAACCAGTGCGCCTGTGACGTGTTTTCGAGGTGGATGAGTTTATGGCGTGAAAAATCAGCGACGCCCGCCGGTGCCGGCGTTTCCGCCAGGAGCGCCGGCGAGCAGACCGGCGTGACCTTTTCCGAAAGCAGCAATACCGCTCCTTCGCCCGCCTCCTGCCGCGTGCCGAAAATCACCATCACGTCGCTGTCGTGTTTGCCTTGGCCGAGTGGGTCCTGCGTGGCGACGATCTGGATGTTGATGTCGGGGTTGAGCGCGCGAAAGCCGTGCATGCGCGGGATGAGCCACAGGGACGAGAAGGCGTAATCCGTGTGCAGACGGATGG
Source organism: Rhizobium rhizogenes (assembly GCF_002005205.3). Next base: position 224,077 of record NZ_CP019702.2, on the reverse strand, counting down.
TCTGCCGTTCCTCCGTCCGGCGAAGCTGCTGAGCGAGAAGGTCGATGGCGTCGACATTGCGTGAGACGATCTCGAACAGCCTCTGCCCCTCCGTCGTCAGTTCGATGCCGCGATGTCTGCGCTGCACGAGCGCTACGCGGAGTTCCTCCTCCAGCCGGCGAATCTGATAGCTAACGGCCGGCTGGGTCAGCCGCAGGGATGCAGCCGCCGCCGTCAGGCTGCCGCGGCGGGCAACCTCGGTGAAAATGCGCATCCATCCCAGATCAAGCGGCCGGTCTGACATTAAAATTCCTTATATCAACTATCGAAAAATACCCGCTTCACAGGCAAAAGCAACGTGGTGTTCAATAAACTGGATTGATAAAAGGGGAGCCGCAATGAAAACCATTTCTCATCTGCATCGCATCGCCGCCGGTCTTTTTCTGTCCGTGGCGGCCTTCTCCACCCCGCTTCAGGCGGCCGATGATGCGGCCTGCAAGACGATCCGCCTCAGCGATCCAGGCTGGACCGACATCACCGCCACCAATGGCGTTGCCTCCGTGCTGCTGGATGCCTTGGGTTATGAGGCTGACGTCAAGACACTGTCGGTGCCGATCGGTTATCAGGCGATGAAAAACGGCGAGATCGACGTTTTCCTTGGCAACTGGATGCCGGCGCAGAAATCCTTCGTGGACGATCTGAATGCCGCCAAGGCGGCCGAGGTGATGACGAAGAACCTCGAGGGTGCAAAGTTCACATTGGCAGTACCGGCCTATATGGCGGAAAAGGGCGTCAAGGATTTTGCCGATCTCGCCAAACATGCAGATGAATTCGAAAGCAAGATTTACGGCATCGAGCCGGGCGCACCGGCCAACCAGAATATTCAGAAGATCATCGACGCCGATGATTTCGGCCTGAAGGGCTGGCAGCTCGTCGAATCCGGCGAACAGGCGATGCTGGCGCAGGTGGAACGGGCGGGCAGGGACAAGAAGGCGGTGGTCTTCCTCGCCTGGGCGCCGCATCCGATGAACGAGAAGATCGATATTGCCTATCTCTCCGGCGGCGACGCCTATTTCGGTCCGAATTTCGGTGGGGCTGAGGTCTATACGCTCGCCCGCACCGGCTGGCCGCAGCAATGCCCGAATGCGGCGACGCTGTTCAAGAACCTCAAATTCGATATCGGCATGGAAAATACCCTGATGGGCTCCATTCTCGGCGGCGAGGATTCGAAAGCTGCGGCAGCGGCATGGCTGAAGGCCAATCCGCAGGCGCTGGATGGCTGGCTGCAGGGCGTTACCACGCTGGATGGCAAGCCGGGTGCGGACGCCGTCAAAGGCAAGCTTGGTCTCTAAGTCGGAAAGTGGAAATGCCGCGTCCCAATATCCTGATCCTGATGGCCGACCAGTTCAACGGGACGTTTTTTCCCGACGGCCCGGCCGATTTTCTTCACGCACCCCATCTCAAAACACTGGCGAAGCGGTCCGTCCGCTTCGCCAACACCTATACGGCAAGCCCGCTCTGCGCGCCGGCCCGCGCCTCCTTTATGTCCGGGCAATTGCCGAGTCGCACGCGGGTTTACGACAATGCCGCCGAATTTGCTTCCGATATTCCGACCTATGCGCACCACCTGCGGGCGGCGGGTTATTACACAGGCCTCTCAGGAAAGATGCATTTCGTCGGCCCGGACCAGCTGCATGGCTTCGAAGAGCGCCTGACGACGGATATCTATCCCGCCGATTTCGGCTGGACACCCGATTATACCAAGCCGGGTGAGCGGATCGACTGGTGGTATCACAATCTCGGTTCGGTGACTGGCGCGGGTGTCGCCGAAATCACCAACCAGATGGAATATGACGACGAGGTGGCCTATAACGCCACCCGCAAGCTTTACGACCTGTCGCGCCGCCTTGACGACCGGCCGTGGTGTCTGACGGTCAGCTTCACCCACCCGCACGACCCCTATGTGGCGCGGCGCAAATTCTGGGACCTCTATGAAGACTGCCCGGCGCTCGAGCCAGAGACGGAAGCGCTTTCCTTCGATGAACACGACCCGCATTCGAAACGGCTGCTGGAAGCCTGCGATCACGGGGCGTTCGAGATCACAGGCGAGCAGATACGCCGGGCACGACGCGGTTATTTCGCCAATATCTCCTATATCGACGAAAAGGTCGGCGAAATTCTCGACGTCCTGAAGGCGACGCGGATGGAGGAGGACACGATCATCCTCTTCCTGTCAGACCATGGCGATATGCTGGGCGAGCGTGGCCTGTGGTTCAAGATGTGTTTCTTCGAGGGGTCCGCCCGTGTGCCGCTGATGGTGGCCGCACCCGGCTGGCAGCCGGCTTTGATCGATGCCCCTGTCTCGACACTCGATGTCACGCCGACGCTGTGTGGACTTGCCGGGCTTGATATTACGTCACTCAAACGCTGGACGGATGGCGAAGATCTGGCGGCGCTGGCTCACGGGACCGGCGGGCGTGGCCCGGTGCCGATGGAATATGCCGCCGAAGGCTCCATCGCACCGCTCGTCGCCATCAGGGACGGCCGCTACAAGCTGTCGGTCTGCGAGGCCGATCCGCCGCTGCTCTATGATCTCGAGGCCGATCCGGAAGAGCGCACCAACCTTGCCGGCGATCCTGCTTTCAGCGATGTGCTATCATCGCTTTCCGCCGAGATTGGCCGGCGTTGGCAATTGCCGGTGTTCGACGCCGCCGTTCGCGAAAGCCAGGCGCGACGCTGGGTGGTCTACAAGGCGCTGCGCAACGGCGCCTATTATCCGTGGGATTACCAGCCCCTGCAGAAAGCCTCGGAGCGCTATATGCGCAACCACATGGACCTCAACGTGCTGGAGGAAAACCAGCGTTTTCCGCGTGGCGAGTAAAACAGGCGGGATGCCTCAAGCGGCGGCGGTCACCCTCGGTGCACCGCCTGCCGCCTGCACGGCAAGGCTGCCCGCAGCGACCCCGGCTTTGAGGCATCGCTGTTCGTCCTGCCCCTGAAGCCACGCATCCAGAAAACCGGCATTAAAGGCATCGCCTGCGCCGGTCGTATCGATAACCGGGACTTTCTGGGCCGCCACATGCTGCAGCCCCGTCTGAGAGGAAACCCACGCGCCCTGCGCGCCGCCTTTCAAGGCCACGACGGGAAACGTCTCTGCCAGGGCGCGGATCGCGGTTTCCGGGTCAGAATGACCAGTGATCGCTTCGGCCTCTTCGAGATTGGGCAAAAACACGTCGACGCCCGCACAGGCCCTGAGCAGGCCCTTGTCGTAGATCAGCGCTGCATCCCAGCTTGGATCGAGAGAAACGGACAATCCGCTCGCCTTGGCGCGTGAGACCAGATCGGGAATCTCGTGCAGGGTAGCGAATTCGGCGATGTGCAGATGTCTCGCCTTGCTCCACGCAAAGGCGGCATCCAGCGTTGACGGCCGGGCGGCACCGGCGCGGCGCGTCAGAAATGCCCGGTCCTGACCGACCACCGTCGCCACCGTGACTTGCGGTCCGGCATCTGTTGCATGTTCCAGAAACTGCAGGTCGACGCCGCTTTTTGCCATTTTCTCACCGATATCGCGCGAAAACGTATCGGTGCCAAGCCTTGCCAGCAACGCAACCGGGCGGCCTATATGGGCAAAATGTGCGGCGGCAATGAAGGCGCCGCCGCCGGCAGCAATTTCCATGTCGCGGGCAAACAGTTCCCGGCCGAGCACAGGCAATTCATCGAGCCCGGTGAAAATGAGGTCGCAATAGATCCGGCCGATGCTGATGACGGCTGTTTTTTCTGTTGTCATCATGCGCGGCCCAGAAGCTTTTCCGTTTTCGCATCGAAAAGATAAAGCGCGCCTGTTGTCGCCTGGCATTGCAACCGGCTGCCGACGGCGGGAATGGATTTGCCCCGGGCCGTGGCGATCACCGAGGTGGTGTCGGTATCCAGATGCACGAGCGTCTCCGGCCCCAGCGGCTCGACCGCCGTTACCGTTCCCTCAAGTGTAAACGTTCCCTGTGCAGCGCCGTTCTCGCCGACCAGCAGATCATGCGGCCGGACGCCGATCAGAAGCTCACCGTTGGCGGATGGCGCAACGCTGCTGGTTGTTTTGGTCCCTCGCAGCAGGTTCATCGAGGGGCTGCCGATGAAGCGGGCGGTGAAGATATCGACGGGTGTTTCGTAAAGTTCCGTCGGCGTGCCGACCTGCAATATATGGCCGTCCTTCATCACCACGATACGGTCCGCCATGGTCATGGCTTCCACCTGATCATGGGTGACGTAGACGGTTGTCGTCTTAAGACGTTGGTGCAAGCGCTTGATTTCAATGCGCATCTGCGATCTCAACTGCGCGTCGAGATTGGATAGCGGCTCATCGAACAGGAAGGCCGCGGGATCGCGCACCATGGCGCGGCCGATGGCGACGCGCTGACGCTGGCCGCCCGACAGGGCTGCGGGGCGGCGGTCGAGCAGGGCCTCAAGCCCCAGCACCCGGCCGGCCTCTTCGATGCGGCGGTTCTTTTCCGTCTTGTCGAGCTTCGATGTGTAAAGTCCGAAACCGATATTCTGGCGAACCGTCATATGCGGATAGATCGCATAGTTCTGGAAGACCATGGCGATGTTGCGCTGTTTCGGTTCTTTCTCATTGACGACGTTACCGGCGATCTTCAGCGTGCCATCGGAAATCTCCTCCAGCCCGGCGATCATGCGCAGCGTGGTGGATTTGCCGCAGCCGGAAGGGCCGACAAAAACGACGAACTCGCCGTCTTCAATGGCGAGATCTATGCCTTTGACCGCTTCGACCTTGCCGTAGCGCTTCACGAGTTGATTGAGTTCGATTGTCGCCATTATCGCGCTCCCGTCAGGGCGGTGAATTTCTCTGCCAGTTCGGCGGCTTTCGCCGCTTCATGATCGGCGAACCGCTGTGCTTCCGCATCAAAAGCGCCCAGCCTTTCGCGGTACGCCGCAATCGCTTCCCGCATGGGTTCAGGCGCCGGGCCGCCGAAACGGGCGCGCACCGCGACGAAGTGTTCCGGCGAGACGATCTGTCCGAACTTTTCCTCGTCGATGCCGGTCTCGCGTCCTGTCAGTTCATGAAACGCCTTGAGGAACGGCTGGTAACCGTCATTCGGCAGGTCGCCCTTCAGGGCGACGACGCTTTTGGCGACGGTCGCGGCAATTTCATGCGCCTGGCGGAACGACAGGTCTTCGATGCGGACAAGCGAATCCGCCAGTTCCGTGATGGTGATACAGGATCGGCGGATGTTCTGGTCGACCCTTTCAGGATCGATGCTGATCTGGCCAACGAGGCTGGCGAGCAGATCGAGAACCCGGCCGGCAGAAGTGAAGGCCTCGTAACCCATGCCCTGCGTCTCGCCCTCACTGTCATTCATGTCGGTGAAAGGCGTGTTGTGCATCACATCCAGCACGGTCCGCGCCCGGCCGAATGTCTGGCTGGCGAGGTGGCGCAGATGCTCAATCGGCACCGGGTTGCGTTTCTGCGGCATGATCGAGGAAATCTGCACCAGCGAATTCGGCACGTAGATCTGGCCGACCTCAAAACTCGTCCAGAACTGGAAATCCTGAATGAGCCGGCCGAGATGCAGGAACATCAGTTCGATCGCGCCATAGGTTGCCGTCGTATAATCCACGGCGGCGATGCAGGAATAGGAATTGCGTAAGGGTGCGGCGAAGCCCAGCAATTCGGCAACCCGCGCCCGATCGATGGGGAAGCCCGAGGTGGTGATGGCGGCAGCGCCCATCGGCGAAAGATCGACGATGCGGCGTGCCTCCGCGAAGCGGTCAATATCCCGGATCAGCACCTCAATGGCGGCGGAAAGATAGTGGCCGAAGGTGGTGGGCTGGGCCGGCTGCCCATGCGTATAGGCCACGATCAGCGTGGATTGGTTACGCTCGGCGGCATCGATCAACGCTTTCAGCAAAACCCGCGCCTTGGCGGTGAGCGTGTCGATCTTGTCTTTCAGGCCGATCTTGAACAGCGTGTGATCGATATCGTTACGCGAGCGGGCCGTGTGCAGGCGGCCGGCGACATCGACGCCGATGCGGGCTTTCAGCTCCTTCTCGATCAGGAAGAAGAAATCCTCGACTTCGCCGGTATAGACAAGCTCGGAGGGCTCGATGGTCCTGTCGATATCCTCAAGCGCGCCGGCGATCTTCGCCGCTGTTTCGGCATCGAGAATGCCGGTTTCGCGCAGCATGACCAGATGAGCGCGGTCTATGCGGCGGAAGCCGTCGACATGGTGGTTCTTGGCGCCGTCGAAAAGCGGGCGCAGCACGGTTTCCTTGTAGACAGGGTCGGGAAACTTGCTGCTATCCAACTGGCGCGGGTTGATATCGGCCATGATATTATCCTTTCAGGCCCGCCAGCATCACACCGCGCACGATGTAGCGTTGCAGGACGATGAAGACGATGAGGGTAGGGATGGTCGCAATGGCTGCGCCCGTCATGATCATTTCCCACTGGATCTGCTGTTCCACGGCAAAGCTCGAAAGACCGACAGGCAGGGTGTAGAGTTCCTTGCTTGTCGTGACGATCAGAGGCCAGAAAAAGGCTGTCCAGTTGCCGAGGAAGGTGAAGATCGCGAGTGCGGAGAGCGCCGGCGTCACCAGCGGCAGGGCGACTTTCCACCAGATCTGGAATTCATTCAGCCCATCAACGCGCGCAGCCTCGATGAAGTCGTTCGGAACCGTCTCGAAGAACTGCTTCATCAGGAAGGTGCCGAAGGCCGTCATCATGCCCGGGAACATGATGCCCCAGTAGCTGTCGAGCCAGCCCAGCTGGCTGGACATCAGATACCAGGGAATGACCAGCATTTCTGTCGGTATCATCAGCGTCGAGAGGATGGCGAGGAAGATGAAATAACGGCCGCGAAACTCGAATTTTGCCAGCGTGTACCCGACGAGGCTGTCGAAGAAGCAGTTGGACACGGTGACGATGACCGCAACCAGCATCGAGTTGAAGAACCAGCGCAGGAAGCGGCCGTCGGCCATGACGGTGATGTAGTTTGCAAGCGTCGGCGCAGCCGGAATGAGACTTAGATCGTAAACCTGATCCGCCGTCTTGAACGAGGTCGCGAACATGAAGAGCAGCGGCGAAACCATGATCAGGCCGCCGATGAACAGCAGCGTCCAGGCGAGAATGCGGCCGGGGCGGATACGGGCGTGGGAGAGTGGCGAGGCTTCGCTCATTTCTTTTCCCTCAGGACCCAGAGCTGGATCAGCGATACGACGAGAAGAATGGTGAACAGGACAACCGTCTGCGCGGCGGCATAGCCCATCGCATAGGAGTTGAACGCGGTCTGGTAGATCATCAGCACCAGCGGTTTGGTGGAGCCGAGCGGGCCGCCCGGATCATTGGTGGTCATGTTATAGACCTGGTCGAAAATGCGCAGGAAGCCGATCGAGGAAAACACCACGAGGAAAACGGTGGTGGGTTTCAGAAGCGGCAAGGTTATCTTGCGCAGGATCGCCCATTCACCCAGCCCGTCGATGCGGGCGGCTTCGTAAAAAGTTGTCGGAATGGCGCGCAGCCCGGCCATGAAGATGATGATCTGGAAACCAAGGCCCGCCCAGATGGCGGTTACCATGACCGAATAAAGCGCCTGATCGGTGGAGCGAATAAATGGTTGCTGGGGAATGCCGATCATGCCGAGGACGTCGTTGATGATGCCGATGGGCGGCGGCTGATAGAACCAGCGCCAGACCCAGGCCATGGCGGCAGCCGTGGTCAGGTAGGGCAGGAAATAAAGCGCGCGGATGAAACCGTGCAGAATGCGCACCCGGTCCAGATAAAACGCGATGACGAAAGCCAGAACGAGGCTGATCGGCGTGCCGACGATAAGATAGGCAAAGGTGTTCTTGAACACCTTCCAGAATTGCGGGTCCTTGAACAGCTTGACGTAATTGGCGATGCCGATGAACTTTGCCGGCCTGAGCAGGTCCCAGTTGGTGAAGGACAGATAGAAGGCCTGCAGCGTCGGGTAAAAACGGATGACGCTGTAAAACAGGATCGGGATCGCCAGAAAGCTCCAGATCCACAAAAGCCGTTTGGTGCGCATGGAAAGGCGATCTCCAAAGGAGCCGCCGGGGCGGCCGGATGCCGCCCCCTGTTGATCTATCGCTGTCATTGTTGGACCTGCGGTTTTCAGGGTTTCGCCGCGTCGATGATTTCCTGCTCGGCCTCGGCTGCCTGCTTGATGGAATCTTCGACCGACTGCCCTTCGAGAAGCACCCGGTTGGTCATGTCGATGGCGTTCTGCCGCTGGGCGGCTTCATCCATGAACAGCGTCGTATGGGCATATTCCAGACCCTTCAGGAACGGCGCGTAGATCGGGTCCTTCAGGTTTTCTTCGGTCAGGGCCGCAGAGCGCCGTGCCGGCAGTTCACCCACCGTCTTCAGCCAGATCGCCATGGCTTCCGGGGAAGAGATATAGGCGAGGAACTTCTTCGACGCCTCAAGCTCTTCACCCGTCGTCTTGGCGCTGATGCCATTGGCGAAATAGCTCGCATAGTTGGAGCGGATGTTCTTGTCGTTGGTGGGAAGTTCGGTCACGCCCCATTCGAAATCCTTGATGGTGCGGAACGAGCCCAGCCGGAAGGTGCCGTCGATGGTCATGCCGGCCTTGCCGGCGCGGAAGGCGGCCTGGCCCTCATCCATGAAGCCCACCTGACCGATCTTCTTTTCAAGCTGCAGGCTGGTGTAGAATTTCAACGCCTGAACGCCCGCCTCGCTATTATAGGTGACCTTCTGGTCGTTGTCGGTATAGGGCTCGCCGCCATATTGGCGAATGAGGACTTCACGCCACCACTGGTGGTCCTGGCCGCCCATGTCGAGCGTCGAGCCGGCGACCGTCAGGTTTCCGGCGGCGTCGTGCTTGGCGATCTTTTCCGCTGCGGCAACGAATTCGTCGAGCGTCTTCGGCGGATTGGCTGCGTCAAGGCCCGCTTCGGTGAAGAGCTTCTTGTTGTAGAAGAGCGCCAGCGAACGAACCGCCGTCGGCAGGCCGTAATAATCGTCGCCGCGCTTCATGGCGCTGACGATCGGGAAGAATTCGCTTTCGATCTTGTCATGCGGGAAGGTGTCGGTCGGCAGTGGCTGCAAAATGCCGCCGGCCGCGAACTTGTCCAGCCAGCCATAAAACAGCTGCATCACATCAGGGCCCTTGCCGGAAAGATTGGCGGCGATGACGCGCGTCTGGTAATCGGCGTAAGGGAAGGTCACCTGCTTGACGGTGATGTCAGGATTGGCCTTCTGGAATTCCGCGATTAGCTCGTCCATGGCTTTTACGCGTGTGTCGAAGACATATTGCCAATATTCGATTTCAACCGCCTGGGCGGCGTTGAATGCAAATGTGCTGAAACCGGCGACCAAGCCGGCGAACAGAGTTGCCCTGCGCATGTAACCCTCCATTTTCTCCGTCCGGTCTTCCGGATGCGGAGCGATCGTTCCCTTTATCCGCGCTTTCGCGCGCGCTCACTTATTCGGCCGGCAACGGGAAGTTTCGTGTCCCATCCCCATGCGAGCCTGACCCCCGGTCGTTCTCTACGGTTCTCCGAACACGGGCATTTGTCAATAAGATAATTTACTTGAATTATTATATTGCGCTTATCGTCATTTGGACGTTATGAATTTTCCAAGGGACGGGGAAATTGAAGAGATGACGGTGCACACGGTGGATGCCTATCCCGTAGCAATCGGAAAAAATCCTGAGCGGAGCCGCGAGCATAACAGGCGAGTCGTCCTCGACCTCGTCAGGCGGCACGGTTCGCTCGGCCGCGCCCAGATCGCCAAGGTCACCCACCTGACAGCCCAGGCAGTCGCCAACATCGTCGATGAGCTGGTGGGCGAGGAATTGCTGAAGGAACTCGGCCGCCGCCGCACCGGCAGGGGCCAGCCGCCGATCCAGTTCGCCGTCAACCCGGATGGCGGCGCGACGATCGGCGTTGAAATTGCCGCCGACCATATGGTCACCGTCGGCCTCGATCTGGCCGGCGTGCTGCGTACCTATCGCGTCACGCCGCTCACGGACACCACGCCGGAGGCCATATTCAAGAGCTTCGCCGCCGAGCACACGGCTGTCGCGAAAAATCTCGGTTGCAGGCTGCTCGGCACCGGCGTCGTCATGCCCGGTCCCTTCGAGATTGATGGCATGACCTCGGTCGGGCCAACGACCCTTTCCGGCTGGGGCGGCATCGATGCCCGCCAGATGCTGAGCGATGCCTGCGGCCAGCCGGTGGTGGTGGAAAATGACGCGACGGCCGCCGCCGTCGGGGAACGCCTGTTCGGTGCGGGGCTGGCGATCCCCAATTTCTGCATGATCTATTTCGGCGTCGGTATCGGTCTTGGCATCATTCAGGATGGCGCGCCCTATCGCGGCGCATTCGGAAACGCCGGCGAAATCGGTCACGTCACCGTATCGCCGCGGGGCAGGGCCTGCCCTTCCTGCGGGCAGAAAGGTTGCCTCGAAGCCTATGCCTCCGTTTATGTGCTGAAGGAAAAGCTCGGCCATGCCGGTATCGCCGATACTGAACTTGGCGATCTTGAAGCCCTGTTCAAAGCCGGCGATCCGGTCGTGACAGAGTGGATCGACGATGCCGCAGCCCATCTCGCGCCGATGATTGCCATGCTGGAGAACATTCTCGATCCGCAGACGGTCATCCTCGGCGGCGCGCTACCGGAGGTCATCATCAGCGAGATCATTCAGCGCATGGGGGATTTGCCGACTTCGGTCGCAAGCCGGCGGCAGCGGGAACTGCCGCGCGTCATGCATGGCAAATCCGGGCAGTTGACCGCCGCCCTTGGCGCTGCGGCACTGCCGCTGTTCGACATCGTCACACCAAAACTGGAGACATCCCCGGGAGCCGCAACACAGGCGCCGGGCTGAATATTGGAGGAGACCGCCCATGCTTACCCCCCGCGAACGCATCGAACGGCAGATGGCCGATCCATGGCTCGTTCGCCTGCACCGCAAGCTGAGTGCGCTGAAATCCACCGCCACCGTCATGCATACCGGCGCGCATCCGGATGATGAGCAGAACGGCCTCCTTGCCTATTTCCGCATGGAACTCGGCATGCGGATCATCATCGCCTGTTCGACACGCGGCGAGGGCGGGCAAAATGCGCTGGGGCCGGAAAGGCTGGGGGCGCTTGGTGTCATTCGCTCGCGGGAACTCGAAGAGGCCGCTCGTGTCATCGATGCCGACATAAGCTGGCTCGGCCACGGACCGGCGGATATGATCCACGATTTCGGTTTCTCCAAGGATGGCGATCAGACCTTCGGCCGCTGGGGGCAGCAGCGCATCGTCGAGCGGCTGGTGCGGGCCTATCGCAAGGAGCGGCCCGATATCGTCATTCCGACATTTCTCGATGTGCCGGGGCAGCACGGGCATCACCGTGCCATGACGCGGGCTGCAAGAAGCGCGATTGCGCTGGCGGCCGACCCTTCCGCTTACCCTGAACATTTCTCCGAGGGGCTGAAGCCCTGGAAGGTGGCGAAGTTCTACCTCCCGGCATGGTCGGGCGGTGGCGATACCTATGATGACGAAGTGCCGCCGCCGGAAACGACACTGACAATCAATGCGGCTGGCAAGGAGCAGGCAACCGGTGCCGAATATGACCGTATCGGCGAATGGTCACGTTATTACCATGCCTCGCAGGGAATGGGGCACTGGCCGAAGCGGGCGCAGGAACTCTGGCCCCTTCATCTCGAACTCACTGACGCCGCCAATCGAGAAGAAGGATCGATCCTCGACAACCTGCCATCGACGCTTGCCGCCCTTGCCGGCGTTGCGGGGCTTGATGCCGAATCCCGGAAAGCACTGGTAGAGGCCGAACAGGCCATCACCAGGGCGATTGCGGCCTTTCCCGATGCGCGGGAAATCACCAGATCGCTGCTGGATGCCGCAGCCCTTCTGCAAAAGGTGGATGAAGCCGCGGCAAGCGAATTCACGGACTTGCACGGCCACAGGATCACGCGCAAGCGGGCCGAGGTCGATGCTGCCATTCTGACGGCGCTTGATCTTTTCGAGAGGGCCTATGCCGAACCGGCGGAGATCGTTCCGGGCGGGGAAACGTCGCTTTATGTGGAGCTTTCCGATCGGGCAGCCGAATTCGATGTCAAGGTAACACCGGTCCTTCCGAGTGCTGTGTCTTCATCCATCAAGTCGCTTGGCAGGACGGTTGTCTTTTCTCTCGCGGCCGATCAAAACGCGGCTGTCTCGGGTCTCTATCAGCCGGACTGGAAAGCCGCAGGCGGCAACGGCCATGGTTTCGTGCGTGTGGCTGCAACGCTTGAAGGGCGGGAGGTTTCCGCCTTCTTCGATCTGGAAGAACCGTTTTTCGTTACGCCGGCGCAGTCGCTCACGCTTTCGCCGGATGCTTTTCTCGTTCCGCTGGGACAAGGCCGGGACACACATGTGTTTCAGGCCCTCGTGAAAGGTGCGGATACACCGCTGTCATTCAGGAGCGCCGGCGGCTGGAATGTGCAAAAATCGGGAGACGACTGGATTGCCGAACGCACGGGCGAAGGCGCGGCGGGGCTTGCACAGCTTGAGGCGATTTCCGGGTCGCAGCCGGCCTTTCAGATCACCCCCATCGCCTATCCGCATATTGGCCGGGCGTGGTTTCTGGCCCCGTCCGTCATGAAAATCCTGTCGCTGGACCTCAAGCTGCCCAAGGGCGCGCGGATCGGTTATGTCGGCGGCGGTGCGGACCGGGTCGGCTCATGGATGTCGCGCATGGGTCTCGATGTCACCGAACTCGACGCGCAGGCGCTCGGCGGCGATCTCTCGTCTTTCACGACAATTGTCGTCGGCATATTCGCCTTCGGCATCCGCAGGGATCTCACTGCTGCGACGGAGAAGCTCCATCGTTTTGTCGAAAACGGCGGCCATCTGGTCACGCTCTATCACCGGCCGACCGACGGATGGAACCCGGAGACAACGCCGGTCCGGCGTCTTGAAATCGGCAAACCGTCGCTGCGCTGGCGGGTAACGGACCCCAAGGCGGAGGTGACCATGCTCTTGCCCGATCATCCGCTGCTCGCCGGACCCAATGTCATCGATGCCGCCGACTGGGTGGGCTGGGACAAGGAGCGCGGGCTTTATTTCGCCTCGCGCTGGGATGATGTCTATGAGCCATTGCTGGCCATGCATGATGTCGATGAGCAGCCGCTGAAGGGCGCGCTGGTCTCGGGCGTTATCGGCAAGGGTCGGCATACCCATACCAGCCTCGTGCTGCATCACCAGATGGACAAGCTGGTGCCGGGGGCGTTCCGCCTCATGGCCAATCTTGTGCAATCGGCGTGAATGGCCACGGGCAAAGCGAAAAACGGGAAAACCCGCGCGAAACGGATACGCGCGCGGGTGTCGGCTGGCTGCTTCTGGATATGGCCCTCGTTTCGGGTGGAATGACGGCGCTCGTCAAGGCGCAGGGCGTTACCTATCCCGCCTTTCAGCTCGTCTTCATCAGGGCCATGATCGGCCTCATCTTTATCCTGCCGCTCATCTGGCGGCATCGGATGGAGATGCTGCGCGTCAAATATCCCTGGCGCAACCTTTTCCGCATCTGCTGCAACGCCATTGCGCTTACCAGCAATTTCATCGCCATCACCCTGCTGCCGCTTGCCACCGTCAACGCCGTCGGCTTTTCCCGACCGCTGGTGACGATGGCGATGGCGGTTGCCTTTCTCGGCGAAAGGGTGAGCCGATATCGCTGGGCAGGGGCCTGTCTTGCCTTTGCCGGTGTGCTCGTCGTTATCGGGCCGGGTGGGGCGGAGTTTAACGCAGGCGTGCTTGTCGTCCTTGTGTCGGTGGTGTTCGGCGCGCTCGCCGTGATCCAGACCCGGGCGCTGCGGCAGGAAAACACCACGGTCATGATGGTGTTTTATACCGTCGGCCTTGCCGTCATCACTGCCGTTCCGGCGATCTGGACATGGAAGCCGGTTGCGCCGCTCGACTGGGGTCCGCTGCTGGCCATCGGGCTTCTGGCGCAGATGGGGCAATATTGCTTTCTGCGGGCCTATCGTATCGCCGATGCCAGCGTCCTTGCCCCCGTCGGTTATCTCTCGATCCTGTTCGTCACGGCTGTCGGATATTTCCTGTTTGACGAGGTGCCGGAAACCCGCGTGGTGCTCGGCATTGCCATCATCCTCGTTTCGCTGCAGTCAACCGCACTTGTGGAATATGTCCTCAAGACGCTGCGCCGCCGGAAATAACGGAAACGCCCCTACCTCTGGAATTCCATGACCCTCAGACGGATCCAGTTCAAGGTCGCGAGTTTGGCGCGATCGTAAAAGGAACGGGCGAAGCGCACATAACGCATGATCCAGGCGAGCCAGGCATAGGTGAGGAGCTTTTCCCTGCCCGCGTGATAGATGCGTTCGACGATCAGGAAGGTTGCCAGATGGGCAAGGATCGTCAGGCCGATCCCGGTCTTCATTGCGCCGTGGGCAATCAGGAGAAGGCCGATGATCTTCATGGGTTCGGCAATGGCGAAGGGCACGGCAAGACAGAGAAGAATGGCGAGCCGCGGCAAGCCGGCGATCCGGTTTTCCAGTCGCCTGATGAATGTCAGGCCGGATATGGTTCTGATAATGGGCCGGTAAAGCGGCCGGAAAATGCCGTCGAGGATCAGGGCAAATACGATGATTGCCCTGATTGGAAAGACGAGGATCGTGCGGATTTTGCTGTTCACCTCAGCCGGTCTCCAAAGAGGTTGTTCCGTCCATTCTTAATCGCCTGAAACGTGGCAAAAGGAAGTTGTTTTTTCAGCTTCCGTCCTGCCGGACGCTCGCATACATGCCGGTGGTGCGAAATTCGCTGGGGTTGGTGCCATAGAGCCTGCGAAAGACCTTGGAAAAATAGTTCGGGTCCTCGAAACCGCACAGTACGGACACTTCCTTGACGGGAATATTCCCGGCCGTGGTCAGCAGTTTTGCCGCCCGCCGCAATCGCCGCTGCAGCACGAATTCAGCCGGCGGCAGGCCTTCGCTCGCCGTGAAGATGCGGGAAAAATGCGCGCGGCTGAGGCCGGCCACCGCCGCAAGATCGCTGACCGAAAGCCGCTCGCCGAGGTGGCTGTCTATATAGCTCAACACCTGTTGCAGGGTACGATATTCACCGCCGAAAGACGGGTGCGAGCCGAAGACATCGTCATAAAGCGTCATCGCCGCCTCATAGGCAACGGCGGAGGCGGCTCCCGGCGTTTCCGCGCCATTGACGAGGCGTGAGCAGCATTCGGCAAGGTGATCGACGGTTTCGGGCTGGAGCTTGAGGATCGGGCCGGTGACGGCGAGGATGTTGCGGTGAATGCGCAGCGCCTCTTCGCCATTCATGGAAATCCAGAAGAACTCCCATTCCTTGCCGTCTTCCAGCCAGTAGCGGTGATTGTGCGGGATCAGCAGCAGCAGGGTTTCACCCGGCTTCACCACATAATGGCGGTTCTCGTAACGCAGGTTGCCCTGTCCGCCGATGCAATATTGCAGCACCGTGAAGGGCGTCTGGCCGCGTTTGCGCCCATCCCAGTCATAATTGCCGCCGCGGCGGATTTCATAACCGCTGCTGGTTGGCATGGTGTGCAGCGTCTGGCGGCCGCGCGGCAGCGAGACGGTGCGCATGCCGGGCCCCTGATCGATCAAATCGCGCAGCACAAAATTACCCATGAAAGCATAATCCTTCTCTGGTCCTATCCGTCTTTATACGCATAATCCCGATCCGAGGAGACAGCCAGCGGGATATTGCTGCTGAAAAATTGGGAGGAAGGCCGGTTTTCCGGGATTCTTACGGGTATTTTTCTGCAGCGCCATTTCACGATCCTTCGGCCCGTTTCACCCGTTCGATTTGCAACAGAGGTGGCGTTATGAGTTTCAAAATCGCTATTATTGGCGCAGGCAGCGTCGGTTTCACGAAAAAACTGTTCACCGATCTCCTGTGCGTGCCGGAGTTTCGCGATATCGAGGTCGCGCTGACGGATATCAGCCAGCACAATCTCGATATGATCAAGGCGATCCTTGAAAAGATCGTCGAGGCCAATGGTTTCCCGGTGAAGGTGACGGCCGATACCAATCGCCGCCGGGCGCTGGAGGGCGCGAAATACATCATCAGCTGCGTGCGGGTCGGCGGTCTGGAAGCCTATGCCGATGATATCCGTATTCCGCTGAAATACGGCATCGACCAATGTGTGGGCGATACGATCTGCGCCGGCGGCATCCTCTATGGCCAGCGCAACATTCCCGTCATTCTGGATTTCTGCAAGGATATCCGTGAAGTCGCGGCCCCGGGTGCAAAATTCCTGAACTATGCCAACCCCATGGCCATGAACACCTGGGCAGCCATCGAATATGGCAAGGTCGATACGGTCGGTCTCTGCCACGGCGTGCAGCATGGTGCGGAACAGATCGCCGAAATTCTTGGCGCCAAAAGCGTGTCCGAGCTGGATTACATCTGCTCCGGCATCAACCACCAGACATGGTTCATTGATCTGCGGCTCAACGGCCGCAAGATCGGCAAGGAAGAGTTGGTCGCCGCCTTCGAGGCGCATCCGGTCTTCTCGCAGCAGGAGAAGTTGCGCATCGACGTGCTGAAGCGCTTCGGCGTCTATTCGACCGAAAGCAACGGCCATCTCTCGGAATATCTGCCGTGGTATCGCAAGCGGCCGGAGGAAATCGCCCGCTGGATCGACATGTCCGACTGGATTCACGGTGAAACCGGCGGGTATCTGCGCCACTCCACCGAAACGCGCAACTGGTTCGAAACCGAATTTCCGCAGTTTCTCGCCTCGGCTGCCAAGCCGATCGATCCGGCAAAGCGCTCCAACGAACATGCCAGCCATATTCTCGAGGCGCTGGAGACGGGACGCGTCTATCGCGGCCATTTCAACCTCAAGAACAATGGTGTCATCAGCAATCTGCCGGCTGACGCCATCATCGAGTCGCCCGGCTTCGTCGACCGTTTCGGCATCAACATGGTGTCGGACATCACGCTGCCGGAAGCCTGCGCTGCCACCTGCATGGCCTCGATTAATGTGCAGCGCATGTCAGTGCATGCGGCGGTGAGCGGCGATATCGATCTCTTGAAGCTTGCCGTGCTGCATGACCCGCTGGTCGGTGCCGTCGCAACGCCGGAGGAGGTCTGGCAGATGGTGGACGAGATGGTTGTCGCGCAGGCGCGCTGGCTGCCGCAATATGCCGATGCCGTGCCGGCGGCGAAGGAACGGCTTGCCAAATCCAGCGTCAAGACCCGTGACTGGGCGGGGGCTGCGCGCCGTAACGTGCGTTCCATCGAGGAATTGCGGGCCGAAAAATCGGCGCTGAAAAAGGCTGTTTGAGGAAAAGCATGGGAACAGGCCGGCGGCGAAAGGGAGTTCGCCGCCCGGTCGTAACGATCACAGAGGGTGGGCGGTCGAAGAGCTGCCATTTGGGAGGAATGACGATGTTACTTCAACGCAGGATCGGTATCATCTCGGCACTGGGACTTGGTGTTTCGATGATCGCACTTAATGCGAATGCCTTCGAGACCACCACACCGCCCGAGCCGCCGCAATTTCCGGCCGAAGGCAAGATCAATTATGTCGCGCGCGACTCGATCCTCGAATTCAAGGCGCTGCCGAGCTATAGCGAACCCGACTGGGTCAGCGAGAAATTCGAAAAGACCGGCAAGCTGCCGCCGCTGAAGGAGCGCCTGCCGGAAGAGCCGCTGGTCTATAAGGCCGCGAACATGCCTGATGGCGCCGGCGTTTATGGTGACACCATGCGTCATGTGGTCGGCGGCCGGCCGGAGGGCTGGAATTACATTGCCGGCCAGAGCCAGGGTTGGGGCGGCATCGATATCGCCCTTTCCGAATGCCTGACGCGCACCGCGCCGCTTTTCCAGGTGGATGCCAAGGACACCGAACCGCTGCCCAATCTGGCCAAAAGCTGGGAATGGTCCGAGGACGGCCACAAGCTGACGATGCATCTCGTCAAGGGAGCCAAGTGGTCGGATGGCGAAGCCTTCAACGCCGATGACGTGATGTTCTATTGGGAAGATGCCGTCGTCGATCCCAATGTCTCCCCGCTCGGCGGCGGTGCGTCGCCCGAGGCTTTCGGTGAGGGAACGACGCTCACGAAGATCGATGACTACACCGTCGAATGGACCTTCAAGGCGGCTTTTCCCAAGCAATATCTCTATACCATGGCCTATCCGAGCTTCTGCCCCGGACCGTCGCATATTCTCAAACCCCAGCATCCGAAATATTCCAAGAACACCTATAACCAGTTCAAGAACGCTTTCCCGCCGGAATATATGAACATGCCGGTGATGGGCGCATGGGTGCCGGTCGCCTATCGGCCCGATGATATCATCGTGCTCAGGCGCAATCCCTATTACTGGAAGGTTGATGAAAAGGGCCAGCAGCTGCCCTACCTCAACGAGGTCCATTACAAGCTTTCCACCTGGGCGGACCGCGATGTGCAGGCAGTCGCCGGGTCGGGCGATTTCTCCAATCTCGAACAGCCGGAGAACTTCGTCGCCTCGCTGAAGCGCGCCGCCGATCCCAATGCGCCGGCCCGCCTTGCCTTTGGGCCGCGGCTTATCGGCTATAATCTGCAGATGAATTTTTCCGCCAATGGCTGGGGCAATCCGGATGAGCGCGGACAGGCGATCCGCGAGCTGAACCGCAACGAGGTATTCCGTCAGGCCGTGACATCGGCCCTCGACCGCAAGGCGATTGGCGACTCGCTGGTGAAGGGGCCGTTCACGGCGATCTATCCGGGCGGCATTTCGTCGGGCACCAGCTTTTATGATCGCGCCTCCACGGTCTATTATCCTTTCAACCTCGAGGCCGCCAAGGCAGCACTTGCCTCTATCGGCCTGAAGGATACCGATGGTGATGGCTTCCTGAATTTCCCCAAGGAAACGCTTGGTGGCCGCAACGTCGAAATTACCCTTCTCGTCAATAACGGCTATGCGACGGACAAGAGCCTCGCGGAAGGTCTCGTCGGCCAGATGGCGAAACTCGGCCTGCGCGTCGTCATCAACAGCCTGGATTCCAACCAGCGTGATGCCGCCCATTATGGCGGACAGTTCGACTGGCTGGTGCGGCGCAATTCCACCGAGCTTTCATCCGTGGTGCAGAATACCGAGCAGCTTGCCCCTGTTGGCCCGCGCACCAGCTGGAACCACCGCTCGCCCGAAGGCAAGGAACTCGATCTGATGCCGTTCGAGAAGGAGATGGCCGATCTGGTGCGGAAATTCATCTCCTCGCAGGACAATGCCGAACGGGCCGAGCTGATGAAGCAATATCAGAAGGTCTACACGCAGAACCTCTATACGATTGGTCTCACCGAATATCCCGGTGCACTCATCGTCAACAAGCGCTTCTCGAATGTGCCGCAGGGTACGCCGATCTTCATGTTCAACTGGGCTGAAGACGCCATCATCCGCGAACGCCTGTGGGTCGCGGCCGACAAGCAGGGCAAATACGAACTTTTCCCTGAACAGCTTCCCGGCAAGCCGGGCGAGGGTGGCCCGATCAACTAAGGCATTTCCAGTAAAAGTGCGTAGCGGTTTTACGTCCGGACAATGCGAAACTTGAAGAACTCCTCCCGGAGAACACCCGGTACCGGTCGCGCGTGAAGCGCGGCCGGAGACACACGGCCCATCCAAACCGAGGAAGACCGTTCGATGCTGAGATTTCTGACGATACGCGTGGCATCCGCCATTCCGGTGCTGTTGATCCTGAGCGTGGTGACCTTCGCCATCATCCAGGCGCCGCCCGGCGATTATGCCGACTATATCCGCTCGCAGCTTATGAACCAGGGCGGGGCGTCCTTCGAACAGGCGGAAGCGCAGGCGCAGGCCTATCGTGTCGAACACGGCCTCGATCAGCCGCTTGTCGTGCAATATTTCAACTGGATCGGCGGCATCGTGACCCGCGGCGATTTCGGTTACAGCTTCTATTACAACAAGCCGGTTGCCGATGTGGTTGGCGAACGCCTGCCGCGCACCATTGCGCTGGCGCTGGTCTGCCACATCTTCGCATCCATTCTCGGCATCGCTTTCGGCATCTGGGCGGCCACACGGCAATATTCCTGGGTCGACAACCTGCTCTCCACCGTCGCCTTCCTCGGCATGACGATCCCGCGCTTCCTGATGGCGCTGATCCTCGTCTATCTCATGGTGTTTCATTTCGACGTGTCGGAGATCGGCAGCTTCTTTTCGCCGCAATATGGCGGTGCGCCGTGGTCGTGGGGCAAATTCGTCGATCTCGTCAGCCATGTCTGGCCGGTGGTCGCCATCGCCGTCTTCGGTGGGCTGGCCTATAATATGCGGGTGATGCGCGGCAATCTGCTCGATACGCTGAATGCGCAATATGTCGAGACGGCCCGCGCCAAGGGTCTTTCGGAAGGCGCGGTCATCATGCGCCATGCGGTGCCGAATGCCGTGCATCCGCTCGTCATGTATCAGGGCGTTGTGTTGCCCTACATGCTGAGTGGCGAAATCGAGACGGCCATCATCTTCGCACTGCCGACCGTCGGTCCGGCCATCGTCGGCTCCATGGCGGTGGGCGACGTCTATGTCACCGCGACCTTCATGATGGTGCTGGCCGCGACGCTGATCGTCGGCAACATCATCGCCGATATGCTGCTGGCCATGCTTGACCCACGCGTTCGCGAATTCGGGAGGGCCTGAGATGATGGCGTTTGACGAAGTGAAAAACGAAACCGCCGTCACCCCCAAGCCTGAACGCGGCACGCAGGGTAATGAGTCCTATCTCGCGCTGGTATGGCGGCGTCTCAGGCGCTCATTCACCGGCATGGTCGGGCTGGTGCTGGTGGTGCTGCTGATCCTGATTGCCGTCTTTGCGGATTTCTTCGCGCCGATGAACCCGCTCGAAACCCATGGCAGCTTTTCGCCGCCGCAGGTGGTTCGGTTCAGCGACAAGGATGGCAATATCAGCCTCGCGCCGCGCGTCTATGCCATTGCCGAAACGGAAGAGCTTGATCCAGTCACCTTCCAGCCCATCGTCGGGCCGGATTACGACAATCCCGTTTATCTCGGTTTCTTCGTCAAAGGCGTGGAATACAGGCTTCTGGGTCTCATTCCGATGAACCGGCATTTCTTCGGCTCGACGGACGGCCAGCCGGTGCATTTTCTCGGAACCGATAAATTCGGACGCGACGTGCTGTCGCGCGCCATCTACGGTTCGCGTATCTCGCTCGCCATCGCGCTTAGCGTTGTGGCCATCGTCACCGTCATCGGCACCAGTGTCGGTCTGATATCTGGCTATTTCGGCGGGCCGCTGGATGCCTGGGTGCAGCGTTTCGTGGAAGTGGTTCTCGCTTTCCCGCAATTGCCGCTTTATCTCGCGCTGACGTCTCTCATCCCGGTCACCGCGCCAACCACCGTGTTCCTCGTCTTCGTGGTCGGTGTCATGTCGGCGCTCGGCTGGGCGCAGATGTCGCGGGAGGTGCGCGGCAAGACGCTGGCGCTGGCGCGTATCGATTATGTGCGCGCCGCCATTGCCGTTGGGGCGACCGACCGGCGTATCATCTTCCAGCATATTCTGCCGAATGTAATGAGTCATGTGATCGTCGCCGTGACGCTGCATATTCCAAGCGTCGTGCTGCTCGAATCCTTCCTCGGTTTCCTCGGCTTTGCGGTGAAGCCGCCGCTCATCTCCTGGGGGCTGATGCTGCAGGACACCGCAACCTATTCCGTCATCGGTTCCTATCCGTGGATTCTCGCACCGGTCGGTTTCGTGCTGGTCACCGTCTTCGCCTTCAACGCGCTCGGCGATGGCCTGCGCGATGCCGTCGACCCCTATTGAGAGGAGCGTAAAATGGTAGCTAGCCAGAACAACACATACGCCCCCGCGATCCGCTTCGATGCTGATAATCGCAACGACGACGCCATCATCGACGCCCGCAATATCGCCGTGAGCTTCAAGGTGGAGCACGGCACTGTCGAAGCGGTGAAGGACATTTCCTTCCAGCTCTACCGGGGAGAGACGATTGCCATCGTCGGCGAATCCGGTTCGGGGAAATCGGTGACGGCGCGCACCGTCATGGGTCTTTTGACGAAGCGGGCTTCCGTTTCGAAATCCGCGACAGTGCGGTTCAACGGCGATGACATATTGAAGTTTTCGAGCCGCCAGCGCCGGGCACTGCGTGGCAATCGCATCTCGATGATCTTTCAGGAGCCGATGAGTTCGCTGAACCCGATCTATACGATCGGTAGCCAGATCGTCGAGGCGATCCGCGTGCACTCGAAACTGAGCAAGAAGCAGGCCGAGGCGAGGGCGCTCGATCTTCTGCGGCAGGTGCAGATACCGGAACCGGAAGCGCGGCTGAAGCAATATCCGCACCAGCTTTCCGGCGGCCAGCGGCAGCGTGTGATGATCGCCATGGCGCTCTCCAACGATCCGGACGTGCTGATTGCCGACGAACCGACCACCGCGCTCGATGTAACGGTGCAGGCGCAGATCCTCAATCTCATCCGCGACCTGCAGAAAAAGCGCGGCATGGCCGTGGTGCTCATCACCCATGACCTGACCATCGTGAAGCAGTTTTCCGATTACGTCTACGTCATGCAGCATGG
Organism: Rhizobium rhizogenes; assembly: GCF_002005205.3. Next base: position 201,523 of record NZ_CP019702.2, on the reverse strand, counting down.
CGAGATGCGCGAGCACAACACCACGGAAAAGCTCTTCGAAGCGCCGCATCACCCCTATACGAAAAAGCTGCTCGGCTCCGAACCACATGGCACCGCAAAGCCGCTGCCGGAAAATTCCGGTGTGCTGCTGACTGCGAGTGGCGTGCGCGTTTCCTTCATGATGCGTTACGGCGGGTTGTTCAAACCGGAATTGAAAGAATTGATCGCCGTCGACAGCCTCGGCCTGACCCTCAGGCGGCACGAGACGCTGGGGCTCGTTGGTGAATCCGGTTCCGGCAAGACCACTTTCGGGCAATCGCTGCTGCGGCTGAACGAGCCGGTGGGCGGCGAGGTGGTCTTCGATGGCGAGAGGGTCGATGGCCGCTCCCGCGCTCAAATGCGGCCCCTGCGTTCGCGTATGCAGATCGTCTTTCAGGACCCTTTCGCCTCGCTCAATCCGCGCATGACCATCGGCCAGATCATCGAGGAAGGCCTCATCATCAACGGTCTGGGCAAAACCAAGGCCGAAAGACTGGAGCGGGTGCGCGATGCGCTGGAGGCGGCGGGCATGCCCGGCAATATCCTCTCACGGTTCCCGCATGAATTCTCAGGTGGTCAGCGCCAGCGCATCGCCATTGCCCGTGCGGTGGCGCTGGAGCCGGAATTCATCCTGCTCGATGAGCCAACCTCGGCGCTCGATCTTTCCGTGCAGGCGCAGATCATCGATCTCCTGCGCAAGCTGCAGGATGAGCGAGGCCTGAGCTACCTGTTCATCTCGCATGACCTGAAGGTGGTGCGCGCACTCTGCCACCGCGTCATCGTTATGCAAAGCGGGCGCATCGTTGAGGAAGGCCCCGTCGAGGACGTTCTTACCCACCCAAAAACCGAATATACTCAGCGGCTTGTACGAGCCGCCTTCGAAATCGCTTGAATGCCAAATGCCGGAGGTAGAAATGGCAAGAGATCCCAAGATCACATTTATCGGCGCAGGTTCCACTGTTTTCATGAAGAACATCATCGGTGATGTGCTGCAGCGTCCGGCGCTTTCCGGCGCCACCATTGCGCTGATGGATATCAATCGTGAAAGGCTGGAAGAAAGCGCCATCGTCGTCAACAAGCTGATTTCGACGCTCGGGGCAAAGGCGAAGGCCGAGACCCATACCGACCAGAAGAAGGCGCTTGCCGGTGCCGATTTCGTCGTCGTCGCTTTCCAGATCGGCGGATATGAGCCCTGCACGGTTACCGATTTCGAGGTGCCGCGCAAATATGGCCTGCGCCAGACCATTGCCGATACGCTGGGTGTCGGTGGCATCATGCGCGGCCTTCGCACCGTGCCGCATCTTTGGAAGATCTGCGAGGACATGCTGGCCGTCTGCCCCAACGCCATCATGCTGCAATATGTGAACCCGATGGCGATCAACACCTGGGCGATTGCCGAGAAATACCCGACGATCCGGCAGGTGGGGCTTTGCCATTCGGTGCAGGGCACCGCCATGGAACTCGCCCATGATCTCGATATCCCTTACGAGGAAATCCGCTACCGTTCGGCCGGTATCAACCACATGGCGTTTTTCCTGGAATTCGAGCACCGCCAGCCCGATGGCAGCTACAGGAACCTTTATCCCGATCTCGTGCGCGGCTACCGCGAAGGCCGTGCGCCAAAACCCGGCTGGAACCCGCGCTGCCCCAACAAGGTGCGTTACGAGATGCTGACAAGGCTCGGTTATTTCGTCACCGAAAGCTCCGAGCATTTCGCCGAATACACGCCCTATTTCATCAAGGAAGGCCGCGAGGACCTGATCGAGAAATTCGGCATCCCGCTTGATGAATATCCCAAGCGCTGCATCGAGCAGATCGAGCGCTGGAAGGGTCAGGCGGCGGCTTATCGTTCAGCCGACAAGATCGAGGTGAAGCCATCAAAGGAATATGCCTCTTCCATCATCAATTCCGTCTGGACCGGCGAACCCTCCGTCATCTACGGCAACCAGCGCAACAATGGCTGCATCACCTCGCTGCCGGCCAATTGCGCGGCGGAAGTGCCTTGCCTCGTCGATCATAACGGCGTGCAGCCCACCTTCATCGGCGAATTGCCGCCGCAGCTGACCGCGCTGATGCGCACCAATATCAATGTGCAGGAACTGACGGTGCGGGCGCTGATGAGCGAAAACCGCGAGCATATCTTCCATGCGGCGATGATGGATCCGCATACGGCGGCGGAACTGGATCTCGACCAGATATGGTCGCTGGTGGACGACCTTCTTTTGGCCCATCGTGACTGGCTGCCGGAGTGGACGCAGGTGGAGGTGAAGCGGGCGCGGGCGGTGTAAACTGCCGACAGTCGACGGCGGACCGAAGGCTGCTGCGTAAGCGTACGGTCTCGCTGACGCGCATTCCAGCGACGCAATAATCGGGCATGATCGATCCCGTTTTGTCGCGCAGGGGGCGGGAGCCTTTATCGGCAATATCCATCCCGCCCCCTAATCTCATGACCATTTCGCGTGGCACCTTCTCCAAGGGGCTGGATTTCGCCGGGCTTTCCGGCTCCACGCCGTAATTCGGCATGCTGCTGATCCTGTTCCCGCCGCCGTTGCAAGCACTTTCCGGTGGCTGGATGTGGTCTGGCTGCAACTGCTGGCGCTGCTCACCATCGGCTCGGCGCTCCCTGTTTTCGCGCTTCGCCGATTCCAGCGGTTCTTGCGCTAAGGCGGGAGAAAACGCCGGTTTTTCGGCCATTTCCGGACAAGTTGAATTAATTGTGTTCGGTAACGGTATGTTCGCCTTCCGAGAATATGCCTATGAGGACGGCTGGGTAAAAGCGGGCTTTGTTCAGGAGTAGCAAAATGAATATTGCAGCACGTCTGTCTTTGACGGCCATGATCGCACTGGCCGCGACATCATCTTTCGCGTCTGAGGATATGGCTTCGGAGACGAGCGAGGCTATATTCGGTTTCGCTGGCGCCATGACGAAGGAAGACATGCTGAAAAGTGCGGCGCTCATTCCCGTGGAATATGAAAGAAACGCCATTATCGGGGGCGGCTACCAGTTTTATCCCTACCGCATCGGCAATGTAAAACTGGGCGGCGAGATCGGCATTGCCGCCAGGTTTGGCAAAGGCTTCACCGGCGAGGTCTGGGCAGGCCCGGTCGCCCGTTACGAGCAGATCAGGCTTGGAGAGCGGCTGTTCATCACGCCGAGCTTTACCGCCGGCCTCAGCCTTGTCACGGATGCGCAGCCGGGCCGCGAGCGCGAACAGGAAATCAAGGACGACGGCAATGCCAATGTCCTGTTTTATCTGGGGCCGGAAATCAACGTGTCCTTCAGCGAGGATTCCTCGACGGAATTCTTCTGGCGTCTTCACCACCGTTCCGGCGGCGGCAAAACATTGGGCAATATGAAGGGCGCCACAAACGCCAATGTATTCGGCGTCCGCTACAAGTTCTGAGACGGCAGGGACGGTCGCATGGCCGGCGAACCGTCTGAATTTCAGTCAGGTTTCTTTTTCGCTGCAAACCGCCACGGGGAACCCTTGCGTCTGGCGCATGGGTGGATTGCCTTATTCTGCCTGTTCATTGGGCATGAGAAAGCGCATATAGGGGGCATCAAAGGACGCCGGAACGAAAACGTTACTGACGTCACCTAAACCTCAGAAAGGGTCATGTCATGAACGTAGCACGCAGCTTTAACAACTGGCGCAAATATCGTCAGACCATCAACGAACTGGGCCGCATGAGCACCCGTGAACTGCACGATCTCGGTATTGATCGCAGCCAGATCACCAGCGTTGCCCGCGCCGCAATCGGCAAGTAATAAGACGGTACAGTCGCTTTTGAATGCCCAAACGCCCGCTTCGCGGGCGTTTTTGTTTTTGGGCGTCATTCAAACCCTTTGCCGTTTTTCAGGCCCGCAACAGGGTTCTTTCGGGCCGCCGCATCATTCTGGACTTGTGCCGCCTCGGAGGCATGCGTCACGGCAAGGAATGTGACGCGCGGTATCCATGTCTCGGCGCGTAAAATTCGCCATGCGCTTCGTGCATATCTGTGCTGCAAGCTTGTGCCTGTGAAATGCGCAGAAAAATGCTATCTTCCAATCATCGAAACGGATGTACCTCCTCCCACATCCTTTTGGTAATGCGGGCGATCCTACTCCTCCTCCCAAAGGATTGCCCCGGGGACAGCGGTTTTCCTCCTCCCATATCGCTGTTCATCTTTTCAGAAAGCCTGCCGCACCTCCTCCCGCGGCAGGCTTTTCTGTTTTCAGCCTCAGTTTTGGGTATCGCCTCAGTCGAAAGCCATCATGCCTATCGGCGTTACGGCGTGTGTGCCGGCGCGCTTGGCAAGCGCGTAGGAGAGGCATTGTTCCACGGCATCCTGCGGAACGGGCTTGGCGATCACGCCGGCGCCGATGCCGAGATTGACGACCACTTCCGGGTTTGCCGTCATGAAGATCACCACCACGCCGTGATCCTGCGAAAGCCGCCGGCCGATCTCGGGGCCTGTCTGGCCGTCGGCCAGGTTGACGTCGACAAAGGCGATATCGGCGCGACTGCCGAGCGCCACGGCCTCATCTAGCCGGTTGGCGATGCCGATGACATTCGCATCTTCATCCGCCTGCAGAATGGAATCTTCGATATCCATGGCGATGAGGAACTCGTCTTCCACGATCAGCACCCGTGGCTGTTCCGGGCGGAAACCCGGTTCGCTTTGCAAGACGTCTGCCAACATATGCCTGCCTCCATTCTGTGCGCCTGAGCGCTGTCGGCAAGCAAACACTTGTCGGCACAACTCGTTCCAAACTGAGATAAACATAGTGAATGGAGTGTAAACGGCGTGCCTTTTCGGCTATCACCATTCAATAGCGAAGCAGTTGATTCGGTTTGGTTTTCATCCGGGGGAAGGGTGGGAGAACGTTGCCGTAGCGCATCTTTCGCCGCTGGAGCACAAGTCTTTTGGCCGCAATCGGCCGATAAGGCTTATATGCAAATTCAACGCGTTAAAGCCTCCTTCGTGCGCCAGGAAGGAAGTGCGGGAACGCCGCCGATCATTCGCGTGCCGCGGTCAAAAACGGCGCGGGACCCTATGAGTTTAGAAAGAGAATAAGACGATGACCCAGTCTCCGCGCGCTACCATTGCCCGCAACACGCCCAATATCGCCGTCGTCGGCGTCGGTGGCGGTGGCGGCAACGCGATCAACAACATGATTGCCGAGGGCATCGGCGGGGTGGATTTCATCGCCGCCAACACGGATGCGCAGGCGCTGAAGAAAACCAACGCGCCACGGCTCGTGCAGCTCAGCTCCGAGCTGACAGGCGGGCTTGGAGCGGGCGCCGATCCCGAGGTCGGCCGGCAGGCGGCGATCGATTCCCTCGACGAGATCATGGATCACCTGAGCGGTTACGACATGTGCTTCATTACCGCCGGCATGGGCGGTGGTACGGGCACGGGCGCTGCCCCGGTGATTGCGGAAGCCTGCCGGGCGAAGAACATCCTCACCGTCGGTGTCGTCACGCTGCCTTTCAGCTTCGAGGGCGCGCGCCGCATGCGGGCCGCCGAATACGGCTTTGCCAATCTGCTCAACACTGCCGATACCGTCATCGTCATTCCCAACCAGAACCTGCTGCGCATCGCTGACGCCGGAACCACCTTCGAAAACGCACTGAAGACGGCCGACAAGGTTCTGTCGCTTGGCGTGCGCTGCATCACCGATCTCATCCTGCGCGAAGGTCTGGTCAATCTGGATTTCGCCGATGTGCGCTACGTCATGAAAAATGGCGGCCGGGCGCTGATGGGTACGGCGCAGGCCAAGGGCGAAAAACGCGCCTCTGAAGCCGCCGCTGCGGCCATTGCCAATCCGCTGCTCGGTGAGCCTTCGCTGAAGGAAGCGCGTGGCGCGCTGGTCTCCATTTCCGGCGGCAACGACCTGACGCTTTACGAGATTGACGAGGCGATGACGCTGGTGCGCGAGGCGGTGAGCGAAGAGACCGATGTGGTGATGGGCGCTTCCTTCGATCCCACGCTGGACGGCGCTTTCAAGATTTCCGTCGTCGCCACCGGCCTGCGCAACTGAGGGTTCGTTTGAGGCGGGACATTGCTGGGCGTTTCTTCTCCCCGCCGGGGAGAAGATGGCCCGAAGGGTCAGATGAGGGGGCAACGTTGCCGTATCTCATGACCCTTGCCCCCTCATCCCGCTGCCGCGACCTTCTCCCCGGTCGGGGAGACGAAACAAGAGGCGTGCTCCTCGCTCCCCGGATCGGGCGCAGCTTCCCAAGCGGCCGTGCCTCATAAACAGCATCCACGTCACAAAATGAATGTTTGATGCCGTCGCGGGCAATTTTCGCGACGGCTTTTTGTTGTTTTTGAACAATTATTCCGCCATTCGGGATGGCATAGCCGAAGCGCGGCGTTGATCGGGAAAAAAGATAATAGTACTCTTTATGTCGACAAGAGGGATTTGATGATGACGGATATAATTGCTTCTGCCGAGCGCAAGCGCGGCTCCGGCGTGAAGATGGTCTATGATCTGCTGCGCGACGAGATTCTCGATCTGGTGCTGCCGCCCGGCAGCCCCATCGACGAGGTGCAGCTTGCCGAAAGGTTCAAGATGTCGCGCACGCCGATCCGAGAGGCGTTGGTGCGGCTTTCGGGTGAGGGGCTGATCGATACGTTGCCGAACCGTTCGACCATGGTGTCGAATATCGATTTCCTCAACATGCACACCTATTTCGATGCGCTGGTGTTGATGTATCGCGTCACCACCCAGCTTGCCGCGCAATATCATCGCCCGGAGGATCTGGTCGAAATTCGCGCCCATAATGCGGAATTCGCCATCGCAGTGGAGGAGCAGAACGCGCTGGCGATGATTTCCACCAACGCAGCCCTTCACCTGTCCATCGCCGAGGCCGGTCGAAATCCCTATTTCACCAGCCTGTTCAAACGCCTGCTGGATGAGGGGCGGCGCATTCTGCGGCTTTATTACCAGTCTTATGAGGATCGTCTGCCGAGGCGTTTCGTCGATGATCACGAGGCGATGATCGCCGCCATAGCCGCGCGTGACATTGCCCTTTCCGAAAAACTGGCACGGGAACATGCCGAACAGATCGTGCAGCAGGTGCAGAAACTGCTGGTGCGAAACGAGCGGCTGGAAATAAATCTGTAGCTTGTCGATTTCTTGTCGACAAATAAAATACAAGATAGTAATGTCCTTGTCGAAAGGGTGGCGCGAAGCTGCGTCCATTCCTGAGAACCATGTGCCTTAGGAGCTAATAATGACGGCCAGCATTTTTTCCGGCGTGATTCCCGCCTTGATGACCCCCTGCAAGGATGATCGCACCCCTGATTTCGATGCGCTTGTGCGCAAGGGCAAGGAACTCATTGCAGATGGCATGTCGGCCGTCGTTTATTGCGGTTCCATGGGCGACTGGCCGCTGCTCACCGACGAGCAGCGCATGGAAGGCGTGGAGCGCCTGGTCAAGGCCGGCATTCCTGTTATCGTCGGCACCGGCGCGGTCAACACCGCGTCTGCCGTGGCACATGCCGCCCACGCCCAGAAGGTTGGCGCCAAGGGCCTGATGGTCATTCCCCGTGTCCTGTCGCGCGGTTCGGTCATCTCCGCCCAGAAGGCGCATTTCAAGGCCATCCTGTCGGCTGCGCCTGATATCCCGGCGGTTATCTACAACAGCCCCTATTACGGCTTTGCCACCCGCGCCGATCTCTTCTTTGCCCTGCGCGCCGAGCACAAGAACCTTGTTGGCTTCAAGGAATTCGGCGGCCCGGCCGACATGCGTTATGCGGCCGAGAACATCACCAGCCGTGATGATGAAGTAACCCTGATGATCGGCGTCGATACGGCCGTTTTCCACGGCTTCGTCAATTGCGGCGCAACCGGCGCCATCACCGGCATCGGCAATGTTCTGCCGAAGGAAGTCATTCACCTCTGCAAGCTGTCGCAGGCCGCCGCCAAGGGCGATGCGGATGCCCGCGTCCGCGCGCTGGAACTGGAGCAGGCGCTGGCCGTGCTCTCCTCCTTCGATGAAGGCCCGGACCTGGTTCTCTATTTCAAGCACATGATGGTGCTGAAGGGCGACAGGGAATACACGCTGCACTTCAACGAAACCGATGCCCTGACGGACAGCCAGCGCGGCTATGTCGAGGCACAGTTCAAGCTGTTCAACAGCTGGTATGCCGACTGGAGCAAGCTTCCGGGCGCCGTTCAGACCTGCAAGGCGGCCTGAGATATTGCTGCTGCGAAAAAAAAAGGCCCGCAACTGCGGGCCTTTTTTGCATATGATGAGGTTTGATGCCTCTCCTCCCTCATGCCGGACTAGATCCGGCATCCAGCCACGGCGCGTCTGCGCCGTGAAAGAGTCTTCCGCGATCAAGGACTTGATCGCGCTGGCCCCCGGATCTAGTCCGGGGTGACGGAGCGGGGATGCTATGCAGTCGCAAAAGCCGCTGAGTGACGTTGTCGCTATGAGGCCCGCAATCGCGGTCCTTTTTTCATTTCCACATCCAAATGGTCAGGAAACCGCGTCCAGACCCTTCTCCAGCAACCGATCCAGACCCGCTATTTCAGCGGCGGAAAGCGTAATGCCTTCGCTTTCGGATTTGGCGCGGGCCGCAAAACGGCGGCCCGAGGGCAGGCGGGCGCCCTGGCCGATGATGGCGTCGAACAGCACTTCCGCCCGCTGGAAGGGGTCGCCCGGGCGACCCTTGGCGAAAGCTTCCGGGGAAAAGGCGACGATCAATTCGCCATGGGTCGGCGCAAGTGTTGTCGTGCCGAGGAATTCGAGGGCTTCGGGGCTCGTCAGGTCACCGATCATGATGCCGGCGAGAAGTTCGATCATGGTGCCGATCGCCGATCCCTTGTGGCCACCGAAAGGCAGCATGGAACCGGCAAGCGCGGCTTCCGGGTCGGTCGTCGGTTTGCCTTCGGCATCCAGCGCCCAGCCTTCCGGCAGGGGGTTGCCTGCGCGCCGGTGCAGTTCGATTTCGCCGCGCGCCGCAACCGACGTGGCAAAATCGAAGACATAAGGGGAGGTGTCCTTGCGTGGCCAGCCAAAGGCGAAGGGATTGGTGCCAAGCAGCGGTTTGCTGCCGCCCGTGGGGGCAACGGTGGAGTAGCTGGGGCACATCACCAGTCCAGCGAGGCCATTCGATGTCAGCCCCTCAACCTCCGGCCAGAGCGCCGAGAAATGCGTGCAGTCATTGATGACGAGCGCGGCGATGCCCGAACGTTTCGCCCGCTCGACAAGAACCGGCAGGCCCAGTTCGAAGGCGGGATTGGCAAAGCCGCCATTGGCGTTGACTTTGACAATTGCCGTGCCGTCGTCCCCGGCCACTTCGGGTATCGCGTCCGGCTTCACCTTGCCGGCCTTCACGGTGCGCAGGGCGCCCTCGATGCGATAGATACCATGTGATTTGCAGGCGTCGCGCTCACCGGCGGTGATGACGCGGGCAAGCGCTCCCGACTGCACGTCATTCAGCCCCGCCTTGCGGAAAATTTCGTCGACCCGCTGTGAAAGCGCGTCAATGGTCAGGGTGGTGGTGTCACTCATCATGTTCCCTCTGATATCGGTTCGCACATCTTGAATACATAAAGTATACAAAGCACTCCCTATTGCAATCGTCTTTTCGGAAACCGCTCGCGAAATTGTAAATCCGCATCCAGCGCCAACGGTTTTACGGCGTCCTTTTCCTGTTTCCCACTGCCGCGTCCACCGCAGCAAGGGTGTTGCTCCAAGTCATTGGGCTGAAAAGAGTCTTTCCGCCATGAGCCCGCTTTTCCGCTCGCGTGGCAAATCCCGATTGTTCGCAGCTGCAAAATTCTTTTTGTATACTAGTTGTATTTTTATGTTGATTTATCGGCCCCATGGGGAAATAGTGACCGCGCCTTCAAGGGCGGACCAAATTCTGGGAGCAAATCAAGAATGAAAAAATCGGTCATCTTCGCCGGCCTTCTGGCCGCTACTTCCGTTATCACGCCGGCCAAGGCCGACAAGCTTGACGACATCATTTCCGCCGGCACGCTGCGTTGCGCCGTCGTGCTCGACTTCCCGCCCATGGGTTCGCGTGACGACGCAAACAACCCGATCGGCTTCGACGTCGATTATTGCAACGATCTCGCCAAGGCGCTCGGCGTCACGGCTGAAATTGTCGAAACGCCGTTCCCCGAGCGTATTCCGGCACTGATGTCGGGCCGCGTCGATGTCGGTGTTGCCTCGACCTCCGATACGCTGGAACGCGCCAAGACGGTCGGCATGACCGTGCCTTACTTCGCTTTCGAAATGGCTGTCACCGCCAACGACAAGTCGGGCATCAAGTCCTTCGAGGACATGAAGGGCAAGACGGTCGGCGCAACCGCCGGCACGTTCGAAGCCATCGCGCTTGAAAAGTCGGTCAAGGAGTGGGGAACCGGCGAGTTCCGTCCTTACCAGACGCAGGCCGACGTTTTCCTCGCGCTGAGCCAGGGCCAGATCGACGCCACCGTTTCCACCTCCACGGTTGCGCAGTCCAACGTCAAGGGCGGCAAGTTTGCCGGTATCTCGGTCGTCGGCAAGGCGCCCTATGATATCGATTACGTCGCGCTCTTCACCAACCGTGACGAATATGGTTTCATCAACTACCTGAACCTCTTCATCAACCAGCAGGTTCGTACCGGCCGTTACGCCGAACTCTATGAAAAATGGGTTGGCGGCGAAGTTCCCTCGCTCACCGTCAACGGCGTTTATCGCTAATCAGGACTTTTCGTAAACGGCGCGGTCAAAATGATCGCGCCGTTGATCGTTTCTGAAAAGGCGGGACGCTTAATGTTCAACTATACATTCCACTGGAATCAGGCGCTGAAGGCTTTGCCACAGCTTCTGGACGGTGCGGTGGTAACGCTGCAGATCGCCCTTCTGTCGATGGTGATCGGTCTTACCTTCGCCATCCTGCTGACGCTGTTCCGGCTGTCCGGCAACCGCGTTCTCGGCGCTTTGGCCTCCGTCTGGGTGGAGGTTGCCCGCAACACGCCGGCACTGTTCCAGATTTACATGGCCCATTTCGGGCTTGGCAATTTCGGCATCCACCTCAGCCCCTATACCGCGCTTCTGGTCGGTATCGCGTTTAACAATGCCGGTTATCTGGCGGAGAATTTCCGCGGTGCGCTGAAAGCCATACCGGATACGCAGACGCGGTCGGGCCGTTCGCTTGGCATGACCTCGATGCAGACCTTCCGGCTGATCATCCTGCCGCAGATGCTGCGCGTGGCTTTCCTGCCGGCCACCAACCAGATGGTCTGGGCGATCCTCATGACCTCGCTCGGTGTCACGGTCGGTATGAACACGGATCTCGCCGGCGTCACGCAGGCGCTCAATGCGCGCTCGTTCCGCACCTTTGAATTCTTCGCGCTCGCCGCGGTCATCTATTACGTGATCGCCAAGATCGTCACGCTCGCCGCCAGATTGCTGGCCTGGCGTCTGTTCCGTTACTGAGAGAGGTGCGCCATGTTTGAAACCGCTCTCACCTGGAGTGATCTCGCCTTCCTGGCCAAGGGTGCCGGCATGACGCTTGCCGTCACCGCCGTCGCCGTCACGGCAGGCACCCTGATGGGGATCATCTTCGGTATCATCCGTTTCCAGTTCGGTCCCTATTGGTCGCTGCCGCTGACCTTCGTGCTGGATATTTTCCGCTCCGTGCCGCTGCTCATCCAGCTGGTTCTCGGCAATGCCTTCCAGTCGATCGCCAAGCTCGGCTGGCCGCCATTCACCACCTCCTGCGTGGTGCTGTCGCTTTATACGGCAGCCTATTGCACCGAGATCGTGCGCGGCGGCATCGATGCCGTGCCGTCCAATACGCGCCGCGCCTGCCGCTCACTCGGCATGACATGGTCGCAGGACATGCGCTATATCGTCCTGCCGCTCGCCACCCGCGTCTCGTTGCCGTCCTGGATCGGACTGACGCTCGGTGTCATGAAGGATTCGGCCCTGGTGCTTTGGCTTGGCCTTATCGAGCTTCTGCGCGCCTCGCAGATCCTTGTGACCCGCCTGCAGGAACCGTTGACCATCCTGATGATCTGCGGCGCCATCTACTTCCTTATCAGCTTCCCCATCGCCCGTTTCGGCGGGTATCTCGAAAGACGGTGGTCCCCCAATGATTGAGATCGAAAACGTCCGCAAATCCTTCGGCCCGCTGGAGGTTCTGAAAGGGATCAACCTCACCGTCAACAAGGGCGAGGTCGTCACCATCATCGGCGGTTCCGGTTCCGGCAAATCGACGCTGCTCACCTGCATCAATGGCCTCGAGCCGATCGACAGCGGCAAGATCGTCATCGACGGCACGGAAGTGCATGCCAAATCGACCGACCTCAACAAGCTGCGCCGCAAGGTCGGCATCGTTTTCCAGCAATGGAACGCCTTTCCGCATCTGACGGTGCTTGAAAACGTCATGCTGGCGCCGCGCAAGGTTCTTGGCATCTCGAAGGAGCAGGCCGAGGAGATCGCCGTCAAGCAATTGACCCACGTAGGCCTTGCCGAAAAGCTGAAGGTCTATCCGAACCGCATGTCGGGTGGCCAGCAGCAGCGTATGGCGATTGCCCGCGCGCTTGCCATGTCGCCCGAATATATGCTGTTCGACGAGGTCACCTCGGCGCTCGACCCGATGCTGGTCGGCGAAGTGCTCGATACGTTGAAGATGCTGGCGGATGAAGGCATGACGATGATCTGCGTCACCCATGAAATGGCGTTTGCCCGTGATGTCTCCAACCGCGTCGCCTTCTTCCATCAGGGCGTGATGGCGGAAATCGGCACGCCGGACCAGCTGTTCGGTGCGCCGCAGCATGCTGAAACGCAAAAGTTCCTGGCGAGCGTGCGGTAATGCCTGCAAATGATGTCATCGTCATAGGGGCCGGCGTCGTCGGCCTCTCGGCGGCAATCGCCGCGCAGGGTCGTGGTCTTTCGGTCACGGTCATCGATCGCGAGGGACCGGCGGCAGGCGCTTCGGCCGGCAATGCCGGCGCCTTCGCCTTCACCGATATCCTGCCGCTTGCATCGCCGGGCATTCTCTGGAAAGCGCCGAAATGGCTCATCGATCCGCTGGGGCCGCTCAGCGTGCCGCCGGCCTATGCGCTGAAGATCGCGCCGTGGATGTTCTGCTTCTGGCGCGCCTGCGCGGCATCGAAAGTCGAGCATTCCACCGCCGCTCAGACGGCGCTGATGGACCTTTCCAAAGCAGAGCTGGAGCCGTTTCTCAAAAAGACGGACACGATTGCGATGCTGCGCAAGGAGGGGAACCTTCAGGTCTATGAAAGCGAGGCGGAATTCGAAAGCTCGCTTGCCGGCTGGAAGGCACGCGAACGCCACGGCATCGAGTTCCGGCATCTGAACGCCGAACAGATGGCCGAGATACAGCCCGGCATCGCGCCGCGTTTCACCTGCGGCACCTTTACGCCCGGCTGGTATTCCATCGCCGATCCCAAGCTTTACACGCTGGCGCTGGCCGAGCATTTCCGCAGCATTGGCGGCCGTATCGAATGCCTCGATATCGCTTCGCTGAGGCCGCTGGAAGACGGCGTTGAGGTGGTGAGCCATGATGGCCGAACCCGCAAGGCAGGCAGGGTGGTGCTGGCGGCGGGGGCTTTCTCGCACCGTATCGCCCGTTCGCTTGGCGAAAAAATTCCGCTGGAAACGGAACGGGGTTATAATACCACCCTGCCTTCCGGTGCTTTCGATCTGCGCACGCAGGTCACCTTCGGTGGCCATGGTTTCGTCGTGACCCGGCTTTGCAGCGGCATTCGCGTCGGCGGCGCGGTGGAGCTGGGCGGGCTGGAGCTTCCGGCCAATTTCGCCCGTTCCGAGGCGTTGCTGACCAAGGCGAAAGCTTTCCTGCCGGGCCTGAAAACTGAAGGCGGCAAGCAGTGGATGGGCTTTCGCCCCTCGCTGCCGGACAGCCTGCCGGCCATTGGGCAGGCGCGGCACACGGCGCGTGTGGTTTATGCTTTCGGCCACGGCCATCTGGGGCTGACGCAATCGGCGGGCACGGCCCGCCTCGTCGCCGATCTTCTGACGGGCCAAAAACCCGCCATCGATACAAGGGCATTTTCGCCGCAACGTTTCTAGAGAATTTTGGCTTTTCCCCAAAACGCAAAAATTCTCCAGCGCTTTTTTTCACGCATTTTCCGGGCGTCAAACCACTACGCAGGTTTACTGGAAATGCTTCAGGGAGATTTTCGATGCCTTCTTCCGTTTCGCCAATTGCTACTCCTGCGGCGCGCAGCATTCTGGCTGGCGCCGCGCAAGGCAAGGTCATCGCCACCACCGAGGCGCTGAGCTTTTGGGGCGGGGTCGATCCCGCCACTGGCAAGGTGATCGATGTGCATCACCCGCTGCATGGCATCTGTCTCACCGGCGGCGTGCTGTTCATGCCGACCAGCCGTGGTTCCTGCACCGGTTCCGGCGTGCTGCTCGATCTCATCCTCACCGGCCGTGCGCCCGCGGCGCTGGTTTTCTGCGAGGCTGAAGACGTCCTGACGCTCGGTGCCCTCGTTGCGGCGGAAATGTTCGACAGGGCTCTGCCGGTCGTCCGTCTCGATGCGGATAATTTCGCCCGCTTCTCGCGTGCCGCGCATGTCAGCATCAATGAGAGCACCATTGAGGCCGACGGTATCTCTCTTGCCATCGCGCCACCGGCGACGGCCCATCTCGACCTGAAGGACGAGGATGGCGCAATGCTGGAAGGGCGCGACGGCATTGCCGCGCGGCAGGCCATGCGCATCATCGTCGCCATGGCCGCCCAGCAGGGGGCGTCGACGCTTGTCGATGTGACGCAGGGCCATATCGATGGCTGTATCTATGCCAGCCCCGCCAACCTCACCTTTGCCGAAAAAATGGCTGACATGGGCGGCAAGGTGCGGGTGCCAACCACCATGAACGCCATTTCGGTGGACAAGGCGCACTGGCGGGCGCAGGGCGTGCCGGAGGATTTCGGCGATCCGGCCGCAAGGCTGGCGGATGCCTATGTTCGCATGGGCTGCCGCCCCACCTTCACCTGTTCGCCTTACCTGCTGGACAGTGCGCCAAGTGCCGGCGAATCGATCGGCTGGGCCGAGTCGAATGCGGTGATCTTCGCCAATACGGTGCTCGGTGCCCGCACCGCAAAGCACCCGGATTTTCTCGATCTCTGCATTGCGATGACGGGCAGGGCGCCGCTTTCGGGGGTGTATCTCGAAGAAAATCGCCGGCCGCAGCGCATCGTCGATGTGGCCCTGCCAGCTGGCATCGATGACGCCTTCTGGCCGCTCGTCGGTTATCTCGCCGGCAAGGCCGCGCCGGATTGCATTCCACTGCTGCGTGGTCTTGGAGCTGCAAAACCGTCGCGGGATGATCTGAAAGCGCTTTGCGCCGCCTTCGGCACCACCTCCGCCTCGCCCATGCTGCATATCGAGGGCGTGACGCCGGAAGCGGGACTTGCGCCGCTCGAAACCGCCGGGACCGTGACCATTTCGCTCGCCGATATGGCCGCCGGCTGGTCGCTTCTGAACGAGGGGCCGGAAGAGGTGCAGCTTGTCGCCATCGGCAGCCCGCATGCCTCGCTGGAGGAATGTCGGGCGCTGGCGGCCGTGTTTAATGGCCGCAAACGCCATGCGGATGTCGCCGTCATCGTCACCGCCGGTCAGCAGGTCATCGATGCGGCCTTGCAGGACGGCACGCTGCAGAGCCTGAAGGACAGCGGCGTGCAGGTGCTGCCGGATCTCTGCTGGTGTTCGATTTCCGAGCCGGTCTTTCCGACGAAGACCCGCGCACTGATGACCAACTCCGGCAAATACGCCCATTACGGCCCCGGCCTCAGCGGCCGCGCGGTGCGCTTCGGCAGCCTTGCCGACTGCGTCGACAGCGCGCTGACCGGCCGTGCCGTATCCCGCCTTCCTGTCTGGCTTTCGTGAGGAGAACTGAATGCGCAGTATCAAGACAGTTCATGTGATTTCCGCCCATGCGGAAGGTGAAGTGGGGGATGTGATCGTCGGCGGGGTGAAGCCGCCGCCGGGCGAGACGATCTGGGAACAGAGCCGCTTCATCGCCCGTGATGAGACGCTTAGCAACTTCGTGCTCAACGAGCCGCGCGGCGGCGTGTTCCGCCACGTCAATCTGCTGGTGCCGCCGAAACATCCTGACGCGGATGCCGCCTTCATCATCATGGAGCCGGAAGATACGCCGCCCATGTCCGGCTCCAATTCCATCTGCGTTTCCACAGTGCTTCTGGATGGCGGCATCGTGCCGATGCAGGAGCCGGAAACCCATATGCTGCTGGAAGCGCCCGGCGGACTGGTGAAAGTGCGCGCCGAATGCCGTAACGGCAAGGCCGAGCGCATTTTCGTGCAGAACCTGCCGAGCTTTGCCGCAAAGCTGGATGTCGAGCTTCAGGTCGAAGGTCTCGGCACGCTGAAGGTGGACACCGCTTATGGCGGCGACAGCTTCGTCATCGTGGATGCCGAAGCGATGGGTTTCAGCCTGAAGCCGGAAGAGGCGCATGAGATTGCCCGCCTCGGCGTGCGCATCACCAATGCCGCCAACAAGGCTCTAGGCTTCGACCATCCCGAAAACCCCGACTGGCGGCATTTTTCCTTCTGCCTGTTTGCCGGCAAGGTGGAGCGCACGGCCGAAGGCCTCAGGGCAGGGGCGGCCGTTGCCATCCAGCCGGGCAAAGTGGACCGCTCGCCAACCGGTACGGCGCTTTCAGCCCGCATGGCGGTGCTGCATGCGCGCGGCGAAATGAAGGAAGGCGAAACGCTGACGGCGGTGTCGCTGATCGGCTCGACCTTCACCGGCCGTATTCTCGGAACCACAAAGGTCGGCGACCGCCCCGCCATCCTGCCGGAAATCTCCGGCCGCGGCTGGGTCACCGGCATCCACCAGCATATGCTTGATCCGTCCGATCCATGGCCGGAGGGGTATCGGCTGACGGATACCTGGGGTGCCCGGTAGGGAGAACACGTCTCTTCTCCCTCATCCCTGTGCTTGTCACAGGGATCCAGCCAGCCCAAGTCCTTGGGCTGAAGGGACTCTCCCCGCCGCGCAGACGCACGTCGGCTGGATTCCTGTGACAAGCACAGGAATGAGGAAGAGAATGGATCAACCACCCAACCGCTTCGTCGTCTCCCGCACGATCAGCTCGAACCCGACATCCACCCGCGCGCCTTCGGGAACAGCGGCATCCTTTTCCGGCTCCAATATCGAAAGCAGCAATTCGCCGGCCCTGCGGCCGATCATCTGGGCGTCGACCCGGATCGTTGAAATCGCCGGGTAACATTGGCGGCTGATATCGAAATCGCCGAAACCGAGGATGGACACCTGATCGGGCACGGCAATGCCGCGGCGGTGACATTCCATCAGCGCGCCGACGGCGGAAATATCGGAGACGGCGAAAATGCCTTCGACATCGGGCGCCTTCGCGAGCAGGGAGCCGAGCGTCTTTGCCCCATGATCATAGGAGACTGGCGCGCTGCCTTCGCGGATGATGAGATCGTCGGAAATGCCGGCTTCGCGCAACGCTGCCGCAAACCCGACAAGGCGGCTCTCGCCGCGCCAGTCGTTCACGGCGCCGTCAGCCCGGGAGCCGAGTGCGCCAATACGCTTTAAACCAAGCGATATCAGATATTTGGCGGCGTTTCTTCCCACTTCGTAGTTGGAAAAGCCAACCGCATGGTCGATGGGGTGTTCAGGGACATCCCAGATTTCCACAATCGGAATGCCGGCGCGCATCAGAACTTCGCTCGCCATCTTGGTATGCACCGTACCGGCGACGACGATGGCATCGGGGCGGCGCTCCATCATGGTGCGGATGACGCGCTCCTCTTCCTGCAGGTCATACATCGTATAACCGATCAGCAACTGGTAATCGGCCGCGCGCAGCGCCTTGGCCAGCCCCTGCGCGCTGTCGGCGAAGTTGGAGTTGGTGAGCGTCGGCAGGATGGCGGTGATGAAATTGGTGCGCCGGGAAGAGAGCGAACCGGCGATTCGATCCGGCACATAGCCAAGCTTCTCGATGGCCTTCATTACCTTCTGGCGTGTCTCTTCCGACACCAGGGCAGGATCGGCCAGCACCCGCGAAACGGTCATCTTGGAGACGCCCGCGAGTTTCGAGACGTCGCTCATGGTTGCTTTTTTTGACGTGACTAACGCTGCGGCCAAGGGCGTGCGCTCCACCAAAGCATGTCTCCCTAAATTCGAACCGTTTCAGGACAAGACATACACGAAGATATCAAGGGAAAGCACGCCGTATGATTGCGGATCAATACGGCGTGCACCGGATTTATGCGACGCGGCTATAGACCAGATGGTAAAAACGTCCGTCGCACATGCTCATCATCTCATCCGTCAGTACCCGGCCTTCCAGCCGGACCGGCGAGACCAGCGCTTCCTCGACGGCTTCCATCGAAGGATAGTCGATTTCCTGCACCATGATGATTGAGGCTGCGTCCGGGTCGGTGCGCTCGGTGCGCATCACCCGCACGGCCTGCGCATTCGGCATACGTTTCCAGACCGGCAGCAGCTTTTCCTCAACGATGCGGAAAAATTCCTCCTCCCGGCCGGGGTGGATCCTGCCTTCGAAAATTGCCGAGCGTGTATACATGGTTTCCTCCCGAATGAATGTCCGATGCAACAGTTCTGTAGATCGGACTTGCAATGATACCGATAACATGCATTATTGATCCTGCCAAGAACGTGAAACGGTGTCGACGAGAGGAAAATCGATAACCAGCCGAAATTGTTGAATTTCAAGCGAAATTCATACGGTTTTGTGTCTTTGCGGTTTCTTGGGAGGAGTTTTTTGTCAATCGCGTGGAAATGTTATCGAGAACATTTTACGCTTTGCGCAAGGCCGCTGTTCCGCTTTGGACAGCCACTATAAGGTTGGAGGAGAAACCATGAGCATATCCAGATTTCTGAAGAACATCACCGTTGCCGTCGGTGTTGCTGCAGCAACGCTTGCCGCCAGCACAGCCGCCCATGCTGTCTCGCTGAGCGAGATCACGGCGCGCGGCAAGGTCAAGATCGGTGTTCTGACCGGCGCCCCGCCGATGGGCATGGTGGACGAGAAGGGCAATCCTTCCGGTTATGACGTGGATGTCGCCAACCTCATCGGCACCTATCTGTCGCTGCCGGTTGAGCTTGTGCCGCTGACGCCGCCTGCGCGCATTCCGGCCCTTCAGACCGGCAAGGTCGACTTCCTTGTCGCAACGCTTGCGCCGACCGGCGAGCGCGCCAAGACCGTCATGTTCACGCAGCCTTACAGCGCCTTCAACATGGACATCATCTCGGGCAAGGACCAGAAGTTCGAAAATCTCGACAGCCTCAAGGGCAAGCGCGTTTCGGTCAATCGCGGCTCCTCGCAGGAAACCGCGCTGCGCAAGGCCAATGTCGAAGGTCTCGAAATCGTCGTTTACGAAGACGATTCCACCAGCGCCCAGGCACTGCTTGCCGGCCAGGTCGATGCTGTCGCCCTGCCGTCCACGGTGGGCGAAGCGATCATCAAGCAGCGCCCGGAAGCCGGTCTGCAGGTTGGTTTCACCTTCTTCCAGCAGGGCAATTCCATGGCGACGAAGCTTGAGGATTTCGAGCTGCGGCAATGGCTGAACACGTCCATCTATCTCATGAAGATGTCGGGCGATCTCGACCGTATCTCGGTGAAGTGGACCGGTCGTCCGCTGCCGCAATTGCCAAGCTTCTGATTGAGCCTTTCAACGCGTCCGCCGGAGAAAAATTTCCGGCGGACCGGGAAATGTCAACGGAGTGACGCATGTCCTACACTTTTCAATTCGGCGCGCTCGCCCAGTATCAGAATGAAATTCTGAACGGCATATGGCTGACGATCAAGCTGTCGGTCCTCTCCATCGTGCTCGGCTGCGCTTTCGGCATTCTTTTGGCCTCGCTGCGCTCCATCAAGGGCGGCATCGTCCGCATCATCGTGGACGGTTATGTGGAGGTGATCCGCAATACGCCGTTCCTGGTGCAGCTTTTCATCGTCTATTTCGGCCTTCCGGGTCTCGGCTTTCGCGTCGGGGCGGATACCGCGGCGCTGATCGGCATGACGATCAATCTCGCGGCCTATTCGACGGAAATCATCCGCGCCGGCATCGAGGCGGTGCACAAGTCGCAGATCGAGGCGGGCGAGGCGCTTGGTTTCACCAAGTACCAGATCTATCGCCACGTCATCATCGTGCCGGCCATCGCCAAGGTCTATCCATCGCTGTGCAGCCAGTTCGTGCTGATGATGCTGGCATCGAGCATATGTTCGGCCATTTCCACCCATGAGCTTGCGGCTGCCGCAGCCTTCGTGGAATCGCAGACCTATCGCTCCTTCGAGGTCTATATCGTCGTCACGCTCATCTATCTGGCGCTGGCGCTCAGCCTGCGGCTTATCCTTGCCCTTATTGGCATGTGGCTGTTTGGCCGCCGTGTCGCCCGCAAGACGATGACCGCTTTGCCGGAGGTGCAGTCATGACTCTTCGAACTTTCGGCTGGAACGAATTCGGCTTCCTGCTGACCGCCCTGCAATGGACCGTGCTTCTGACGATCATTGCGCTTATCGGCGGTGGCATCGTCGGCTTTTTCATCGCTCTTGCCCGCACCTCGGATAACAAGCTGCTGCGCATTGCCGCAGGCACCTATATCCAGGTCATTCAGGGCATTCCGGTGCTGATGATCCTGTTTCTGTCCTATTATGGCCTCAGCCTTGCCGGACTGGAACTGCCGCCGCTCTTTGCCGCCGGCGCGTCGATGACCATCTATACGTCAGGTTATCTCGCCGAAATCTGGCGCGGCTGCATCCAGGCGGTGCCGAAGCAGCAATGGGAAGCGTCGGAATCGCTGGCGCTGACCCGCGCCCAGCAATATCGCTACGTCATCCTGCCGCAGGCGATCCGCATTTCCCTGCCGCCGACCGTCGGTTTTGCCGTTCAGGTCGTCAAGAATACGTCCATCGCATCGATCATCGGTTTCGTCGAACTGGCGAGAGCGGGGCAGCTCATCAACAATGCCACGTTCCAGCCGTTCCGCGTCTTCGTCGCGGTGGCCGTGCTTTATTTCATCGTCTGCTACCCGTTGTCCCAGCTGTCGCGTTGGCTGGAAAGGAGGCTTCATGCCGGAAGTAATCGTTGAAAACGTTCACAAGAGCTTTGGCGCTCTGGAAGTCCTCAAAGGCGTGTCGCTGACGGTCGGTCGCGGTGAAGTCTTTGCCCTCATCGGCCGCTCCGGCTCGGGCAAGAGCACGCTGCTGCGCTGCATGAACGGGTTGGAGAAGATCAATTCGGGCCGCATCGAAATCGCCGGCCATGCGATCGGCGAAGATGCCAAGGCGCTGCGCAAGCTGCGCACCGATGTCGGTATCGTCTTTCAGAGCTACAATCTTTTCCCGCATCTGACGGTCGGTGAGAACATCATGCTCGCGCCGCGCATCGTCAAGGACGTGGCGAAATCGGAAACCAGGGATATCGCCCGCGAGGTTCTGCAACTCGTTGGCCTGTCGGAGAAGTTCGATTCCTATCCCGACCAGCTGTCCGGCGGCCAGCAGCAGCGCGTGGCGATTGCCCGCTCGCTCGCCATGCGGCCGAAGGTGATGCTGTTTGACGAGGTGACCTCGGCGCTCGACCCTGAATTGACCGAGGAAGTGCTAACCGTCATGGAAAACCTCGCCAAGGGCGGCATGACCATGATCCTCGTGACCCACGAAATGGCCTTTGCGCGCCGCGTGGCGACCGAAACCATCTTCATGCACAAGGGCAAGATCTGGGAGCAGGGCCGTTCGTCCGAACTCTTCGCCAATCCGCAAACGCCGGAACTCCGGCAATTCGTCAAGGCCGATGTGAAGTAGTTCACCGGCGCAAAGGAAAGTCCATGACCACTGAAATCGTGCAACTGTGCCCGCTCATTCCGGCACTGGAAGAAGAACTCGCGCAGCGCTTCACCGTGCACCGCCTGTTCGAAGCGGCAGACAAGGCGGCGTTCCTTGCTGAAAAAGGCGGCGCGATCCGCGGCGTCGTCACCGGTGGCCATATCGGCCTGCCGGCGGATATTGGCGCTGCACTCCCCAATCTTGAAATCGTCGCCATCAACGGCGTCGGTTTCGACAAGGTCGATCTCACTGATGCCAAACGGCGCGGTTTCCGCGTTTCCAATACGCCTGACGTGTTGACGGCCGATGTCGCTGACCTCGCGCTCGGTCTGGTTCTGGCGCAGGCGCGCAAGCTGCCGCAGGCGGACCAGCATGTACGCACGGGGCAGTGGCTGAAGGGCGATATGGGGCTTTCCACCCGCGTTGCCGGCCGCCGTTATGGCATATTCGGCCTTGGCCGCATCGGCCAGGCAATCGCAAAGCGGCTCGAAGGTTTTGACGCGCGGATTTCCTATACCGCCAGAAACCGCCGCGATGTCGCCTATGACTATTATGACAGCATCGAGGCGCTGGCCGCCAATTGCGACGTGCTGATCATCGCCGCCGCCGCCACCGCCGAAACGCGCCATATCGTCAATGCGGATGTGCTGAAGGCGCTTGGGCCGCAGGGTGTGCTCGTCAATGTGGCGCGCGGTTCGCTGGTGGATGAAAAGGCGCTGGTCGAGGCGCTTTCGAACGGCACGATCGGCGGCGCTGCGCTGGATGTTTTCGAGGATGAACCGCGTGTGCCGGAAGCGCTTTTCGCCTTCGACACCGTCACGCTTGCCCCACATGTCGGCAGCGGCACGCATCAGACGCGGCGCGCCATGGCCGATCTCGTTCTGGCCAATCTCGACGCACATTTTGCCGGCAAGGAACTGCCGACCCCGGTGGTCTGACATCTCCTCCATCTAAGCCTTCAATCTGACGGCGCGGCTTTTATCCGCGCCGTTTCGATTCGTGCTGTCGGCTGTTCCTGATTTAGCCCGCAAAAGGGCAGCCATTCGCCCCTAATTCCGGCCTGTCGTTCATATTTATATAATATGTATAATCCTACTATTCTGCTTCCTTATAAAGCGATGAGGCGGAGAGGTGCGTTCCAAAGGCCCGAAGACACCCGTGCAGAACCGGATGTCGCGAACGAAGCGCGGCGCAGCACCGTCTGTCTCTCCTGCAACGACTGAAAACACCAACCCGTCCGATCGGCATGTGCTTCTGGAAGCGATGATCGACCATGTGCCGGATTTCATCTATGCCAAGGATCTGGAAGGCCGCTTTCTTTTCGCAAACCGCGCCATCGTGACCGAAAACGGCTTCGACAGCGTCGAGGAGCTGATTGGTCTCACCGATTATGACATTCACGGCGAGGCTGCGCGGCGTGCCGGCATTCCCGATACCGAAGCGCGGGTCATGCGCACCGGCGAGCCGGATCTCGGTTATGAGGAACGCGCCATGCGCGGCGATATCGACCGCTGGCTGATGATGTCGCGCGTGCCGCTGAGGGACAAGAGCGGCAGGATCATCGGCGTGGTCGGCGCTTCCCGGGACATAACCCAGAAAAAGGCCTCGGAAAGGCTGCTGCAGGCGCAGGCGCGTATTCTGGAAATGATTGTTGCGGCGGCGCGGATCGAGGACTTTCTCGAGGAGTTCGTCAAGGCCATTGAAAACCTTGCGACCGGGCTTGCCTGCGCTGTCCGGGTATTTGATGCGGCGGCGGGGGAGCCCTCCGTCTATGCCTCGCCGGCATTGGCGCAGCATGCGGGTCTGACGGCGCGCATTTCCACCGTCGGCGATCCCGGCACTCTTGGCTGTCCAGCCGACAATACGGCTCTCAGCTTCGATATTCCCGCCAGCGAAGGCAGCGCGCATGGTTTCGTCTGGTGCATGCTGGCGGGCCGGCAGCCGGATGCCGCGCTGGTGGAGTTCATCGGGGCTGCGGCACGCATGGCGGGGCTGGCTATAGACCGGAAGCGCGCAGCCGAACATATCGCCTTTCTGGCCGATCACGACATGCTGACCCGGCTACCCAACCGCCGTTTTCTCGATACCCGGCTGCCCGAAATACTGGCGGCGGCGGCAAAGGCGAAGCGGAAAGTCGGCATCGGTTTTCTTGACCTCGACAATTTCAAGCAGATCAACGATACGCTCGGCCATAGCGTCGGCGATGCGCTGCTTTCGAAAACGGCGGAGCGCATCGCCCACAGCCTCGGCCGCCACGATCTCGTGCTGCGGGTGGGCGGAGACGAATTCGTCATCATTCTGGAAAGGCGGAAGGATGGTTTCGAAAGCCGTCTGCAGCGTATCCGGGCGGCGGTTTCGCAGCCGTTGCGCATCGGCAATTACGATATCAAGGTTACCTGCAGCATCGGCATGGCGTTTTTTCCGGAACACGGGGAAAGCACGGCGGAAATCGTCGCCGCCGCCGATCTTGCCATGTATGAGGCCAAACGGAATGGCCGCGACGGCATCGCCACCTTCACGCCGCGCATGGCGGAGGACCTGAGGAAGAAATTCACGCGCATAGAGGAATTGCGCAAGGCGGTGGAGCGGGATGAATTTGTCCTGCATTTCCAGCCGCAGGTCGACCTTCTCAGCGGCCGCATCAGCGGGGTGGAGGCGCTGGTGCGCTGGCAGCACCCGGTGGAGGGGCTGCTGGGGCCTTCGGAATTCATCGGCCTTGCGGAAGAAACCGGCCTTATCGTGGAACTTGGGGAAACAATCCTGCAAAAAGCCTGCCGGCAGGCTCAGGCCTGGGTTGCGGCCGGTCTTTCGCCCGTCAAGATGGCGGTCAATATCTCGCCCCGGCAGTTTCAGGGCGGCCTTGTGGAGCAGATCCGGTCTGTGCTCAGGGAAACCGGCCTTTCGCCATCGCTGCTCGAAATCGAAATCACCGAGACGCTCATCATCCAGGACGTGGAAACATCGGTGCGGATCATGCGCGCCATCAAGCAGATGGGTGTCAGCCTGGCGCTGGACGATTTCGGCATGGGGTATTCCTGCCTCGGCATGCTCAAGACCTTCCCGCTTTCCTGCATGAAGATAGACCGCTCGTTCCTTACCCACCTGCCGGAAAAGACCAAGGATAGCGCCATCGTCTCGATCATGATCCAGCTTGCCGGCTCGCTTGGCATCGATGTCATCGCCGAAGGCGTGGAAACCGCCGAGCAGGCGGCATTTCTGCGCGCCGCCGGCTGCCCCTATGGACAGGGTTATTATTTCAGCCGCGCGGTGGAGGCGGAAGCGATCGGCGACATGCTGGGGAAGATGACGACCTTCCCCACCGGCTCCTCCATCGATCCGCAATAGGCCCGCTTTGGCGGGTCTTTTTCCGGAGGCTTATCCGCCTTCGGAAATATTCCTGGCCGGACTTTCCCAACAATCCCGACCTGTTTCCTGATCGTTCCGGGTGCTGGCGCGGCGTGCGCGCCGTTTTCTATGGCAATAATATTCTTTCGTAATAAATAAAATTCGCATTGTCGATTATTTTAATTGAGTAATAAATTCCGTTTATTGAAAATAAATAACGAAATTATTATATTTTAAACTATTGATTTGTTGCAATATTACTACTTAATCCAATTGTGTACTTTTATTGTATTTGCAATTTGCCGATTTGGATTGCGAGTCCGCGGCGCTTTCTGTCATTTGCTGAATCAGCGCAGGGAAGCGGGCGGCAGGGAAAGACCAGCCCTCAAATTTGCGCATTCGTTGAAAAATTTTTGACTGGAGATTACAAATGAACATCAAGAGCCTTCTGATCGGCTCCGCTGCGGCTCTCGCAGCAGTATCCGGCGCACAGGCCGCTGACGCCATCGTCGCTGCCGAGCCCGAGCCCATGGAATATGTTCGCGTCTGCGACGCTTTCGGCAAGGGTTTCTTCTACATCCCCGGCACCGAAACCTGCCTGAAGTTCGACGGTTACGTTCGTTTCCAGACCGACTTCGGCCGCAACAAGTCCGGTTCGTCTGACTGGGATTCGTTCACGCGCGGTCAGTTCAACATCGACACCCGCACCGACACCGAGCTCGGCGCTCTGCGCGGCTACATCGGTCTGCGTGCCGAAGCCGACAACGACACCAGCAAGGGTGCCATTCTCGACCAGGCTTTCATCGAACTGAGCGGCCTGAAGGTCGGTTATTACTACAACTGGTGGGATGACGGTCTCTCTGGCGAATATGACCAGCTCAGCTCCAACCGCACCCGTCTGAACGCCATCCGTTACACCTACGACGCCGGCTCCTTCTATGTTGGCGCTGCCGTTGAGGAACTGGAAGGCGACCGTAAGGGCACGTCCGAACTCGGCGTTCGCAAGGCGTCTTCTTCGTTCAAGCCCCTGACGAATGATATTGGCGTAAGCGCTATCATCGGCGCCAACTTCGGTGGCGTTAAGGCCAACCTGCTCGGCGGTTACGACACGAACCAGGAAAACGGTGCAATCCGTGCAATCGTCACGGCTGACCTCGGTCCGGGCACGCTCGGTATCTCCGGTGCCTGGGCTTCCGGCGCCAACTACTACTACGAAGAGTCCGAGTGGACGGTTGCTGCCGAATACTCCATCAAGGCAACTGACAAGCTGACCATCACCCCCGGCTTCCAGTACTTCGGCAAGATCGACCTTGGCGCTAACAACGACTTCGTTGGCGATCGCAATGCATGGCGCGCTGGCGTAGCTGCTGGCTACAAGATCACCTCCGGTCTCTCCACGCTCGTTTCGGTTACCTATCAGGACGTAGACGGCACCGAGGGTGTAAATGGCGGCGGCGACAGCTGGACCGGTTTCGTTCGCCTGCAGCGCGCGTTCTAATAACCAAAAAGCATAAACCGGGTTAGACAACTCAGATCCACCCCGTTTCCGAACGGGTGAGTTACTAGCTCCAGTCAAAGTTCTGGCAATGAATGCCAGTTTCGCTCCCCGGACCCCTCCAGGCCGGGGAGTTTTTGTTTCTGCGAAAGGTTTCCGGCACTTCCACTTGCGCTATCGGAAGGATGCTGGCTCTTTATTATTCGTCGTGGCCGATGCGGCCTTGTTGCCGGTGAGCCGCCGGCTCCGGTGGCCGGGGAGGGTGGACAGGTTCTTCGAAGGTCCGCAACAGTTGGCCCCAACCCGGGTCGTGCATATGCGCTTCAAGACCGGCGCGGGCGGCGAGGGCCAGTGCTTCTTCCTGCCCGAAGGAGATGGCCGCATCGACATCCGTCGTCAGAACCCGGCCGTTTTCCATCAGCATTTTACCGTCCACGAAGACGGTATCGACATCGCTGCCCAGCACCTGATGCACCAGCCGGTGCACCGGCATCCACATCGGCATCAGATGCGGTTTGCGCATGTCGATGATGACGACGTCGGCCTTTTTGCCGACTTCCAGCGAGCCGATCTCGTCCTCCATGCCGATGGCATGGGCGGCGTCGATGGTGATCATTTCGAATATCTTGCCGGGCGGCAGCAGGTAACGATCATGGTTGTGCAGCAGGTGCTGGGTGAATTGCGCCAGACGCGCCGTCTGC
Source organism: Rhizobium rhizogenes (assembly GCF_002005205.3). Next base: position 174,142 of record NZ_CP019702.2, on the reverse strand, counting down.
AACATGTCGAAATGCCGGCTGGGGGCCGCGCCGTCGGTGGTGATGGCAACGCGAATGCCTTTCGACATCATTTCCATGATTGGCGTTGCCCGGCCGGGCGGTGCGTGGGTAACGCGGGTTCCGGTTTCGGCCAGAATGTCGATCTCGTCATGCGAGATGCCCCAGCAATGCTGGAGATGGATATCAGGGCCAAGCAGCGCATTTTCCTTGTCCTGATACGCCATGCGGATCTGTCCGGCAAAGGCGTCCGAATGCAGCCTGACGCCGGTTTTTCGTGCCGTTTCGCGGATCCGGCGCGCCTGCATCCGGTCATTTTCCGTCAATTTCACCGCCTGATCTGGCGTCGAAGCATTGGAGGGTTCCACTGACGGAACGATGGTGAAAGGTGTGAGGAAGACGCTGATGCGGCCATCCGCCGTGCCGTGCAGGGCATCGATGGTTGCCTCGCTGCCTTCGATCATCTCTTCGAAGCTGATATGGCGGCGCTCCGGCGAACCGCTCTCCCAACGGGTGACCGGATGCGGCCATGGCAGGCCGGATGGGCCGACACAGATGATTTCGCGAAGGCCGATCTCCTCATAGGCGCGGGCATGGTTGATGGCGAAGACGGGATCGTCGGCGCGCGGCATCGAGGTGATGATGCTGGCGCCGGTCGTCACGCCGGCGCGTAACCGCTCGATGCCGGAGACCAGGCCGTCGGCGTACCAGTAATCGCGGGTGACATAATGATAATAGGTCGGCGTCACCACCTTCATCCACATGGCATTGGTATCGGCGGCAATGCTGCGGATAAGCGCATGCCCGGCATGGCCATGCGCATCGATCAGGCCGGGAATGATGAGTTTGCCCCGGCAGTCGATGATCTGCTTGTTGGGGTGCCGTGCGGCGAGTTCCCCGGCCGTGCCGATGTCAACGATACGATCATCCTGAATGGCAAGGCCGCCATCCTCGATAATCCGTCTTTCCCGATCCACGGTGACGATCGTGCCATGCAGCAGCAGATAATTTCCCATTCGCCTTCTCCCATATGTTTGCAGTCGGTATCCAGAATTTCCAAATTTTGAATACGATAATTGTCAACAATATTATTGACAATAAGCCGCAGCAAAACAATACTCCGCTTGCTCAGCCGCCAGCCGGCTTTCCAACGACCTATAAAAAGGGGGGATCAAATGTCCCGAATTAGAAGTTTTGTCCTGGCCGCCATGGCCGCCGCCGCCATTGCCGCTCCCGCAAGCGCAGAGACCCTGCGCTGGGGTAGCCGCGCCGATCTTTATTCGCTCGATCCGTATTCGGTGCCTTCCACCTCCAACCTTGCTTTCCTCAACCACATCTATGAAGGGCTTGTCCGTTACGGGCCGGACTTCAAGATCGAGCCGGCACTGGCGACGGAGTGGAAACTCGTTGATGGAAAGACCTGGCGCTTCACCTTGCGCAAGGGTGTGAAGTTCCATGACGGCTCGGATTTCACCGCAGATGATGTGGTCGCTTCCTTCACGCGCGCTTCAGATGCCACCTCGCCATTGCGCGGCAATATTCCGGTCTTTGCCGGTGTGAAGAAGGTCGATGATTACACTGTTGATCTCGACGTCACCGCACCGACCTCGCTTTTCCTGAACGACATCACCAATATCTTCATTTTCAACGCCAAGTGGTTGAAAGATAACAATAGCGAGAAGCCGACCGACTTCGCCTCCAAGGTCGACGGTTATACGACGATGCACACCAATGGCACCGGGCCGTTCAAGCTCGAAAGCCGCGTGCCCGATAGCAAGACGGTTCTTGTTGCCAATGACGGCTGGTGGGATCAGAAAAAGCATAATCTCGACCGTATTGAATTCGTGCCGATCGCCTCTGCCGCGACACGTGTTGCAGCGCTGCTCTCCGGCGAAATCGATCTGATCGATTCCGCGCCGATCCAGGATCTGCCGCGGCTTGAATCCTCGCCCAATATCACGGTGAAGAAGCGCACCGAACTGCGCACGCTGTTCATCGGTTTCAATCGCCGTGAAAAGCTGGAAGACGGCAAGCCCAACCCGTTTAATGATCTGCGTGTGCGTCAGGCATTCGAGGCGTCGCTTGATCGCGATCTCATCAACAAAAAGGTCATGCGCGGCCTTGCAAGACCTTCAGGCTCGCTCATCGCGCCTGAAATCGCCGGTTATGCCAAGTCGCTCGATACCTATGAGCCTGCCGATCCGGCAAAAGCACAGAAGCTGCTTGCCGATGCGGGCATGAAGAACCTCGCTTTCACCTATACCTGCATGAATGATGAAAGCATCAATGAGGAAGATATCTGCTCCGGCGTTGCCAACATGCTGAAGCGCGGCGGTTTCCAGCCGACGATCGACATCGCCCCGCGCTCCGTGCAGTCGCCCAAGCGCAATGGCGGCAAGGCCGATGTCTTCAACCTCAGCTGGGCGAACGAGCCGACGCTCGATGCCTTCTCGTTCCTGTCGCAGATCCTGTCGACCCGCAAGGGTGCGATGGGCGTCTCCAATTATGGCGGCTGGTCGAACCCCGAGATCGACAAGCTGGTCGATCAGGCGGCGCAGGAGCAGGACAACACCAAACGTCTGGCGCTTGAAGAAGCCGCATTAAAAATCGCCAAGGATGAGACCATGCTTGTTCCGCTGCATCAGCAGCCCATCGCATGGGCCATGCTCGGAAAGGTCAAGAGCGTTGATTTCCGTGCCGATAACAAGCCGCGTCACTGGCTGACACAGCTCGACAAGTAATGCAGGACGCTGGAAGGGCGTCGGCCTGTCGCCGAACGCCTTTCCAGCCTTTCCGGCGCAGTCCGCCTCAGCCGTTGAAACCGTGATGCTCACGGAAAGGGACGGCCGAAACGCGATCCTTCGCCGGTGCAATTGTCGACAATGTGACGGGTTCGGGCGCGCGGCATCGTCGCATCGTTGCGAAAGCTCTACCCTGTCTCTGGAAGAGAATGGTCGAACCTGGCACGCCTTGTGGCGCGGGTTCGCATCCGAGAGGTAACCATGCTGGTTTTCATCATCAAGCGTTTGGGAAATGCCGTGCTCGTCATGCTTTCCGTCGCGCTTATCGCATTTCTGATTTTCCGGCTCGCGGGTGATCCCGTTGAGCTGATGGTCGGCGAACAGACCTCGCAGGAGGATCGGGCGGCCCTGCGTGAGCGCCTCGGCCTCAATGACAGCCTGCCGACGCAATATTTTCGGTTTGTGAAAGATGCGGCAGAGGGCAATTTCGGCGTTTCCTATCGCAACGGCCAGCAGGTGCTGCCGCTGATAGCGGAGAGGTTTCCGGCAACGCTGGAGCTTGTTCTTGTCGCTACCGTCCTGTCGCTGGTCGTCGGTCTGCCGCTTGGGGTGCTGACGGCGATCAGGCGTGGCAGGTGGTATACGGAGGGCCTGCAGTTCCTGTCGATCGTCGGCGTCTCCCTGCCGAGTTTCGTTGTCGGCATTCTGCTCATTCTCGTCTTTTCGGTGTCTCTCGGCTGGGCGCCGGCCTTCGGTCGCGGAGATGTGGTGCAGATCGGCTGGTGGTCCACCGGGTTGCTGACGTCCTCCGGGCGTGCGGCCATCATTTTGCCGGCCATTGCGCTTTCGCTTTATCAGATCACGCTTGTCATGCGTCTGGTCCGCGCCGAGATGCTGGAAGTGCTGCGCTCCGATTTCGTGAAGTTTGCGCGGGCCCGTGGCATTCCCCGCTGGCGCATCTATTTCCGGCATGCACTTCGCAACTGTCTCATGCCTGTCGTGACGCTGACGACGATGAATGTCGGCTCGCTCATTGCCTTCGCACTGATTACGGAAACGGTGTTCCAGTGGCCGGGCATGGGCATGCTGTTCATACAGGCGGTGACGTTTCTCGATATCCCTGTCATGGCGGCCTATCTCTGCATCATTTCCTTCATCTTCGTTGTTCTCAACACGTTCGTCGACATTGCCTATGCGGTGATCGATCCGCGTCTGCGCACCGCGCGTTAACCGAAGGGAGCCGGTTTCATGACAGACCTTCCACACATGGCAAAACCCGCCCGCCGGTCGCTTTTCAGCCGTATGCGCGACAGCGATCTCTACTGGTCTTTCAGCCGCAGCAAATCGGCGAAGATGAGTGCGCTGGTCCTCTCGATCCTGATCCTCGCTGCCATATTCGCGCCGCTGATCGCGCCGCAAAATCCCTATGACGGCGCTTCGCTGGACATGTGGAAGGCCGAGTTGCCACCTGTGTGGCAGGAGGGCGGCGAATGGCCCTATCTGCTCGGCACCGATACGCAGGGGCGGGACATGCTCTCCGCCATTCTTTACGGCACACGCATATCGATCGTCATCGGTGTCGCTTCCGTGGCGCTGTCGCTGGTCATTGGCATGACGGCCGGACTGGTCGCGGGTTATTTCGGCGGCTTTGCCGATAATCTCCTGATGCGGATCGGCGATATCACACTCTCCATCCCGACAATTCTGGTGGCCATCCTCGTCTCGACGGTGGTACGGCAGATGTTGCCGGACAGTCTGCGCGAGGTGGGGGCATCCGCCGTGCTCATTTTCGCCATCGCCCTTTCCGCCTGGGTGCAATATGCGCGCACCGTGCGCGCCCAGGCCATCGTCGAAACCGGCAAGGATTATGTGCAGGCGGCCAAACTCATCGGCGTTCCCGCCCGTCGCATCATGGCCAACCATATCCTGCCCAATACGCTCACACCGATCATGGTTGCCGCCACGCTCAATTTCGGCATGGCGATCCTCACCGAAGCGACGCTGTCCTTCCTCGGTATCGGCATGCCGCCCAGCCAGCCTTCGCTTGGAACGCTGATCCGCATCGGCAACCAGTTCCTGTTCTCGGGTTCGTGGTGGATCGTATTGTTTCCCGTTTTCCAGCTCTGTCTGCTCGTCGTCACCGTCAACCTTCTGGGTGACTGGCTGCGCGATGCGCTCAATCCGAAACTGAGGTGAGTTCCATGCACGATCTTCTGCTCCGCAACATCAGGCCCATGGCGGGCGATACCTGCGACATTCTGATCAGGCAGGGAAAGATAGCCGGTTTCGGAAAGTTCGAGGCCGATCCGGGCATGCCGGTCGAGGAGGGGAATGGTGCGATTGCCGTTCCCGGCCTTATCGATGCCCATACCCATCTCGACAAGACGACATGGGGCATGCCCTGGCATGTCAATAATCGCGCCGCGATCCTGCGCCAGCGGATCGACTTTGAACGCGAAAACCGGACACAGATCGGCATCGATCCGCACCGCCAGTCCATGCGCCACGCCATCGGCCTTGCGGCAAACGGCGGCACCCATATTCGCAGCCACGTGGATATCGACCCGACCCATGGCCTGTCGCTCGTGGAGGGCATCTGGGAGACCCGCGAGAAGCTGAAGGGCATCATCGACATCGAAGTCGTCGCCTTCCCGCAATCCGGCGTCATGGTCATGCCCGGCACCGTGGAGCTTCTGGACGAGGCCTTGAAACAGGGCTGCGAAGTGCTTGGCGGCATCGATCCTTGCGGCATCGACCGCGATCCGAAAGGCCAGCTGGATATTCTCTTTGCGCTGGCGGTCAAGCACGGCGTGCCGATCGACATCCATCTGCATGAGGCTGCCGATCTCGGCGCCTTCACCATGGAGCTGGTCTTCGAGCGTATCCGGGCCAATGGCATGGAAGGCAAGGTTGCGATCAGCCATGCCTTTGCACTTGGAATGAATGATTACCTGCGGGTCGGCAAGCTGATCGAAGAGATTGCAAGGCTCGACGTGGCGATCCTGACGACCGGTGCGCCTTCGGCAAACGTGCCGTCGATCATGCGGCTGAAGGAAGCGGGTGTGCGGGTCGGTGGCGGTTGCGACGGCATTCGCGATACCTGGGGTCCATGGGGTCAGCCGGACATGCTCGACCGGGCGAAGATCATCGGCATGAAGAACGGCCTGCGTTCCGATGTCGAGCTTGCCCATGTGCTGCATGTGGTATCGCAGGGCGGAGCCGATGTCATGGGGCTTGGTGATTACGGCCTGCGGCAAGGCTGCGCCGCAGATTTCACGCTGCTTACGGGCGAAACGCTCGCCCATGCCGTTGTCGATATCGCGCCCCGGCCGCTCGTCGTCAAAGGTGGCCGCGTTACCGCCAGAAACGGCAAAGCCATCGTGGAGGCGCCGTGATGAGCGCCGCTTTGCAATCTCTCGCGCTTGGCGAACGTCCGTCGGGCCGCACGCTGCTTACCGCAAGCTGGGTTGTCGGACACAGGGACGGATCACACCGGCTCTTGAAAAACGGCGAGGTGGTCTTTGAGAATGGTGAGATTCTTTTCGTCGGGCACGGTTTTCCCGGCGAGGTCGCCCGTCGCGTCGATTTCGGCAACGCCCTCATCAGCCCCGGCCTGATCGATCTCGACGCGCTTTCCGATCTCGATACGACGATCCTGGGGATCGATCACTACCCCGGCTGGGCCAAGGGCCGGGTCTGGCCGCGATCTTATGTCGAGGCCGGTCCTTACGAGATGTATTCCGAGGAGGAACTGGCCTTCCAGAAGCGTTTCGCTTTCGGCCAGCTGCTTCTCAACGGCATCACCACGGCAGCGCCCATCGCTTCCCTGTTCTACCGGGAATGGGGCGAAACCGTTGCCGAATTCGAGGCGGCGGCCGATGCTGCCGGCGCACTCGGCCTGCGCGTCTATCTCAGCCCCGCATACCGCTCCGGCGGCATGGTGCTGGAAGAGCCGGGGCGCATGGTACCTGTCTTTGACGAAGAGCGCGGCTTTCAGGGGCTGAAGGATGCGGTGTCCTTCATCGAAAGACAGAGCGGACGGCATGGTGATCTCGTGCGCGGCATGCTCGCGCCGGATCGGGTCGAGACATCGACGCTCGCCCTGTTGCAAAGAACCGATGCGGCCGCTCGTGATCTTGGATGCAAGTTCCGTCTGCACATGGCGCAGGGCACGATGGAGGTCGATACCGTCCGCAGCCTTCATGGCTCCACGGCGCCCGTGTGGCTGGCCAAGGCCGGTCTCCTCAGCGACCGCCTTGTCGCGCCGCACGCCACCAATGCGACGGATGAGGATCTGGCGCTCTACGCTGAAAATGGCGTTTCCATCGTCCACTGTCCGCTGGTGTCGGCCAGAGGCGGCAGCAAGCTGTCGTCGTTTTCGTCGTGCCGGCAGCGTGGCATCAACATTGCGATGGGCACGGACACGGCACCGGCCGACATGCTGATGAACCTTCTGGTCGGGCTTATCACCTGCCGCATCAGCGACGGCGTGCCCGACAGGGTCCGTTCGGCCGATCTGTTCGACGCCGCCACGATCGGTGGCGCAAGGGCACTGGGCCGTGCCGATCTCGGACATCTCTCAAAGGGTGCCCGCGCCGATATCGCGGTCTTCGATCTCAATGATACCGTCATGGCGCCGAGCGTCGATCCCATCACGACCATCGTTACCGGTGGTTCGGGCAAGATCACACGCGCGGTCTTCGTTGATGGCCGCCTGTCGATGCGCTCAAGGCAGGTCGCGAATATCGACATGGAGCAAGCCCGCGTTCAGGCGCAGGCGCAGTTCGACGGGCTGATCGCGAAATATCCCGAACGAAGCTGGGCCAACCCGCCCGTTTCGGAAATTTTCCCCCCGAGCTACCCGGTGGAGGTGGACGCCAATGGATAACATGAACCAGTCGGTTATCGACGTTCGCAATCTGAAAGTCGAGTTTCCGGGCCGCAGAGGCACGGTGACCGCCCTTTCGGATGTCAGCCTGTCGATCCGCCCCGGCGAAATCCTCGGTGTTGTCGGCGAATCCGGTGCCGGAAAATCCATGACCGGACTTGCGATACAGGGCTTGCTGGAAAAACCCGGCCGCATCGCCGAAGGTGAGATCTGGCTCGGGTCGCGGCGTATCGACAAGTTGGACGACAGGGCGATGGAGAGCATTCGCGGCCGCGAGATCGGTGCGATCTTTCAGGATCCGCTCACCTCGCTCAACCCGCTCTTTACGGTTGGCGCGCAGCTGGTCGAAACGATCCGCCAGCATCTGCCGCTCTCTAAAAAGGAGGCGCGGGGGCGGGCGGTTCAACTCCTGAAAGATGTCGGCATTCCGTCTCCCGAAGACCGCGTCGATCATTATCCGCATCAGTTCTCCGGCGGCATGCGCCAGCGTGTCGTCATCGCGTTGGCGCTGGCGGCCTCGCCAAAGCTCATCATTGCCGACGAGCCGACCACGGCGCTTGACGTGTCGATCCAGGCGCAGATCATCTCGCTGCTGCGCAGGCTGTGCAAGGAGAAGCAGACGGCCGTCATGCTGGTCACGCATGATATGGGCGTCATCGCCGAAGCCGCCGATCGCGTTGCCGTGCTTTATGCCGGCAGGCTCATCGAGGTCGGGCCGGTCGAGCAGGTTCTGCATGCGCCGAAACATCCCTATACGCAGGGCCTGATGGCCTCCATCCCTTCGCTTGGCGCGCGGGTGGAGCGGCTCAACCAGATCGACGGGGCGATGCCGCGTCTTGATGCGATCCCGCCGGGCTGCGCCTTCAATCCGCGCTGTGGCTTTGCCGGCCCTCGTTGTCTTCGTGAGCGCCCGGAACTGGAAACGCAGGGCAACAGCGCAAGCGCCTGCTGGATGAATGCAGGAGGAACAGCATGAAAGCCCCGGTGACAAAAACACCCGCACTGACGGTGAAGGGTTTGACCAAGACCTTCGATGTTTCCGCCCCGTGGCTCAACCGCGTCATCGAGCGCAAGCCCCGTCAATTCGTGCAGGCCGTCAACGACATCGATTTTACGGTGCCAGCCGGCGGCTGTCTCAGCATTGTCGGCGAAAGCGGCTGCGGCAAGTCCACCGTCGCGCGGCTGGTGACGGGGCTGTTCCGCGCAAGCGCCGGTGACTTTCGCTTTGCCAAAGGGCGGAAGGACGCACCGCTTTCAGCGCAGATGATCTTTCAGGATCCCTATGCCTCGCTCAATCCGCGCTGGCGGGTGAAGAACATCATCGCAGAGCCAATCCGCGAGCTGAAACTGCGCGCCACCCGGGCAGAGACGATGGAGCGGGTGGAGGAGCTGCTGCGAACGGTCGGCCTCTCTGCCTCCGACGGCGAGAAATTCCCGCATGAATTTTCCGGCGGCCAGCGCCAGCGTATTTCGATTGCCCGCGCCCTGGCCAGCGAGCCGGAGTTTCTGGTCTGTGACGAACCGACATCTGCGCTTGATGTATCGGTGCAGGCGCAGGTGCTGAACCTGATGCGGCGGCTGCAGGACGAGTTGGGGCTGACTTATCTGTTCATCAGCCATGATATGAGCGTGGTTCGCCACATGTCGGACCGTATCGCTGTGATGTATCTCGGCCGCATCGTGGAGGAGGGCGATACGGAGGAGCTGTTCGCCCGCCCGCGTCACCCCTATACGCAGCTCCTGCTGCAGACCATTCCCAATATCGAGGCCCCGCGCCGCGACCGGGAGCTGGTGGCAGGCGAAGTCCCAAGCCCGCTCAGGCCGCCCTCGGGCTGCACCTTCCATCCGCGCTGCCCGCTTGCAACGGCGCGCTGTTCGGCGGAGGTGCCGCAGGTGCGCACGCTTGCCGGCGGCACACGCGTTGCATGTCATCTGGTGGAGGATGAAGAGGTGTTGACGCAGGAACGGGAGCGCGCCTGAGCCGCAAGGTCAGGCGAGTGCCGCCCGCAGATCATGGGAAAGGTCGCGGATTTCGCTGAGGTCGAGTTCCGCTTCCACATGTTCGAGGTGATGGGTCATCAGATGCGTGGCCCTCGCCGGGTCGTTATTGGCGATCGCGTCGACAATTTCTGCATGTTCGTCGGGCCCGCAGTTAAAGCGGTCCGTGTTGCGGTAAACGGCAGTGATGAGGGAGGAACGCGAAATGAGGTCGCGCATGGTGGTGAACAGGAAATCGGAACCGACCGTTTCCGCAAGCAGCAGGTGGAAGCCGCCGGAAAGCTTGATGATGTCGGTGGTGATGTTGTGAGCGTTGGCCACGCGCTCCTTTTCGACGTGGTCGCGAAGCCGCTTCAAAGCGGCCTTGGTGGTGGATTTGCACAGCCGCTCAACAACACATTGTTCTACCGTGCGGCGAACGAAGAACACGTCTCTCGCCTCTTCGACCGAGGGTTTGGAAACGAAGGCGCCGCGATTGGGAACGATGGTGACGAGACCGTCTCGCTCCAGCACGGAAAGCGCCTGGCGGATGCGCGCACGGCTGACACCGAAAATCGTGGCGAGCTGTTCTTCCTTCAGCTGCACGCCCGGGCGAAGCCGTCGTTCAGCGATCGACAGCCAGACTTTCTCGACAATTTGCTGCGTGGACTGGCCGTTCTGTTCGGTCATCGGTTTCGCTCTCCATTGTGGGTAGAGAAGCGTGATGCGGTGGAAAAAGTCAACCGTTTCAACAGAGTTTTGGTTGCAAAATTGTCAACAATCTGAAATAATATTGTGTACTATAAACAGGGCAGTTGTCATGGAATTCGACTTCACCACGCTCGAGCCGCAGAGCCGTTACCGTCTGCTGACGAACTTTATCGGTCCCCGGCCGATAGCGCTCGTCATGACGCGTTCGGCTGCCGGCCACAACAATGCGGCGCCGATGAGCTTTTTCAACGTTTTCTCCCATGATCCGCCGATCGTCGTCCTCGGTATCCAGCCGCGGGTGACGGGCGAGGAGAAGGACACGATGGTCAATATTCGCCGCACCGGCGAATTCGTCATCAACATGGTCGACATGGCCCTGTCGGAACAGATGCTCGTCTGCGGCCTCGGCTTCGACAGCGAGGTGGATGAACTTTCCATGGCGCGGCTGACCGCGACCCCCTGCAACAAGATCGATGCAAGCTTTGCGGCGGAATCACCCTGCGCCTTCGAGTGCCGGGTGGAGCGCCTGATCGATTATCCGCGCCGCACGCTGGTTCTGGGTGAGGTCGTGCATATGCATGTGCACAAGGATTGCCTCGATGAAGAGGGGCGTTATGTCGATCCGGACCGCTACCAGCCGATCGCACGTCTTCACGCCGACAATTACATTACTTCGGACCGCCAGTTCGTCCTCAAGGCGCCAGCGATTACCGACTTCATCAAGCCAGATGGCGCGTGAAGGTCCTGAAAGGCTTACCCCGATGCATATTCGCCTGATCAACCCGAACTCTACGGCCTCGATGACGGCGCAGGCGCTCGACAGTGCCTTGCGTGTCAAACACACGGATACCAAGATTTCCGCTGCAAATCCCCTCGATACGCCCGTCAGTATCGAAGGTGGAGCGGATGAGGCGCTGGCCGTTCCGGGACTGCTGCAGGAAATCCGCAAGGGTGAACAGCTGGGCGTTAACGCCTATGTCATCGCCTGCTTTGACGATCCGGGACTGCATGCTGCCCGCGAAGTCGCGCGCGGGCCGGTCATCGGCATCTGCCAGGCCGCCGTGCAGGTGGCCATGACGATCAGCCGCCGATTTTCCATCATCACCACCCTGCCGCGTTCGATCCCCATCATCGAGGACCTTGTCGGCAACTATGGGGCGGAGCGGCATTGCCGCCGGGTTCGTGCCATCAATCTGCCGGTGCTTGGTCTCGAAGAAGACCCTCTCGCCGCCGAACTGATGCTGATCCGCGAGATCGAAGCGGCCAAGAAGGAGGACGCGGCGGAAGCGATCATCCTTGGATGCGCCGGCATGTCGGCTCTGTGCGACAGGCTGCGCGAGGCAACCGGCGTGCCTGTTATCGATGGGGTTACGGCGGCGGTGAAACTGGCAGAGGCGCTGGTGGGGGCAGGTTACAGCACTTCGAAGGTCAATGCCTATGATTATCCGCGTATCAAGGGAATAGAACTCGTCGCCTAAGCCTGATTTCTGGGAAAACGGCCGCAGCCATTTGCGGGCTTGCGCTCCTCGCTTTAGTGTTCTCCCGCGCGTCGCCTTCGCAAGGGTCGCGCGCTGCGGGGAGGACGCATGATCGACAAGCTGGAATTTTTCATCGCATTGGCGCGCGCGGAGCATTTTGGGCGGGCCGCGGAGGAATGCGGCATTTCGCAGCCCAGCCTCTCGGCAGCGATCCGGCAACTGGAGGATCAGCTGGGTGTCGTTCTGGTGGTGCGCGCCGCCCGTTATCAGGGGCTGACGCCGGAGGGCCAGCGTGTTCTGGAATGGGCGCGCCGCATCGTTGCCGATACGCGCACCATGCGTGAGGAAATGCGCGCCGCCCGCAAGGGTCTGGCCGGCCATATCCGCCTTGCGGTCATTCCCACCGCGCTTGCCATGGTGCCGCGATTGACGGAGCCGTTTCAGGCCCGCCATCCCGCCGTGACCTTTTCGGTAACGTCACGCACCTCGCTTCAGGTGCTGGGGCAGATAGAGAATCTCGAGATCGACGCGGGAATCACCTATCTCGACAATGAGCCGCTGGGGCGGGTGACGACGGTGCCGCTTTATTCGGAGCGATATCACCTGATTGCAGCGGCCGGAACACCTTTGGCCGATCAGGAAAGCGTTACCTGGAGGCAGGTTGCCGGTCTTAGGCTATGCCTATTGACTTCGGACATGCAGAACCGCCGTATCATCAACAAACACATGGCGGAAGCGGGTGTGGAGGTGAAGCCAACACTCGAATCCAATTCGATGATCGTGCTTTTTTCCCATATTCGAACCGGACAATGGGCTTCAATAATGCCGCGTAACATAGCGGAATCATTCGGCTTTCCAAAACAGATAAAAATGATCCCGATCATCGAGCCCGATGCCGAGCATCTCGTGGGCTTGATTGCGACTTACCGCGAACCGCATACGCCACTGGTTTCAGCGCTTCTTCACGAGGCGCGGCAGCGCGCTTCGGAGCTGGTTTTTGATAGGAAATTCCTATCGAGCGACGGAAACACCTTATTGACCTGATCCTGCCGCTCTCGCCATTCTTGCCGCCAATGCAGGGGCTGCGAAAGGGCTGAAAATGTCCCGCCCGCCATCCTTGCCCCTGTCGGTTTGGGAGGACTGGCTTATGAATATCCAGGCGGTTGCCGCAGATGAGGCGGCCCGTGTTTCCGCGGTCATTGACGACTTTATTCACCTCGAAGGGCCAATGCTGCCCATCCTGCACGCGGTTCAGGAAGAATTCGGCTACATTCCCGAAAGCGCCAAGCAGATCATCGCCTCCGCACTGAACGTGTCGCGGGCCGAGGTGCATGGTGTCGTAACCTTCTATCCCGATTTTCGTGATCATCCTTCCGGCCGACATGTCTTGAAGCTCTGTCGCGCCGAGGCTTGCCAGTCGATGGGTGGCGAGCCTCTGGCGGATACCATCAAGTCCCGGCTCGGCCTTGACTGGCATGAAACCGCCGCTGACGGCTCCGTCACGCTGGAACCGGTTTTCTGTCTCGGGCTTTGTGCGCAGGCGCCGGCCCTGATGCTGGACGGCGAAGTCCATGCCCGCCTTGACGAAGACTGTCTTGGCGACATTCTGACGGAGGCGCGCCGATGAGTGTCACCGTTTTTGTTCCCGGCGATTCCGCCGCACTTGCCGTTGGCGCAAACCGCGTGGCCGACGCCATTGCCCGGGAGGCGGCCAGCCGTAATCTTGATGTGCATATTGTCCGCAACGGTTCGCGCGGGATGCTCTGGCTCGAAGTACTGGTCGAAGTGCGCACCGACCACGGCCGCATCGCCTACGGGCCGGTGAATGCCGGCGACGTTGCCTCGCTTTTCGATGCGGATTTTCTGACTGGCGGCGAGCATCGTCTCTGTCTCGGGCCGACCAAGGACATCCCGTTCCTGAAAAGCCAGACGCGTCTGACATTTGCGCGCTGCGGCGTCACTGATCCATTGTCGCTTGAGGATTACCGCACCTATCAGGGCATGAAAGGCCTCGAAAAAGCCGTCGCCATGGCGCCGCTCGACATCGTTGCGCAGGTGACTGAAAGCGGCCTGCGCGGACGCGGCGGCGCGGGTTTCCCCACGGGCATCAAATGGAAGACCGTTGCCGACGCCGTGGCCGACCAGAAATATATCGTCTGCAATGCGGACGAGGGCGATAGCGGCACCTTCGCTGACCGCATGATCATGGAAGGCGATCCCTTCGTGCTGATCGAAGGCATGGCCATTGCCGGCCTTGCCGTTGGTGCGACGAAGGGCTTCATCTATACGCGCTCGGAATATCCGCATGCGATCAAGGTCATGGAGCAGGCGATCGAAATCGCCCGGCGTGAAGGCATCATCGGCGCCTCCGTCCTCGGTTCCGGGCGGGCCTTTGATCTCGAAGTGCGCATGGGTGCCGGCGCCTATGTCTGCGGCGAGGAAACATCGCTTCTCAACAGTCTGGAAGGCAAGCGCGGCACCGTGCGTGCCAAGCCGCCGCTACCCGCCCTGCAGGGCCTGTTCGGAAAACCCACCGTCGTCAACAATGTGATTTCGCTGGCGTCCATTCCGGTCATCATGGATCTGGGTGCCGCTTTCTACCGCGATTTCGGCGTTGGCCGTTCGCATGGCACGATCCCCATCCAGCTTGCCGGAAACATCCGGCATGGCGGACTTTACGAGACCGCCTTCGGCCTGCCGCTCGGGCAGCTGGTCAATGATATCGGTGGCGGCACGATCACCGGCCGTCCCGTCAAGGCGGTGCAGGTGGGCGGTCCGCTCGGCGCTTATTTCCCGGTTTCGCTGTTCGACACGATCTTCGACTATGAAGCCTTTACGGCGGCTGGCGGCCTTATCGGACATGCCGGAATCGTGGTTTTCGATGATACCGCCGATATGCTGCATCAGGCCCGGTTCGCGCTGGAATTCTGCGCCGTTGAAAGCTGCGGCAAGTGTACGCCCTGTCGCATCGGCTCGACGCGCGGCGTCGAGACGGTTGACAGGATCGCGCTCGGCATCGAGCGGGAGAAAAATACGGCGCTCCTTGAAGACCTCTGCGAGACCATGAAATTCGGTTCGCTTTGCGCGCTTGGCGGCTTTACGCCCTATCCCGTCATGAGCGCGCTCCGGCATTTCCCTGATGATTTTGCCCCCATCCCACGTGTTGAAGCGGCGGAGTAAGACCATGGCCCTTGTTTCTGAATTCGACTACGGAACCCCGAAATCCCGCGCAACGGACATGGTGACGCTCACCATCGACGGCCGGCAGGTCACCGTACCAGCGGGAACGTCGATCATGCGCGCCTCACGCGAAGCGGGTATCGACGTGCCGAAACTCTGCGCCACCGATATGGTGGATGCGTTCGGCTCCTGCCGGCTCTGTCTTATCGAGGTGGAAGGCCGCAACGGCACTCCCGCCTCCTGCACCACGCCTGTCGCTCCCGGTCTTGTCGTGCATACGCAGACGGAGCGGCTGAAGCAGATCCGCAAGGGTGTGATGGAGCTTTATATCTCCGACCACCCGCTCGACTGCCTGACCTGCGCGGCCAATGGCGATTGCGAATTGCAGGACATGGCGGGTGCCGTCGGCCTGCGCGATGTGCGCTACGGTTATGAAGGTGACAACCACGTCAAGGCACGCACCGGTGATGGCGATCTCAATGCCCGCTGGATGCCGAAGGACGAAAGCAATCCCTATTTCACCTATGATCCTTCCAAATGTATTGTCTGCTCGCGTTGCGTGCGCGCCTGCGAGGAAGTGCAGGGCACGTTTGCACTGACGATTGAAGGGCGCGGTTTTGAAAGCCGCGTGTCACCCGGCGCGCATGAAGCGTTCCTTGATTCCGACTGCGTTTCCTGCGGCGCCTGCGTGCAGGCCTGTCCCACCGCGACGCTGACGGAAAAATCGGTGATCGAGATCGGCCAGCCGGAACATTCGCTGGTCACGACCTGCGCCTATTGTGGTGTCGGCTGTTCTTTCAAGGCGGAAATGCGCGGCGAAGAGCTGGTGCGTATGGTGCCGTGGAAGGACGGGCAGGCCAATCGCGGCCATTCCTGCGTCAAGGGCCGTTTCGCCTATGGTTATGCGACCCACAGGGACCGTATCCTCAACCCGATGATCCGCGAAAAGATCAGTGATCCCTGGCGGGAAGTCAGCTGGGAGGAGGCTTTCTCCCATGTCGCGTCGGAGTTTCAGCGCATCCAGAGCCAATATGGCCGGGAAGCCATCGGCGGCATCACCTCATCCCGCTGCACGAATGAAGAAACCTTCCTCGTTCAGAAACTCATCCGTGCCGGTTTCGGCAACAACAATGTCGATACCTGTGCCCGTGTCTGCCACTCGCCCACGGGCTATGGTCTCGGTCAGGCTTTCGGCACCTCGGCCGGCACGCAGAATTTCGACAGCGTGGAGTATTCCGACGTCGTCGTGGTTATCGGTGCCAATCCGACGGACGGGCACCCGGTCTTCGGTTCCCGGCTGAAAAAGCGGCTGCGGCAGGGCGCAAAACTGATCGTCATCGATCCCCGCCGTATCGATCTCGTGCGCGGCCCGCATGTGGAGGCATCCTTCCACCTGCCGCTGAAGCCCGGCACCAACGTGGCGGTGCTGACGGCGCTTGCACATGTGATCGTCACCGAAGGCCTGTTCAACGAGGCCTTCATCCGCGAGCGGTGCGACTGGTCTGAATTCGAGGATTGGGCCGCTTTCGTTGCCGAACCTCAGCACAGCCCGGAAGAAACCGAAAGTTTCACCGGTGTTCCGGCGGAAGAACTGCGCGGGGCCGCACGCCTTTATGCCCGGGGCGGCAATGGTGCGATCTATTACGGCCTTGGCGTGACCGAACACAGCCAGGGGTCGACCACGGTCATGGCGATTGCCAATCTGGCCATGGCGACCGGCAATATTGGCCGCCCCGGCGTGGGCGTCAATCCGCTGCGCGGGCAGAACAACGTTCAGGGCTCCTGCGACATGGGCTCGTTCCCCCATGAGCTTCCGGGTTACCGGCATATTTCCGATGACGCCACGCGCGACATCTTCGAGAAACTCTGGGGCGTGAAGCTCAACAACGAGCCGGGGCTGCGTATCCCCAATATGCTCGACGCTGCCGTGGATGGCAGCTTCAAGGGCATCTACATTCAGGGCGAGGATATTCTCCAGTCCGATCCGGACACGAAGCACGTGTCCGCCGGTCTTGCCGCCATGGAATGTGTTGTGGTGCACGACCTCTTCCTGAACGAGACGGCGAATTATGCGCATGTCTTTTTGCCCGGTTCCACTTTCCTCGAAAAGGACGGCACCTTCACCAATGCCGAGCGCCGCATCAACCGCGTGCGCCGGGTCATGTCGCCGAAGAACGGCTTTGCCGACTGGGAGGTGACACAGAAGCTGGCGCAGGCCATGGGGCTTTCATGGAACTATGCACATCCGTCGGAAATCATGGATGAAATTGCGGCGACGACACCGAGTTTCGCCAGCGTTTCCTATGATTATCTCGAGCGGAACGGTTCGGTGCAGTGGCCCTGCAACGAGAAGTTCCCGCAGGGTTCGCCGATCATGCATGTGGACGGTTTCGTACGTGGCAAGGGCAAGTTCATCCGCACCGAATATGTGGCGACGGATGAACGCACCGGCCCGCGCTTCCCGCTGCTGCTCACCACCGGCCGCATCCTGTCGCAATACAATGTCGGCGCGCAGACGCGGCGCACGGAAAACGTCGTGTGGCATGAGGAGGATCGGCTGGAAATCCACCCGCATGATGCCGAACAGCGCGGCGTGAAGGATGGCGACTGGGTAAAGCTTGCCAGCCGCTCCGGAGACACGACGCTGAGGGCGCTGATCACCGACCGCGTGGCGCCGGGCGTGGTCTATACGACCTTCCACCATCCCGGCACGCAGGCGAACGTCATCACCACCGACTTCTCCGACTGGGCAACCAACTGTCCCGAATACAAGGTGACCGCCGTGCAGATATCACCTTCCAACGGGCCGACGGAATGGCAGGAGGAATATGACGCGCTGGGCCGCCGGTCGCGGCGGATCGCAGGAAAGCTGGAAGCAGCCGAATAATCGGGGCCGGGGATGCCCCGGTCATTTGAAACATGGACGCCGACCGGCAGGCGGCGCGGGGAACAGCATGTTGCTTAATCACACCGACGAAAAACTGGTGAGAATGGCGAACCAGATCGCGACTTTTTTCCTGTCTCAGCCGGAGGATGTCCGCATTGACGGTGTCGCCACCCACATCAATAAATTCTGGGAACCGCGCATGCGCCGCCGGTTTTTCGAGATCGTGGATGCCGGTGCCGGTGATTTTCTGCCGCTGGTGATCGCAGCCTCAGCGGAGATCAAGAGACCCGGAACACCCACCGCCGATGCGGTGGGGCTTGGGGAGGATGCCAACGGTGCGTCCGGAGGCAAGGGGCCGGCCGCGGGTGAGTCCCTGTCCGAACCGAGTATTCCCGAAACCAGACACTGAACGCGGCGAGGGGCCGCCTTTACCTATTGCCGCATGGGAGAGCATTCGGCGGTTTCGCCCTGCCATACGGGGCGTATGAAATTTGTCCAGACATCCACGAGGGAGGTAATGTCGATGGCAGTAGCAGGCGTATCTGCGGGAGAACCGGTGCAGGCCGGAATTCTGGACCGCGAACGGATCATAGCAAAACCCGGATTTAACCGCTGGCTGGTGCCGCCGGCAGCATTGGCCATTCATCTGTGCATCGGCATGGCCTATGGCTTCAGTGTTTTCTGGCTGCCATTGTCGAAGGCCCTGCCGGCGACGGACCCCAGTTGTTCCAGTCTTACCCTTGTCGGCGCTTTGTTCACCACGCAGTGCAACTGGCGCGTGGCCGATCTTGGCTGGATTTACACGCTGTTTTTTGTGCTTCTGGGTTGCTCGGCGGCAATCTGGGGCGGCTGGCTGGAGCGGGTGGGGCCGCGCAAGGCCGGTTTCGTTTCCGCCTGCTGCTGGTGCGGCGGCATTCTCGTTGCGGCGCTGGGCGTCATGACGCATCAGCTGTGGCTGATGTGGGTGGGTGCGGGTGTCATCGGCGGTATCGGTCTCGGCCTTGGTTATATCTCGCCGGTCTCGACGCTGATCAAATGGTTCCCGGATCGTCGCGGCATGGCGACAGGCATGGCCATCATGGGCTTCGGCGGTGGGGCGATGATCGGTGCGCCGCTTGCCAATATCCTGATGAACACCTTCAAGACGGATGTTTCCGTCGGCGTCTGGCAGACTTTTGTGGTCATGGCGCTGATCTATTTCGCCTTCATGATGGCCGGTGCCTTCGGGTATCGTATTCCGCCGGCCGGCTGGCGTCCGGAAGGCTGGACGGCGCCGGCTGCCAAGAGCGCGATGATAACCCATCGCCACGTGCATCTGCGCGATGCGCACAAGACGCCGCAGTTCTGGCTGATCTGGGCGGTTCTGTGCCTGAACGTCTCGGCCGGCATCGGTGTTATCGGCATGGCCTCGCCGATGCTGCAGGAAATCTTCGCGGGCTCGCTGATCGGCTTGCCGGGCGTGGGTTTTGCGGATCTTGATGCCGGGCAGAAGGCGCAGATCGCGGCCATTGCCGCCGGTTTCACCGGGCTGCTTTCGCTGTTCAATATCGGCGGGCGCTTCTTCTGGGCGTCGATGTCCGACAGGATCGGCCGCAAGAACACCTATTTCTGCTTCTTCATTCTCGGCATCATTCTTTATGCGGCGGCGCCGACGCTTGCGACGATGGGGTCCAAGGCCTTCTTCGTTCTGGCGCTCGGCATCATCCTGTCCATGTATGGCGGTGGTTTTTCGACCATTCCGGCCTATCTCGCCGATATCTTCGGCACGCAGTTCGTGGGTGCTATCCACGGCCGCCTGCTGACGGCATGGGCGACAGCGGGCATCGCCGGGCCGGTCGTCGTCAACTATATCCGCGAGGCGCAGATCGCGGCGGGTGTCGCGCCCGGGCCGGCGCTCTATACCAGCACCATGTATATCCTGGCGGGTATGCTGGCGATCGGTCTCGTGGCCAATGCGCTGGTAAGGCCGCTATCGGACAAATGGTTCATGGCGGATGCGGAAGTGGCGGCGCTTCAGGCGAAGACCGCTGCCGCCAATGCCGGCCCGACAGGCTCCTTCGGCATCGGGCGCGGCGGGCTGGACACCAAGGCGGTGTTCGCCTGGGCTGCCGTCGGCATTCCGCTCCTCTGGGGCGTATGGGTCACGGTGAAGAGCAGTCTGGCGCTGTTCGGCTGAGCGACCATCCCGTTCGGGTGGCGCGGATCAGCGCGCCACGCGGGAAGCACATGTCGGCCCATGGCCGGCATGTCACCTGATCAGGTCATAAAAGGGGGCGGCTCGACCATGTCCGGTGAGCCGCCCCCGATATTTGCAAAAAAACTCCGGTTTTCAGGGCAGGTTCAAATCCAGCTTCGAAAACATCTGGCTTGTGGGCGATGCGTCCGTCAGCGCCAGCTGGCGAGCAGGCCTTCAAGCGTTTGACGATCCTGTTCGTCCAGACGGGCAAGTCCCGGGGCTCGAACCGGGCCAACCCTGAGGCCCAGTATTTCCATGGCTTCCTTCACCACCGTCACGTTGGCGCCGTTGCGATAACGCGTCCGCAGCCGTTCGAAGAGCTCGATCTTTTCAACGATCTTGCGTGCCGCTGAAAAATCGCCCGATGTCAGGGCCTCATGAACCTGCAGCGAGAATTGCGGAGCGACGTTGACGAGGCCGGACGTGAAGCCGCGCGCCCCCACCGCCGAAAAGGCGGGCGCCCAGCTTTCCGCGAGACCGCAGACATAAAGAGCCCCCTTTGGATCGGAAGCGGCAATGGCGCGCGACAGAAGCATGATGTCGGTCGTCGCGAACTTGATGCCTGCGACATTCGGGTGGCTGGCAAGCCTCACCATGTCATCGACCGCAAAACCGTCGGCGCGAACATAGGCCACCAGCGGCAGCTCGCTGCCGTCAGCCAGGCCGATGAAATAGTCGATCTGCGATTGCGGTGCCGCAAAGGGGTCGACCGGCTGATGAGACATGACGGCGGATGCGCCCATCTCCCTTGCCCGGCGCGCCATGGCGAGAGCCTCGCGCTGCGAGCGTCCAATCGCCGCCGTGACCGGGGCTTTGCCATCAACGCCTCTTATCGCGGCTTGGTAGACGCTGAGAATCTCGTCCGGCGTCAGGGCGTAGAATTCACCCGTATTGCCGGCGGCAACGATGTTGTGGATACCCGCCCGCGCAACGCGGGCATAGACCTCGGTGGTGACACCGATATCGACTTCCCCGCCTGCCTCGTAGGCTGTTACGGGAACGCCGGAGATGCCGTGCAGAGCCTGGCGAAAATCAAATGTCGTCATCAACTGGTTTCCTTGAGATGAAAGCGTCTTCAGATGGAAAACTTGTGTACGGCTGCCCCCGCGACAGGCGCATCAAAGGCAACAAGCGTGCCTGGCGTGGAAATCCCGTCCGTCTCGGTGACGAGACTTGTCAGATAGATCGTCTTGAGATCCGGGCCGCCGAAACACGGCATGGTCGGCCCCTTGAACGGCAGCCTGTAAATCTCGAACAGTTCGCCGTCCGGCGAAAAGCGGTTGAGACGTCCGGCCTGAACGCCGGCGCTCCAGTAACAGCCTTCGCAATCGGTCGCCGCGCCATCCGGCCTGCCTTCGTCCGGCGCGAAATCGTGAAGACGTTCGGCCGGACCGAGCCTGCCCGTCGCGGCATCGAAATCGAACGCCTGATACATCAGCCCGCTGCTGTCTGAATGATACATGCGCCTGCCATCCGGGCTCCAGGCAAGCCCGTTTGACGTGAACATGTCGCCATCGATGATGCGTTCGACGCCGCCATCCGGCGCGACGCGGTAGAGGCGCGCATTGCCTGTCTGTATGGCGGCCTCATCGCGGGTCCCGACCCAGAAATGGCCATCGGGGCCAACCTTTCCGTCGTTGAGGCGGCTGTCGGGCCGCCCTTCGTCCGGGTCGCACAGAAGTTCAAGTTTTCCGCTTGCGGGATTAAGAAGATGCACGCCGGTCTTCAGGCCCGCCACGATCAGGCCATTGTCGCAAAGACCGAGGCACCCCACCTGGGCGGGCATTTCGTATCTGTCGAGCTTGCCACCCGGATGCAGGCAGAAAATGGCGGGGGCGAGAATATCGACGAACCACAGATTGCCGGTCCGTTCATCCCATGCCGGTGATTCGCCGACCTTCAACGGCGTGTCGATGAGGGAGCGGAGTTTCGGTTCCATGATACGCGGCTGGCTCACTGATTATTCTCCATCGCCCTGTATGGCTTGCCCTTTGAAATGCGGAAAAGGTTCTAGCTGCCGACGCCCTGAAACATGCGGGCGCGGGCCTTCAGGATGTGGTCTTTCATCGCGTCATGCGCAGCCTGTTCCCGGCGCGCAAAAATCGCTTCCACGATTGCGGTATGTTCGTTCTGCACCTCGCGCACATGTTGCGGCGTGCGCTTGAGGCTGAGGCTGCGTGTCACCGACTGGCCGATCGCGAAATGTGGCTTGAACCAGATCCGCACGGTGATGTGGAACTGGTTATGGCTCGCTTTGGCAATGGCTTCATGCAGGGCGAAGTCTTCCTCCGCACCAAGATCGTTGCGCTCCAGACACTGTTCCAGCGCCGCAATGGCCTGTTCGATGCGGGTTTTGTCGGCGGCCTGCCAGTTGCGCGCCGCAAGTTCGGCCGCCGACGATTCAAGGCCAGACCGGAACTCGAAAAAACGCTGCACGTCGGCAAGCGAGCCGACAGGCACCTGCTGCAACACGGACGAATCCGGCTGCTGGCGCACATAGGAGCCGGACCCCTTCTGGGAGACGATGAGTCCGTCGTTTCGCAGCCGCTCCAGGGCTTCGCGAACGACCGGCCGGGAAGCGCCGAACAACGACGCCAGATTCTGTTCCGATGGCAGCCTTTCGTTCACGGGAAACCGCCCGTCCGAAATCATGCCGATGATCTTTTCGTAGATGATGTCGCTCAGCCTGGTCTCGCCTCGAGCGGCGGCAGATGCGGTTTGATTGTCCATCAGCAGCCCTTCCGTTGCAAATCGCTGAAGTTAATGGGTTTCCTGCATTTCAATCGCAACAGAAATACCGGGGTTTTTGTGAGCGAGGGGGCTGTCCTAACCGATTTTTTCTTCAAGCCTGATCCTGAAAACCGGTCTACGAATAAAAAATATGTAAAAATCTGTCAATACTTGTAATCATCTGAAAACGCCCATATGGTCTGCCCCTGCCGATGGAGGATCGGCGTGCTGGCTGGCCGGGAGGGCCGTTGCGGTTCGGTGAAAGCCGTCTCGCTGCCGGTGATTTTTTGGGAGGATAATCGATGCGCGATGGCGATGCATTTTCATTGGGCGTGACGCGCCGGACCTTCATGGCGGGGCTTGGGGGCGTCGCCGCCCTCTCCGTCATCGGGACCTCGGCCAGGGCTGCCACCGGCAAACAGGCGCCGGAACTGGAGGCGCTGGTAAAGGACGGCAAATTGCCGCCTTTGGCCGAGCGTCTGCCGAAAAATCCGATGGTGGTGACACCCCATGAAAAGATCGGCACCTATGGCGGCACATTGCGCCGTGGCCTGCGCGGCTCGTCGGACCATAACGGCATCCTGCGCATGGTCGGCAATCAGGGGCTGGTGCGCTGGAACATGGATTTCACCGAGGTTCTGCCGAACCTTGCGGTGAAATGGGAGGTCAACGACGATGCCTCGCAGTTCACCTTCCATTTGCTGGAGGGTGCGAAATGGTCGGACGGCCACCCCTTCACGGCAGATGACGTGGTATTCGCCATCGAGGACTGCATCAAGAACAAGGAGCTTTACAGCGCCACGCCAGCCCAGCTTTCCGTTGCGGGTGAGGCGGTCGATGTCGAAAAGATCGACGATTTCACGGTAAAGTTCAAATTCGCGGCGCCGAATGCGCTCTATCTGGAAAACCTCGCCACGCCGCTCGGCCAGCATCCGACGCTGTTTCCGAAGCATTATTGCAGCAAGTTCCTGCCGAAATACAACACGGCGCTGGATGCCGATGTGAAGGCTGCGGGCGTATCGAGCTGGACGGAACTGTTCCGCGCCAAATGCGGCGATATCGAAATTCCATCCCGCTGGTCGAATGTCGACAAGCCGACGCTGGACCCCTGGGTGGTGAAGGAACCCTATTCCGGCGGCGCGACACGGGTGGTCATGACCCGCAACCCTTACTTCTGGCAGGTCGATACCGAAGGCAACCAGTTGCCCTATATCGATGAAATCAACTTCGGCATTTCGCAGGATGTCGAATCGCTGATGCTGAACGTGATTTCGGGCAAGATCGACATTCAGGAGCGCCATATCAGCGTTCTCGCCAACAAGCCCACCCTGTCGCAGAACATGAAAAAGGGTGACTACCGCCTGCTGACGCTGGTGCCTTCTGCTTCTCAGCAGTGCCAGATCTACCTGAACATCACCCACAAAGACCCGGCGATGCGCAAGATGTTCGCCGACAAGTCGTTCCGTCAGGCGCTGTCCATCGCGCTCAACCGGCAGGAAATTATCGACATCGTCTATTTCGGGCAGAGCGAAGGGTATCAGGCCGGGCCACGCCCGACACATCCCTGGTACAATGAAAAGCTGGCGCGGCAATTTACCGAATACGATGCGGACAAGGCGAACGATCTTCTCGACAAGGCCGGTTACGACAAGAAGAACGGCAACGGCATGCGGTTGCGGCCTGACGGCCAGCCGGTCTTCTTCTCGATCGACGTCATCCCGACACTCTATCCCGATCTGGTCGATGCGCTGGAACTGGTAAAGGCGCAATGGGCGCAGATCGGCGTCGACATCAAGGTCAACACCATCGAACGCGCGCTCTATTATACACGCGGCGATGACAACGCCCATGATGCGGCCGTCTGGCCCGGCCCCGGCGGTCTCGATCCGATGCTCGATCCGCGCGATTTCTTCGCCTTCCATCCGCAGGGGTCGCGTTACGCCATTCCGTGGGCACTCTGGTACACCTCGAATGGCCAGAAGGGCGAGGAGCCGCCGGAAAGCCAGAAGAAGCGCTTCAAGCTGTTCGATGAGGCGCGCTCCACGGCCGACCTTGCCAAGCGCGGCGAGAAGATGAAGGAGATCTTCGACATTGCGGCGGAAGAGTTCGAGACGATCGGCCTTTGCCTCGCCGTGGGCGGTTTCGGTATCATCCGCAACAATCTGCGCAATGTGCCGGAAACGGAACCCGACAGCTGGACATGGCCCAATCCCGGCCCGGCGCTGCCGCAACAGTTCACCTTCACAAGCTGACATCGCCACATGGGCGTCGCTGCCGTAACGCGGCGACGCTTCTCAGGTTGTTTCGACCACCCGCAGCCCGTCTCCTTCGTGGGAGGCGGCGTGTGCGGCACAATGTGATTGCGAGAACGACATGCTGCTTTTTATCGTAAAACGCCTGCTGTGGATGATACCGTCCCTGTTTGCCGTCAGTTTCCTTGCCTTTGTCCTGATCCAGCTGCCACCCGGCGATTATGTGACGACCTATATCGCCACGCTGGCCGCCTCCAACGAAGTCATCGACCACAATACGGCGGCGCAGCTGCGCGAACGCTTCGGCCTCGATGACCCGATGATCGTGCAATATCTGAAATGGATATGGGGCATCGTCAGCCGGGGTGATTTCGGCATTTCGTTCGAATGGCAGCAGCCGGTTTCCGGCCTCATCTGGGAGCGCATGGCGCTGACGCTGGTTCTGGCCATCGCCAGCCTTCTCGCAACCTGGGCCATCGCCCTTCCGATCGGCGTCTTCTCCGCCGTGCGCAAATATTCGATCGGCGATTATCTCTTCACCGCCTTTTCCTTTTTCGGCCTGTCCATACCCTCGTTCCTGCTGGCGCTGGTGCTGATGTATGTCGCGGCGGTGGAGTTCGGGGCCGATGTCGGCGGCCTGTTTTCAGCCGAATATGAAACGGCGTCCTGGAGCATCGCCAAGATGATGGACCTGATGGCCCATATCTGGCTGCCGGTGACGATCCTTGCCGTGTCATCCACCGCAAGCCTGATCCGCGTCATGCGCGCCAACATGCTGGACGAATTGCCCAAGCCCTATGTGACCACGGCGCGGGCGAAGGGATTGTCCGAGTTCAAGCTGCTGACGAAATATCCGCTCAGAATTGCGCTCAACCCGTTCATCTCCACCATCGCATGGCTGCTGCCCAATCTCATTTCGGGCTCCGTGGTGGTCGCCATCGTGCTCAATCTGCCGACGGCTGCACCGCTGCTTCTGCAGTCGTTGATGGCGCAGGACATGTATCTCGCCGGCGCTTTCGTGCTGTTGATCTGCGCGCTGACGCTGATCGGTTCGCTTATCAGCGACATCCTGCTTGCGCTGGTCGATCCGCGCATCCGTCTCGAATAGGAGGGCGCCATGAGCGATATCACCATGACCACCAATGCCCGGCAGGACCGCGCCGCCGTCGCCTCGCAGTGGCAGCTCATCTGGTGGGCCTTCAAGCGCCACAAGCTGGCCATGGCCGCCCTGTTCATCACCATCGCCATGTATATCGTCGCGCTGGTGCCCGGCTTTTTCGCCATCAACGATCCGGTGCTGCAGAATGCCCGCGCCACCTTCCACCCGCCGCAGCGTGTCCATTTCGTCGATACGACCGAGGGTTTTTCGCTCGGGCTGCATTATTATCCGCTGAAGCTGACCCGCAATCCTGAAACGCTGGCGGCGGTGTTCGTCGAAGATACGGCCAAGAAAATCCCGGTCCAGTTTTTCGGTCGCGGTTACGAATATTCCGTGTTCGGCCTGTTCACCACGGATATCCATCTGCTGGCCTCCACCGATAAAACGCGCCCGCTCTTCCTCTTCGGCGCGGATCGCCTCGGGCGCGATGTTTTCAGCCGCGTGGTGCAGGGCGCGCAGGTCTCCCTGTCCATCGGTCTTGTCGGCGTGTTCTTCTCGCTGCTGCTCGGCGTCGTTCTCGGAGGCATTTCAGGTTATTACGGCGGCCGCATCGATTTCGTCATGCAGCGCGTGATCGACTTCGTGCTCTCGCTTCCCACCATTCCAATCTGGCTGGCGCTGGCCGCCGCGCTGCCGCAGGGCTGGCCCGCCACGCTGCAATATATGATGATCACCATCATCCTGTCCCTGACCGGCTGGGCGCAGCTTGCCCGTGTCGTGCGCGGCCGGTTCCTGTCGCTCAGAACCGAAGAATTCGTGGCCGCGGCGCGGCTGGATGGCGTGCCGGAAGGGCGCATCATCTTCCGCCATATGCTGCCGAGCTTTTCGAGCCATATCATCGCCTCGGTCACGCTCGCGGTTCCGGCGATGATCCTTGCGGAAACATCGCTGTCCTTCCTCGGTCTCGGTCTCCAGCCGCCGACGATTTCCTGGGGCGTTTTGCTTCGCGAGGCGCAGAATATCCGCTCGATCGCAACCGCACCCTGGCTGTTCCTGCCAGGTGTGGCTGTCGTCATTGCCGTCATGGCGCTCAATCTGCTCGGCGACGGCCTGCGCGATGCAGCCGACCCCTATAACAAGTGA
Organism: Rhizobium rhizogenes; assembly: GCF_002005205.3. The sequence continues at coordinate 146,823 of NZ_CP019702.2, read as the reverse complement.
GGCCCCGGATGAGCGACATTCTCTCCATGAAGCCAGCCAAGCCGCTGCTTGAAGTCCGTAGTCTGGTCACTGAATTTCCGGTCAGAAACGGCGTTTTCCGGGCGGTCAACGATCTGTCTTTCTCCATCGATCCCGGCAAGACGCTCTGCGTCGTCGGCGAAAGCGGTTCCGGCAAATCCGTCACCGCCCGCTCCATCCTGCAGATCATCGACAGCCCCGGCCGCATCGCGTCCGGGTCGATCATCCTCAACCGCGCCGATGGCACGTCTCTCGATCTGGCAAAGCTCGATCCGCGCAGCCGGGCGATCCGCTCGGTGCGTGGCGCCGATATCGCGATGATCTTTCAGGAGCCGATGTCGTCGCTTTCACCCGTGCACACGGTCGGTGACCAGATCACCGAGGTCCTGCGCCTGCATTTGAAGATGAGCAAGGCGCAGGCGCGGGCCGAGGCCATCGAGCTGTTGCGGCAGGTGGAAATTCCCAATCCTGAAAAGGCGCTGGATCGCTACGCCTTCCAGTATTCGGGCGGTATGCGCCAGCGAGCCATGATCGCCATGGCGCTGGCCTGCAAGCCGCAGCTTCTGATCGCCGACGAGCCGACGACAGCGCTTGATGTCACCACACAGGCCGAAATCCTCGACCTGATATCGCGGCTGCAAAAGGCGCATGGCATGGCGGTGCTGTTCATCACCCACGATATGGGCGTGGTGGCGCAGATTGCCGATGACGTGCTGGTCATGCATCACGGCGTCGCCAAGGAATATGGCACCGTCGATGAGATATTCCACAATCCGCAGGACCCCTATACCCGCATGTTGATCGGCTCGGTGCTGAAACTGGAGCAGAAAGCGGAAATCCGGCTTGCCCGCCCGCCGCTCGATCTTGCCGCAGCACCCATTCTCGAAGTGAACGACCTCTCCATGCATTTCGGTGAGATGAAGGCGCTGGATGGCGTCTCGATCAAGCTGCTGCCCGGCGAGACGCTCGGCATTGTCGGCGAAAGCGGTTCCGGCAAGACCACGATGGGTCGCTCCATCATGCGCCTTTACGATCCGACCGGCGGCGAAATGCGCTATCGCCGGGCGGATGGCACGGTGGTCGACCTCGCCAAAATCGAAGGCGCCGAGCTGAAAGCCGCACGGCGCGAATTGCGCATGGTGTTTCAGGACCCGTTCGGCTCGCTCAATCCGCGTATGACGGTGGCGCAGGTGATCGGCGAGCCGTTGCTGGTCAACGGCATTGCCAGGGGCAGGGAACTGGATGAGCGCGTTTGCGCGCTGATGGAGCAGGTGGGTCTCGACCCGACCGGGCGTGAGCGATACCCGCACGCCTTTTCGGGCGGCCAGCGCCAGCGCATTGGCATCGCCCGCGCCATCACGCTGAAGCCGCGCATCATCGTGGCTGACGAGGCGACCTCGGCGCTGGATGTTTCGGTGCGGTTCCAGGTGCTCGATCTGCTCATGCGGCTGCAGGACGAGCTTGGCCTCGCTTACATCTTCATCAGCCACGATATCGGCGTCATCCGCTACATGTGCGACCGCGTCGGGGTGATGTATCGCGGCAAGCTGGTGGAAGTGGGAGAGGCGGAAAAGGTCTGCAACGCGCCGGATCACCCTTACACGCAGGCGCTTCTTTCCGCCATTCCGCGCCCCGACCCGCGCGACCGGGATCGCACCCGAAGGTTCCGCTATGTCGAGCCATCCGAGATCAAGAACGGGGTTGCGGCCCGATAACGTCGCGGTCGTTGCATCCTGCAATTCACGAGGAAGACTAAAGCATGAAAATCGATCGCATGCGGGTATTCGTCACCCGCGACAAGGACCGTCCCCGCGTTGTCGTCGCTCTCGATACCGATGACGGTCTGACCGGCTGGGGCGAATGTTACAATCACGGCCCCGATCTCGCCTTGCCGCCGTTGCTGGATTACCTCTACGGCTTCCTTGCCGGGCAGGACCCGACGCGGGTTGAATATCTCTACAATCTCCTTCTGCAGCAAAACCGTTTTCCGCCCGGCGCGCTGGGTCTCTCGGCCATTTCGGCGCTGGACCATTGCCTGTGGGACCTTGCCGCAAAGGCGGCGGGGGTGCCGGTCTACAAGCTGCTGGGCGGCGAAGTGCGCGACCGTATCAAGGTCTATGCCGGGGTCTACACGGCTCCGGACGCGCCAGCTGCAAAGGAAGAGTTCGACCGTCTGAATGAGGACTGGGGCTTCACGGCCTTCAAGCTCAGCCCGTGGCGCCTCGATATTCACGCGCATCGCTGGGGCGAGGTGGTGCGCAGTTCCGCCGAATATTTCCGCTCGCTGCGTGAAACCGTGCGGCCCGATTACGATATCGCCTTCGATGCCCATGCCAAGATTTTCGAGCCTGCGGCCGCCCGCCAGCTTGGCAACGCGCTTGCCCCTTACGATCCGCTGTTTTTCGAAGAGCCTTTGCGTCCGGAGAACATCGAGATGTGGGGAGACCTGAAACAGGGGCTGAACTGCACGCTGGCAACGGGTGAAAGCCTCTATAATCGCAATGAGTTCCTTCGCCTTCTTCAGGTAAAGGGTGCGGATATTATCCAGCCCGACGTCTGCGTCGTCGGCGGCATTTCGGAGATGCGCCGCATCGCCACGCTTGCGGAAGCCCATTTCGTCAGCATCGCGCCGCATAACCCGATGGGGCCGCTCGCCACCGCCGTCAACGTGCATTTCTCCGCCGCCCAGCAGAATTTCCGTATCCTCGAATACCGGCTGCCGAAAGGGCAATGCTACGTCTATGGCGGCACCGATCTGGAAAAACGCGAGGATGAAACCCGTTATGTCGTCGACCCCTATCTGCCGAAGGACGGATATCTGGAACTGAGGCCGGATCGCCCCGGCTGGGGCGTCGAGATGGATGAAAAAGCCATGCAGGAAGATGGTTATGTTCACTGGCAAAGACGGGTGCCAAAACGGCCTGACGGATCCTATGCCTTTGCCTGAAACGATTGCGATAAGCTGCGGGCCGCTTTCGGCCCGCCTGCGACCCGCATGGGGCGGCAGGATGACCCATCTGCACCATGTCGACCACGGCGATATTCTGGTGCCGACGGGTGAGGAGGGTTTCGAGCCGCTCAACTGGCCACGCGCCGGAGCCTATCCGCTGTTCCCTTATCACAACCGGCTTTATGGCGGCTCCTTCGTTCATGCCGGCATCCGCCATGACCTCCTGCCACATCCCGCGCTCGCGCCGGATGCCATGCATGGACCTGCTCACCGGCGCGCATGGGAGGTTTCCGATCTGGATTCGGATCGGGCACGGCTGTTACTTGACTATGAGGCTGACGGGGAATGGCCCTTTTCCTTCCGCGCCGAACAGTCTTTTCTGCTTGAAAACACCGGCCTCACCGTGAACTTGTCGATTACCAATCTGGCGGACGTGCCCGCGCCGATGGCGCTGGGCTGGCATCCCTATCTGGCCGCCGGCCTTGGTTGCGACGCGCGCACGGACGCAAGGCTGCAATATCCGCTGGACCCGCAGAACCTGCCGACCGGCCAGCCGGCAGTCCCTCGCCACAACACCGCCATTCCCGCCGCAACGGGCTACACGTTGCATTATACCGACTGGTCAAATGCGCATGTGCAATTTGACAGGTTTTCGCTGCTGATCGAGGCCGATCCCATTTTTGGCCATCTCGCTGTTCACCGCATGGACCGCTATCTTTGCCTAGAACCAGTGTCCATGGCCGCCGGAGCGCTTGGCCTGCCTGAGACGCAGCGGGAAGTGTTTGGTGGCAGGATCATCCCGCCCGGCGAGCGTCTGTCGGGACGCATCCAGCTTTCCATCGGGCCTTGAGGAGCAGAGGGCGCGTGAAAACGTCATGCGCATGCGCCGCACTTCACTTTCAAAAAAACGCCACATGCCCATATTTTGAGCGTGAAAAATCGTCGCTCAAAAATGCGCTTGACGTCGGCAAAAATTTCTCACCAAATGAACCAATATCAGATTGGTTCAGACAAATGGTGCGGCGTGGCAGCAGGCCCTAACGACAATTCCAACTACGCCTTGGCGCGGTTGCGTGACTATATTCAGGCGAATCATCTCGCGAGGGATGGGCGTCTGCCGACGGAACGGGCCTTTGCGGAGACTTTTAACGTCGGCCGCCGTTCGATCCGCCGGGCGCTGGAGGTTCTGGAAGCCGAAGGTCTGATCTGGCGGCGGCAGGGGGCCGGAACCTTTGTGGGTGAAAAACCGGATGATTGGTCCGCCCAGGTCACGGAACTGGTCGCCGGAACGGATTTCATGGAAATCATGGAAGTGCGCCTGCGCATAGAACCGCAGCTGGCGCAGCTTGCGGCCATGCGCGCCAAACCGGCCGAGGTGGAGCGCATGCGTGCGCTTGTTCAAAAGACCGGCCAGAGCACGGATGCCGACGCCAAGGAATTATGGGATGGCTCGCTCCATCGCCAGATCGCCCAGAGCGCCGGCAACAAGCTTTTCCTGTCGATCTTCGATGTCGTCAACCGCATTCGCCAGGACGATGCATGGCAGTCGATCCGCGAGCTTGCCCGGCGCAGCGGCACGAATGGCAGGGCGTCTTTCGAACAGCATATGGCCATTGTCGAAGCCATTGCCGGCCGCGATCCGGCGCGCGCCGGTGAAGCCATGCGCCAGCATCTTCTCATGCATCAGGAAAGGCTGATCCGCGCCACCTCGCTCGGCTTTCTGGAGGAAGACACCGGGGAGGGCAATGCGGCTGAGGCTGATAATTCGCTGACCGAGGCCTCCTGAGGCCGCGGATGAAAACTGTCGTCCCGCAAGGGGCGGCCAATGACAAAAAGTCAAAATAACCAGACCAGAGGAACGAACATGAAAAAGATCCAGACTTTGACTGCGGCGCTACTGGCAAGCGCATTGCTCGCCGCACCGGCGCTATCGTCCGAATTGCGCATCGGCCTCAATGACGATGCCGATGTACTCGACCCTGCGCAATCGCGCACCTTCGTCGGCCGCATCGTCTACACCGCGATGTGCGACAAGCTGGTGGATATTTCGCAGGACATGAAGATCGTGCCCCAGCTCGCCACCGAATGGGCATGGTCCGAAGGCGGCAAGGTGCTGACCATGAAAATCCGCGATGGTGTCAAATTCCACAATGGCGAGACGCTTGATGCGGCTGCCGTGGTCGCGACCATCGAGCGCAATATGACGCTGCCGGAATCGCGCCGCAAAAGCGAGCTCTCCTCGGTCGAGAAGGTTGAGGCGGCGGGACCGCTGGAGGTGAAATTCACGCTGAAGACGCCCGACGTTACCCTGCTGGCACAGCTTTCCGACCGCGCCGGCATGATCGTTGAACCGAAGGCGGCCAAGGAACTGGGCGCGAATTTTGGTTCGAAACCGGTTTGTGCCGGGCCGTTCAAATTTGTCGAGCGTATCCAGCAGGACCGTATCGTGCTCGAGAAATTCGCTGACTATTGGGACAAGGACAAGGTCCTCGTCGACAAGGTCGTCTATCTGCCGATCCCCGATACGACCGTGAAGCTTGCAAACCTTCGCGCCGGCGACCTCGATATCGCCGAACGCATTTCGGCGTCCGATGCGGAATCCGTCAGGAACGACTCCAAGCTGACCTATGCCGATATAATCGGGCCGGGTTACATGGCCATGTATGTCAACATGAACAATGGCGCGCGTGCGGATAATCCGCTCGGCAAGGACAAGCGCCTGCGGCAGGCGTTCTCCTATGCCATTGACCGCGAGGCGATCGGCCAGATCGTCTTTGAAGGCACCTCCAAGGGTGGCAATCAGGCCTTCCCGCCGACGAGCCCCTGGTTCAACCAGAGCCTGCCGGTGCCGCCGCGCGATATCGACAAGGCCAAGCAACTGATGAAGGAGGCGGGTTACGAGAAGCTCGACGTCGAGCTTCAGCACGCCAACAACACCACGCAGACGCAGATGATGCAGGTCATCCAGTCCATGGTGGCCGAGGCCGGTTTCAACGTCACTCTGAAGGCGACCGAATTTGCCACGCTTCTGTCCGAACAGACCGCCGGCAATTACCAGCTCAGCCGTTCCGACTGGTCGGGGCGTATCGATCCCGATGGCAACCTACACCAGTTCGTCACCTGCAAGGGCGGCATCAACGATGTGAAATATTGCAATCCTGAAGTCGACAAGCTGCTGAACGAGGCCCGCGCCTCGACCGAAGATGCGGTCCGCAAGGAAAAATACGATGCCGCAAGCGTCATCCTCAACGATGACATGCCGATCATCTATCTCGGCCACCAGCCTTATGCCTATGCCATTTCCAACAAGGTCAAGGGCTGGGCGCCGTCGCCCGATGGCATGATTCGCCTTCTCGGCGTTTCCAAGGACTGACAGCTTTGAACAGGTCGCACGGCTTGCCGTGCGGCCCGCAGCACCTGACTCAAACGGGGGCAATGCCATGCCTGTTTACATCGGCAAGCGACTGCTGGTCGCGATCCCGACGCTTCTGATCATTTCCATCTTCGTCTTCTCGCTGCAGAAACTCCTGCCGGGCGATCCGGTTCTTGCCATGGCTGGCGAGGAGCGCGACCCGGCGACGATTGAATTCCTGCGCGAGAAATATCGCCTCAATGACCCCGTGCCGCTGCAATATCTCAACTGGCTGGGCGGTGTGGTGACGGGCGATTTCGGCATTTCGCTGCGCACCAACCAGCCGGTGCTGGAACTGATCGGCCAGAAGCTGCCGGTCACCATTCAGCTGGCTGTCATGGCGATGTTCTTTGCCATGGTCATCGGCATTCCCATCGGCATCCTGGCCGCCGTCAAGAAGAATACGTGGATCGACTACACGGCCAATATCGTGGCGCTTTCCGGCCTATCGATCCCGAATTTCTGGCTCGGCATCATGCTGATCCTGCTGGTGTCGGTGAAGCTCGGCTGGCTGCCGGCATCCGGTTATGAATCGATCTTCGTCGACCCTGTCCGTTCCATCGAAACCATGATCATGCCGGCCTTCGTGCTGGGCAACGCGCTTGCGGCAACGCTGATGCGTCATACACGTTCGGCCATGGTGGCGGTTTTAAGTTCCGATTATATCCGCACCGCCCGGGCCAAGGGACTTTCTCCGCGCGAGATCATCCTGTCGCATAGTTTCCGCAACGCACTGCTGCCGGTCATCACGCTGCTGGCGCTGCTCTTCGGCGAGTTGCTGGCCGGCGCGGTCCTGACGGAGCAGATTTTCACCATTCCCGGCTTCGGCAAGATGACGGTCGATGCGGTGTTCACCCGCGATTATGCCGTCGTACAGGGCATCGTGCTCTGCACCGCCGTCGGTTTCATTCTCATGAACCTTCTGGCCGACATTGCCTATGTCCTGCTCAACCCCCGCCTCAGGGCGACGATCTGAGGCTGATATCATGACCGTTCTCGATCAAAACTTATCCGTACCGGCGACACGGCAGGAAAGCCGCGCCTGGAAAAAAATGAAGCGCAACAAATCGGCGCTTGTTGGCATGATCATTGTGCTGTTCTTCGCCGTGCTTGCCATTGCCGCGCCGATCCTGCCGATTGCCGACCCGGTTGCGACGAGCTGGTCGGCCATTCGAAAGGCGCCATCGGCAGCCCACTGGCTCGGCACCGACGATCTCGGCCGCGACATTCTCTCGCGCATGATCTATGGCGCCCGCGCCTCGCTGATGGCAGGTGTCGTCTCGGTGATGATCGCGGTCGTCATCGGCGTGCCCTTCGGCCTGATTTCGGGCTATTTCGGCGGCTGGGTGGATATGGTCATCTCGCGCATCACCGAAGCGCTGCTCGCCATGCCGTTCCTGATCATGGCAATCGCGCTTGCCGCCTTCCTCGGCCCGAGCCTTACCAATGCGATGATCGCCATCGGCCTTTCCGCCATGCCGATCTTCGTGCGGCTGACGCGCGGGCAGGTGCTGGCGGTCAAGATGGAGGATTATGTCGAAGGCGCGAGGTCGATCGGCCTCAACCATATCGACATCATGACCCGTTATATCCTGCCGAATGTCTTTGCCCCCATCATCGTGCAGGCGACACTGACGGTGGCGACCGCCATCATTGCGGAGGCGAGCCTTTCCTTCCTCGGTCTTGGCCAGCAGGCGCCGGCGCCCTCCTGGGGTTCGATGCTGAACACCGCGAAGAATTTCCTCAGCCAGGCGCCGTGGATGACGATGTGGCCCGGCATCGCCATCTTCCTCGTCGTTATCGGTTTCAATCTTCTGGGTGATGGCCTGCGTGACGCGCTCGATCCGCGCGAAGCATGATTTTTTACAAGGAATATCGGAATGACTGAATTCACCACACGCCCTGAAATTCTTGGCACCTTCGGCGTCGTCACCTCAACGCACTGGATCGCCTCGGCCGTTGGCATGGCCATTCTCGAAAAGGGCGGTAATGCTTTCGACGCCGCTGTCGCCACCGGCTTTGTGCTGCAGATTGTCGAACCGCATCTCTGTGGCCCCGGCGGGGATATGCCGGCCGTGTTTTATTCAAAGCAGAAGGACAAGGTCGAAGTCATCTGCGCACAGGGTCCGGCCCCGAGCGGTGCGACGATCGAACATTACACTTCGGAAGGGCTGAAACTGATCCCCGGCGACGGGCTGCTGGCCACCGTCATCCCCGGTGCCTTCGACGGCTGGATGCTGATGCTGCGCGATTATGGCACGATGAGCGTGCGCGACGTGCTGGAACCCGCCATCTATTATGCCGAGCAGGGGCATCCAACGCTGCCGCGTGTCTCCGCCACCATCAAGGGGCTGGCCGATTTCTTCGAGAAGGAATGGCCGACATCCTATGAGACATGGCTGCCGGGTGGTGCCGCACCCGAGCCTCACGCCAATTTCCGTAATCCGGTTCTGGCTGCGACCTATCAGCGGATTATCACCGAAGCCGAAGCGCGTACCGGCCGCGAAAACCAGATCGAGGCGGCGCGCGATGCCTTCTACCGGGGTTTCGTTGCGGAAGCTATCGACAGTTACGTAAAGACGGCGGAAGTCATGGATGCCAGTGGCGCACGGCACAAGGGTGTGCTGACGGCGCAGGATATGGCCGGGTGGAGCGCCACCGTCGAAGCGCCGCAGACGCTCGACTATCACGACTGGACGATTGCCAAGACGCCCGCCTGGGGACAGGGTCCGGTTCTGCTGCAATCGCTTGCGCTTCTGAAGGGCTTCGACATTGCGGCCATGGACCCGTCCGGGCCTGATTTCATCCACACCATCGTTGAGGCCATGAAGCTCGCCTTCGCCGACCGCGAGGTCTATTACGGCGACCCGGAATTTGGTCAGATACCAACGGAATATCTTCTCTCCGAGGGTTATAATGCCGGACGCCGGGCGCTGATCGGCCGCGAGGCCTCGCTGGCGCTGCGCCCCGGCACCGTGCCCGGATACGAAAAGCAGGTGGACGCCACCATGGCCATGCTGGCCGAGATGAGCGGCAAGGGCACCGTCTACGAGCCGACCATGTCGCACCTGACGGAGAAGCGCGGTGACACGGTGCATATCGACGTCATCGACCGCTGGGGCAATATGGTGTCCACCACGCCGTCGGGCGGCTGGCTGCAATCGTCGCCGGTCGTGCCGGGCCTCGGTTTCGCACTCAATTCCCGCGCCCAGATGTTCTGGCTGAAGGAAGGCCTGCCGACCTCGCTTGCGCCGGGCAAACGCCCGCGCACCACGCTGACGCCCTCGCTTGCGTTGCATCAGGGGCGGCCCTCGATGGTCTTCGGCACACCGGGGGGCGATCAGCAGGACCAGTGGCAACTGCCTTTCTTCCTGCGTTATGCCCATCACGGCAAGAACCTGCAGGCGGCCATCGACATGCCTTTGTTCCACACCTCGCATTTTCCGGGCTCGTTTTATCCGCGCACCAGCTCGCCGGGTGAAATCATGGTGGAAAGCACAGCGGGTGAGGCGACGCTCGATGAGCTTCGCCGTCGCGGCCACCGGGTCACGGTTGCCGATGCCTGGTCGGTCGGGCGATTGACGGCAGCAAGGCGGGATGCGGACGGCCTGCTGCGCGCCGCCGCGACACCGCGGCTGATGCAGGCCTATGCGGTGGGGCGGTGAGACCATGGAAACAAAACCCGTCCTCTCCGTCCGTAACCTGACCACGTCCTTTCTCGTTGATGACGAATGGAAAAGCGTCGTGCGCAACGTCTCCTTCGATGTTGCGCCGGGTGAAACCGTTGCGATTGTCGGCGAATCCGGTTCCGGCAAGTCCGTCACTTCGCTGTCACTCATGCGTCTGCTTGCGCCTTCCTCCAGCCGGATCGAAGGCGAAGTGCTGCTCAATGGGCGCAATCTGCTGGCGCTTTCCGAAAAAGAGATGCGCGGCGTGCGCGGCAACGATATCTCGATGATCTTTCAGGAGCCGATGACCTCGCTCAATCCGATCTTCACCATCGGCCGCCAGATTTCCGAAGTCCTCATCAGGCACAAGGGGCTTTCGAAACAGGAGGCGCGGGCGGAGACGGTGCGGCTTCTGGAAAAGGTCCGTATTCCCAATGCGGCCAGCCGTTTTGACGAATATCCGCATCAGTTTTCCGGCGGCATGCGCCAGCGGGTAATGATTGCCATGGCGCTCGCCTCGCGGCCGAAGCTGCTGATCGCCGATGAGCCGACGACGGCGCTCGACGTCACCATTCAGGGGCAGATCCTCGATCTCATCAAGCTGCTGCAGGAAGAGGAGGGCATGTCGGTTCTCTTCATCACCCACGACATGGGCGTGGTGGCCGAAATCGCCGACCGGACGATCGTCATGTATCGCGGCGACGAGGTCGAGACCGGCCCGACCGAGGAGATATTCAAACGCGGCAAGCACCCCTATACGCGGGCGCTGCTTTCGGCGGTGCCGAAGCTCGGCTCGATGCGCGACCGGCAATGGCCGACGCGTTTTCCGGTGCTCGACATGAAAACCGGTCTTTCAACCGAGCCTCAGGAGGTGGCCGAGACCGTGGCGAGCGGGCAGACGCCGGTTTTATCGGTCAAGAACCTTGTCACGCGTTTCCCTATCCGCTCCGGCCTGCTGGCGCGGCAGACGGGTGCGGTTCATGCCGTCGAAAACGTCTCCTTCGATCTGTTCCAGGGCGAGACGCTGGCGCTGGTCGGTGAATCCGGCTGCGGAAAATCCACCACGGGCCGCTCGATCATGCGCCTCGTGGAGCCGTCGTCCGGCGATGTATCGCTCGATGGCTACGATGTGATGCGGCTTGATACCACCGGCCTGCGCAACATGCGCAAATCCGTCCAGATGATCTTTCAGGACCCGTTCTCGTCGCTCAATCCGCGCATGACGGTGGGCACGGCGATTTCCGAACCCTTCATCAAGCACAGGCTGGGCACCACGAAACAGGCGAAGGAAAAAACCGCCGATCTCCTGGAAAAGGTTGGCCTGTCGGCCGATATGGCCGGCCGCTACCCGCATGAGTTTTCCGGCGGCCAGCGCCAGCGCATTGCCATTGCCCGGGCGCTTGCGCTTGATCCCAAGGTTATCGTGGCTGATGAAAGCGTCTCGGCGCTCGATGTCTCGATCAAGGCGCAGGTCTGCAACCTGTTGCTCGACTTGCAGCAGAGCCTCAACCTCGCTTTCCTGTTCATCTCGCATGACATGGCGGTGGTGGAACGCGTCAGCCATCGCGTCGCGGTGATGTATCTCGGCGAGATCGTCGAAATCGGCCCGCGGGCGGCGGTCTTCGACAATCCGCAGCATGCCTATACGAAAAAGCTGATGGCCGCCGTGCCGGTACCCGATCCGGCGCGGCGCGGTATAAGACGCAGCGTTTCCAATGACGAGCTGAAAAGCCCCATACGGGCAATGGGTTATGAAGCGCCGGAGCGGACTTACAGGACTGTTTCACCCGGTCATTTCGTGCAGATGGCCTGAGGCGGCAAAAAGCGGGTCTTGAAGCGAATGCCGGTCGTCTGGAATAATGGTGCTGCCCGCACCACCGGTGCCGGCATTCTTTCGAGGTGGTGATGCGACGACTGGTTTTATGTGGAGTGCTGATGATGACCCTTGGCGCAAATGCTCAGGCTTCCGTTCTTGAAGCGGTAACGTCGAAGGATCACGCGCGGCTTGAACAGCTGCTGAAAAACAGTGGCGCCACCGAAGAGAGGAACGCGCAGGGCCAGACGCCGCTGCTGGTGGCGGTTTGGCAAAATGATGTGCCGGCGGCACGCCTGCTTCTCGAGGCCGGTGCCGATGTCGATGCCCGCGACAATATCGAAGACAGCCCCTTTCTGGTGGCGGGGGCACAGGGCAGAACCGAAATTCTGCGGATGATCCTGAAAAAGGGTGCAAATCTTGAAAGTACCAACCGCTTTGGCGGTACCGCCCTCATTCCAGCCGCAGAAAAGGGGCATCCGGAAGCTGTCGATATGCTGCTTGCAGCCGGTGTGGATGTCGATCACGTCAACCGGCTCGGCTGGACGGCCCTGCTTGAAGTCACAATCCTGAGAGATGGCGGGGCGGTATCGCAGCGGATCGTCCGGTCGCTTCTTGCCGGTGGCGCTGACGTTGCGGTGAAGGATTTTGACGGAAGGACCGCGCTTGCCCATGCCCACGAAAGAGGGCTGACGGAAATCGTTGCGCTGCTGGAGGCCGCCGGCGCGAAGGATTGACCGGCCGCCTGGCCGAGCGCGGAAGCCGCTTCAGGCCGACCTTTGCGCCAGCCCGGTGCCTGCCGGAAATGTCAGCTGCACCTTCGCCCCTTCACCGGGCTTGGAACTGATATGCGCCTCGCCGCCGCTCTGGCGCACGAAGCCATAGACCATGGCAAGGCCAAGGCCCGCGCCGCCATGGTCCCCACGGGTGGTGAAATAGGGCTCAAAGGCCTTGTCCACCGCCTCCGGCGTCATGCCGATGCCTTCGTCGGTGACCGATATCACCAGTGCATCCTTCTCGCAGGCCGCCTCGATCGAGATCAGACCGCCATCAGGCATGGCTGCCGCCGCATTGAGGCAGAGGTTGAGGATGGATTGCTCGAAAAGTGCCGGGTCGAGCGGGATTGTGGGAAGACCGTCATCGAGATCGAGCGCGATCCGGCATTTGGGGCCGACCGCGATCTCGAGAATATCGGCCATGCCGCGCAGCAGGTTGGCGACATTGATTGAGCTTGGATGGATCGGCTGCTGGCTGCCGATGGTCAACATGCTGCTGGCGAGAGACCGGCCGCGATCCGCCGCCTTGCGGATGCGGGCGATGTGGCGGTTCTGGCGGTCGTTGAAACCCGCCTCGCGCTCCAGCAGGCCAAGGCTGCCGGTGATGATGCCGATCATGTTGCCCACCTCATGGCTGACCTGGTGGGTCATGCGCATGATGCCGTCCAGCCGCTGGGCCTTTACGGCTTCCGCCTCCTGCCGGTCGAGTGCTGTGACATCGCGGGCAAGCAGCACGATGCCGCCATCCGGCTGGCGCGACATCGATACTTCGATCACCCGCTCATCCGTGGTGCGGTGGCGCACGACGGCGCGCTCCATCAATTCGCCCTTTTCGCTCTCGAAGGGCAGGAGCATCGGATCGATTTCCGGGACCGGCTCGACAAACCGACGGATCGGCAGTTTGCGCGACGAGCCGGAGCGCCCAACCAGTTCGATGATGCGGCGGTTCATGGTGATCGGCCGGCCGGTTGCATCAAACAGCGCTATGCCCTCATTCATGTTGCGGAAGGTCGAGCGGATGGTGCGGGCCGCCGCTTCCGCCGTGCGCCTGAGGCGCGAGACGCGGTCGACGCTGTCATGAAAGGCGCGGAATGCATCGAGCAGGCGGATCAGCTCCGTTTCCGAGCCGCTATAGGAGGGCGGGCCGACATCCTTTTCGCCTTTGGCAAGCGCATTCATGCCGTTGGAGAGCGCCGCGATCCCGCGTGACACCCGCATCACCGAGCGGATGGAGAGGATCGCCACCACCAGAACCAGAAGGGAGGCGACGGCCACGATGACCAGCAGGCGACTGAGCGCATCGGAGGTGGAGATCAGGTCTTCGTTCAGGCTGCGGGCAACCGCATCGCCCTGGGTTTCCGTGACATGGGAAAGATCGCGCGACACGGTGTGAAGCCGCGATACCGAGGCGCGGATGGCGAACATTTCGAGGAGATAACGGCTCTGGGCTGCAAAGACCCGCTCATAGGGCTGCATTTCGGCCAAAGGCAGCCGCTCGCCGGGGTAACCCTGCTGGCGGGCCGTGGTTTCTGCGACATAACGGCGGCGCAGTTCGCCCAGCTGGAAAAGACTGTCGGATGCGGAGGCGGCCTGCACGATGCCGTTCATGCGCCGGCGCAGCTCCGGGTCGAGGATGCCGCGACCGGTGGCGATTTCGCCCAATGCCGCCGCCGCTTCCGCCTTGTGCGCCTGCGCGGCATCGGCATCCTTGGCGAGATCGAGCGTCTGCGCCCGGATAAGCTGGAGCAGTTCAACGATGCGTTCGCTCGCAAAGCCGCGCGCGGCCCGTTCGCCGCTGCCCGGCCCGGTCATCTCAAGCAGCAGGTCGACCTGCTGGACCACGGAGCGGCTCTCGCTGGAAACGCGATAGGGCGAGGCGGCATTCATCAGGAAAGGTGCGCTGGAAACGAGATCGGAGACCTGCCGCGAGACCAGCGACGCCTTGGCGAGACTGGAAAAGGCCTGCAAGCCATAGGCTGCCATCTCATCGCGGGCGCGCTGCAGGCCATAAATGGCGATGGCTGACAGGCTGAAGACGAGGACGCAGGTAAAGACGATCGCAAAGGGCAGCCGAAAGGCAATCGAGGAAAGGAAGGAACGGCTGATCACGGGGAAAGCTCGCCCTCATCGGTGTGGAGCACATATCCCTTGCTGCGCCGGGTCTTGATATGGCGCGGCAGATCGGGGTTTATCTCGATCTTGCGCCTCAGTCGCAGCACCAGCACATCGACATTGCGGTCGATATAGCGATCGCTTTCCGAACCCAGCCGGTCGAGGATCTGCGAGCGGCTGACGGGCTGGTTGGGTGTTTCGGCGAGAATTTCCAGCAGTGCGAATTCGGCGCTGGTCAGCGTGCGGCTGCGGTCTGCGAGGCAGACGGCCCTGCGGGCATCGAGATCGATCGCCCAGTCACCGAGGCGAAGCGCCGTGCGGCCATGATCACGCTCGCTGTCCTTCTCCTGTTTCAGCGAAGGGATCGTCCGGCGCAACACGGCCTTGATCCGCGCAGTGAGTTCGATGGGTTCAAAGGGTTTGACGACATAGTCGTCGGCGGCGGTTTCCAGACCGAGAACCCGGTCGGCGGCGCTGCCGGCGGCCGTGACCATGACGATGCCGATATCACTATCGACCTTGCCGCGCAGCCGCTGGGCGAAGGTGCGGCCGGATGTGCCGGGCAGATTATGGTCAACGAGCACCAGCTGCATCCGGTCCCGCGCCAGTATTTCGTCCGCTTCCTCGGCGGAGCGGGCGCAGGTGGGCAGCCAGCCCTCGGCCTCGACGAGGTCCGAGATAAGCTCGGCCATATCAGGATCGTCCTCGACGATCAGAATGCGAACCTTCTGATTAAGCACTGCATCTTCCTCCCGCCGTCATCATAGGCGCGGCTGCGGCGATCTTCAAAGGCTCGCTGGTTATCTCCCCTGTCATAATTGTAATATCTGTAATCTTGTTCGGCGGTGCGGTGAAAGATTGGTAACCATTCTTCGATTGCGGTACGGGCCGAATGTGACATGCTGTTGGTGGAGACTGGAACGGGGAGGTTCCAGGCAGGGAGGCTTTAAGTGAAACGATTGACCGCACTTGCGGCGAGCATGGCTTTATGGCTGTGCGGCGCAGGGCATGGCATGGCCGAGCCGAAGTTGAACGTCCTGTGCGGCGTCGACGAAGCCTGGTGCGTGGCCATGCAGCGGGCTTTCGAGGCAAAAAGCGGCCTTGAGATTTCGATGGTTCGCAGGAGCACAGGCGAAATCCTCGACCAGATTCGTGCCGAACGCTCCCACCCGACAGTCGACGTCTGGTGGGGCGGCACCGGTGATACCCATCTGCAGGCCGGCTCGGAAGGGCTGCTGGACGAATATCAGCCGCGGCATCCGCAGGATCTGCTGCCCTGGGCGCAGAATTTTTATGCGATGTCCGGATCAAGGTCCGCCGGCATTTATGCCGGGGCGCTGGGCTTTGCCTATAATTCTGAACTGCTCGCCAGAAACAATCTGCCGGCTCCCACCTGCTGGAAGGATCTGGCCAAGGATATTTATCGCGGCCATATCCTGACCGGCAATCCGAACTATTCCGGCACGGCCTTCACCATGCTCGCCACGCTGGTCCAGCTGTTTGGCGAGGAGGAGGCCTTCGGCTTCATGACGAAACTGAACCAGAATGTCGTGGGTTATACCAAAGTGGGTGCAGCGCCCGTCAAGGCAGCGGCACGGGGCGAGGTGCTGATCGGGATTTCCTTCATGCATGACGCGGTGACCCAGAAGATCGAAGGATTTCCGCTGGTCATCGTCGCCCCCTGCGAAGGCACCGGTTACGAGATCGGGGCGGTCAGCATCGTC
Source organism: Rhizobium rhizogenes (assembly GCF_002005205.3). The sequence goes on along the minus strand of NZ_CP019702.2, from coordinate 130,350 downwards.
AAGGGCAACCGCAATACGGCCCTTGCGCAGGATTTCGTGGAATTTGCGCTGAGCCCGGAAGGGCAGGCGACCGGGGCCGCAGCCGGCCAGAACCAGGTGCCTTCCAATGCCCGGGCGACATTGCCGCTGACGGCACCCGACATATCGATGATCAAGATGGTGGATTACGATTTTGCCACTTTTGGCCAGCCCGAAGAGCGAAGTCGGTTATTGAGCCGCTTCGACAGCGAAATCCACCCGAGCCAGACCCAGTAGGGGGCAGAAAACCAACATCCCAAAAGACAGCGTGCGCGCCACAGGGCGCCGCGACCGGCAGCGCCATGTCCGCGCGCGCCCAGGAATTCAGACGCAAGCTACAGGAGGATAACCATGCGACTGACGATACTTTCCACCCTGCTTTTTGCCGGCACGGCACTGAGCGCCGTTTCCGCGCAGGCGGCGGGCGAACTGAACCTCATCTGCTCGGCCGATGTCGTGATCTGCGAACAGATGAAGGGCGATTTTGAAAAGTCGCACGACATCAAGGTCAATATGGTGCGCCTGTCTTCGGGTGAAACCTATGCCAAGGTGCGCGCGGAAGCCCGTAATCCGAAGACCGATATCTGGTGGGCCGGTACCGGCGATCCGCATATGCAGGCGGCCTCGGAAAACCTGACGCTGGAATACAAGTCGCCGATGCTCGACCAGTTGCAGGACTGGGCCGTGAAACAGGCCGAAAGCACGGGTTACAGGACTGTCGGCGTTTATGCCGGTGCGCTGGGCTGGGGCTACAACACGGAAATCTTCAAGTCGAAGGGTTACAAGGAGCCGAAGTGCTGGGCCGACCTGCTGGCGCCGGAACTGAAGGGCGAAATCCAGATCGCCAATCCGAACTCTTCGGGCACCGCCTATACCGCGCTTGCCTCGCTCGCGCAGATCATGGGTGAGGATCAGGCGATCGACTATCTGAAGAAGCTCAACGTCAATATCTCGCAATACACCAAGTCGGGTTCCGCACCGGTCAAGGCGGCGGCGCGCGGCGAGACGGCGCTCGGCATCGTCTTCATGCATGATGCGGTGGCGCAGACGGCGGAAGGCTTCCCCGTCAAGTCGATCGCGCCCTGCGAAGGCACGGGTTACGAGATCGGCTCCATGTCGATCATCAAGGGCGCACGCAACCTCGACAATGCCAAGACCTGGTACGACTGGGCGCTGAAGCCGGACGTGCAGTCGCGCATGAAGGACGCCAAGTCCTTCCAGCTTCCCTCCAACAAGACGGCGGAAGTGCCGAAGGAAGCGCCGAAGTTCGAGGACATCAAGCTCATCGACTACGACTTCAAGACCTATGGCGATCCGGCCAAGCGCAAGGCGCTTCTGGAGCGCTGGGACCGCGAAGTTGGTGCGGTCGCCAACTGATCTTAACTCCGGCGACAGGCATCCCGGCTTTTAAAGCCGGGGTGTCCGCCACTCTTTCATCGGCATGAAATAAGCGAGGTCGGCCATGACACGTGGCAATCGCAGGCTGGACATCGTCCTGGCGCTCGGGGCTTTTGCCCTCATTCTTCTCCCCTGGTATCGCATCGAAGGCGGCTTTTTCAGCTTCCGCTGGCTGTCCGGATTTTTCTCTACCGCCAGCAATGCGCCAGGCGTGCTGCAGATACTGACCTATGGAAAACCATGGCTTGTCGGCATCGTTCTTTTCTTCCTCGCCGCATGCCTTGTCCGGCCGATGCGTGATCCGATGCGCCGGGGCGGGTTGCTTGCCTTTATCGGTGCTGCCGGTCTCGTTTTTCTTGCCTTGCAGGGGCTGGCGATCGGTTTTACCGGCTGGACCTGGACGGTGAGTGAAAACCTCTTCGGCATGCTTGCCGATGGACAGGCTTCCATGGGGGCGGGTGCCGTCGTCATGTCGTTCGTCTTCGTGCTTCTTTTTGCCTTCGGACTTGCCGACCGTGGCGTCATGAAAGGCGACGCCTTTGTCGTCGGCGCCATTTCCGTTCTGGTCTTCCTCGTTGCGGTTTTTGTCTTTTATCCGATCGGCAGCATGCTGATCGCCTCCGTTCAGGATTTCGACGGCTCCTTCAATGCCGATGGCTTTATCCGCAATATCAAGGATCCCGGCATCTGGAGCCTTGGCTGCGTCACGGGTGAAGAGCGTTGCGGCGTTGCCTGGCGCACATTGTTTCTGGCCCTGATGACCGCCTTCGGCTCGACCGTGCTCGGTCTCGGCTTCGCGCTGATCGCCACCCGCACGCGCTTTCCCTTCAAGAAGGGCCTGCGGCTTCTCACCGTTCTGCCGATCATCACGCCGCCTTTTGTCATCGGCCTTGCGCTGACGCTGCTGTTCGGCCGCGCCGGCGTCGTCACCGAATGGCTTTCCTATCTTTTCGGCATCGAACCCGGTCGGTGGCTTTATGGCATGACCGGCATCTGGATCGCGCAGGTTCTTTCCTTCACGCCCATCTCGTTTCTGGTGCTGATCGGCGTGGTTGAAGGTGTCAGCCCGTCGATGGAAGAAGCCTCGCAGACATTGCGTGCCGATCGCTGGCGCACCTTCTGGCGGGTATCGCTGCCGCTGATGAAGCCCGGTCTCGCCAATGCGTTCCTTATCGGCTTCATCGAGAGCATGGCGGATTTCGGCAATCCGCTGGTGCTTGGCGGCACCCATGGCGTGCTGTCGACGGAAATCTTCTTCGCCGTCGTCGGTTCGCAGAACGATCCCTCCCGCGCCGCGGTTCTGGCGATCATCCTTCTGTGCTTCACGCTTTCGGCCTTCCTTGCCCAGCGTTTCTGGCTGGCAGGCAAGAACTTCGCCACGGTGACGGGCAAGGGCGACAGCGGCGCGCATATTGCCCTGCCGCGTGGCCTGTCCATCGGCGTTCACGCCATTGTCGTGCCGTGGATGGTCTTCACCATCGTCGTTTATGGCATGATCCTTGTTGGCGGTTTCGTGAAGACCTGGGGTCTCGATAATTCCCTGACCTTCGATCACTACATCCGCGCCTTTTCCGTCAGCTTCTCGAACGGCTCGATCGCCTGGACGGGCGTTGCCTGGAACTCGTTCTGGACGACGATGGAGATCGCGCTGGTTTCGGCGCCGCTCACCGCTGCCGTTGGCCTGCTGACCGCCTATATCATCGTGCGGCAGAAATTTGCCGGGCGGAACCTCTTCGAATTCGCACTGATGATGAGCTTTGCCATTCCCGGCACGGTCATCGGCGTCAGCTACATCATGGCCTTCAACCTGCCGCCGGTGGAAATGACCGGTTCGGCACTCATCCTCATCGCCTGCTTCGTCTTCCGCAACATGCCGGTCGGCGTGCGCGGCGGCATCGCGGCGATGAGCCAGCTCGACAAGAGCCTCGACGAGGCCTCGCTGACGCTGCGGGCCAATAGTTTCCGCACCATCCGCAAGGTCATCCTGCCGCTCTTGAGGCCCGCTATCACGGCCGCACTGGTCTATTCCTTCGTGCGCGCCATCACCTCCATCAGCGCCGTCATCTTCCTTGTCAGCGCCCAGTACAACATGGCGACGTCCTACATCGTCGGCCTTGTCGAAAACGGCGAATATGGTGTGGCGATCGCCTATTCCTCGATGCTGATCGTGGTGATGATCACCGTCATTACCGGCTTCCAGCTCATTGTTGGTGAGCGACGCCTGCGGCGCGAAAACCGCGTCGCCGGCCTGCCATCCGCTTCCTCCGTTCCTCTTGCCCAGGAGAAAACCGCATGATTTCCGTAAAACCCGGCTCCGTCACCTTTCAGAATGTCCGCAAGACCTTCGGCGCCTTCACCGCCATTCCCGACCTGTCGCTCACCATCGAGCCCGGCACGCTGGTAACCCTGCTTGGCCCCTCCGGCTGCGGTAAGACGACGACGCTGCGCATGCTGGCGGGTCTTGAACATCCGACCTCCGGCCGCATCCTCATCGGCGACAAGGATGTGACCATGCTGCCCGCCAATGAGCGCGATGTCTCGATGGTCTTCCAGTCCTATGCGCTTTTCCCGCACATGACGGCGCTCGACAATGTCGCCTACGGCCTGCAATCCTCGGGATTGCGCAAGGCGGAAGCGCGGGAGAAAGCGGAAGAGGGGCTGAAGCTCGTCGGCCTCGCCGGCATGGGCCACCGCCTGCCTGCCGAACTTTCCGGCGGCCAGCAGCAGCGCGTCGCGGTCGCCCGCGCTTTGGTGCTGGAACCGCAGGTGCTGCTGCTGGACGAGCCGCTCTCCAACCTCGATGCCCGCCTTCGCCGCCGGGTGCGTACCGAAATTCGCGAATTGCAGCAGCGGCTCGGTTTTACCGCCGTTTATGTGACGCATGATCAGGATGAGGCGCTGGCGGTTTCCGACCGGATCATCGTGATGAAGGATGGCGAGATCGCCCAGTCGGGTGCACCGCGCGATCTTTACGAGGCCCCGGCCTCCGCCTTCATCGCCGATTTCATGGGCGAGGCGAATGTCGTCGGCTGCGAGGTGATCAGCATTGAGGGGCCGGATGCGCTCATCCGCGTCGGCGGCATCGATCATCGGGTTTCGGCGCGCAATGCCCGGCCCGGTCCGGCCAAGCTTGCCGTGCGTCCGGGTTCGATTGCCATCGGCCAGCCGGGAGGGCAAGGGGTTGCCGGCCGGGTGCTGCACAGCGCTTATCTCGGCGGTCATGTCGAATATGAAGTCGAGACCGATATCGGCACGCTCTTCATCGTCGACCATGCGGTTGAGACCAGCCTGCCGCCGCAAAGCGATGTCACCCTCGGATTTAAGAACCGCGGCATTGCGCTGATCCAGTCCTGAGGGGCTGCCCGTCAGTCCTGCGGATCGGGCATGATCCACCAGAACAGCTGCACGAGGTCGCTCCAGGTGCGGGCGAGATCGTCGATTGCGGCATTCACCTCCATATAGAGGTGAATGCCGAGCAGCGTGAAAAGCCCCAGCAGCAGCCATGGCCAGATCGGGCGTCTGCCCGCTGGCTTTGGGTCGTGCTTTTCGTCCTGATCGATGTCCAATCGCTGTCTCCCCGTCGCCTTGAGACCTAGGGCCAAAACCACGCGGCCGCAACCATGCGTCAGGCTGCGTGGCCTCATCCTCGCCATGAAGTGCGATTTCCTGCCACGAAAACACCCAGATTCATTCAGCCGCAGTTCACCCGCCGGGGTGCTAAATCCCGCCATCCCATAAGGAGGGAGATGACATGCGTAAGATGATTTTTGGCGCAGGAATGATTCTCAGCGCCCTGTTCGGCACCGGCGCGAACGCCATGCCCGTGGGGCAGCCGTCTGCACCTGCGACATCCAATGTCCAGACCGTCGACTATGCCTGCGGCCGCGGTTTTCATCTGTCGCCGCGCGGCTATTGCCGTCCGAACGGACCGCCGCGTTACGAGCGTGGCTGGGACAGGCGCGACCGCTGGGAAGGGCGCCGCGAATGGCGCGAACGTCAGGCCCGCAGAGAATGGCGGGAACGGCGAGACCGCCGCGACTGGCGGCAACACCGGGAATGGCGCGACCGTCGCGATTATTATCGCTGGTAATCAGGCAAGGCCCTCTCTTAACCGGGAGGGCCTTTCCCGTTGGGGCGCGGCTTCAGGCCCGTGTGTCCGATGCCCTCCTGGCGCCGGTTTCCCGGCGGCGGCGCCCACGGCTTGCTCTCGAGGGCATTTGAGCTACTATGCCGGCGTGGCGGGGAGGCCATGTTACAGGAGGGTTCATGAATTACCGGTTTTCGAAACGGCGTATGGTGTTGAAGCTTGCCGCCACGGCAGCTTCCTTTTGCATGCTGGGAATGACGGCGAGCGCCGAGGGTTTTCCCGATCGGACCATTACGCTGGTCGTGCCTTTCGCGGCGGGCGGCTCCACCGATGTGGTGGCGCGCGTCATCGCGCAGAAGATGGGCGATGAGCTTGGCCATCAGATCGTCGTTGAAAATGTTGCCGGCGCCGGTGGCAATCTCGGTGCCGACCGTGTCGCCCGGGCCGAGCCAGACGGCTATACGATCCTGATGGGTACGGTTGCGACCCATGCGCTCAATCCGCTCATCCTCAAAACAAAGCCTTACGATCCGGAAAAGGATTTCGCTCCGGTTTCCTTGCTGGTGGTGGTGCCGAATGTGCTGGTGGTCAATCCGAAGCTCAACGTCAACAGCGTTGCGGAACTGATTGCGCTTCTCAAGGCCGAGCCGGACAAATATGCCTATGCTTCTTCCGGCAATGGCACGCCGCTGCATCTTTCGGGCGAACTGTTCAAGAGCATGGCTGGTGTCAGCATGCAGCATGTTCCCTATAAGGGGGCTGGTCCTGCGCTCAACGATCTTCTCGGCAACCAGATTTCGATCATGTTCGACAATCTGCCGTCGTCGTCAGGCCACATCAAGTCCGGCACGTTGCGGGCACTTGGCGTAACCACGGCCGAGCGTGCCTCATCCTTCCCGGACCTGCCGACCATTGCCGAGACCGTGCCGGGTTATGAAACCTATACCTGGAATGCGCTCTTTGCGCCGGCAGGCACACCGGCCGAAGCGATCGATAAGCTGAATGCCGCCGCCAAGAAAGCGCTTGCCGATCCGAACGTGGCCGCGCGCATGGCGGAATTCAGCGCCAAGATCGTCGCGTCGTCACCCGATGAGCTGAAAAGCCACGTTGCGGCCGAAATCGCCAAATGGGAACCGGTGGTCAAGGATGCAAATGTCCAGATGGACTGATCGGGAACGATAACCCCGGTCCGTTGATACCGTGCTGCGCGCGCCGTTCTGGCGCGCGCAGTATCACCTGCTGCTGAATACCCATAGCCGAAGCTGCCATCATGGCTCGGCCTGAGACGGGCCTGTCGCATCGGCCAATGTGTCGTTTCCGCATCACTTGCCATAAGGTTGCAAAAATCGGCTTGGCAAGCTCAAATCACTCAGCTACAAAACGTATCACCGCGTCAGATCAAACAAAGGGAGGCGTTGCATGACACCAGCATTCACCGAAATCCTCCCGCAGGGAATGGCCCGACACTAGGTCATATCCATTCGCGGCCCGCCCTGCGCGCGCCCGACATGCGGTTTTTTCCTTCATGGCCCGATTGATCTGACGGGATCATTCCGTCTCCCGTCCGGGCTGTGCCATCCAACTTCCGTTTTGAGGACCGGTTGCCGATTTTCTGGCGCCGTGCTGGTTAAAATGTCTCGCAAGAAGCTCGATTTCCGCGCCGATGCCTATCGTCATGTGCTCGGCTTTGTTTTTCACCACTGGAGCCACCGGCCGGCGCTGGTGGGTTTCATCATCGTGCTGGTCATTGCCAGCACGCTGGCCGAAGTCATGGTACCGGTTTTTTCCGGTCAGATCGTTGATGCCATCGCCGGCGGCAACGGGGCGGACAAGGCGCTGCACGCCTTTGTCATCGTGGTGTCGCTTGGTCTCACCAGCGTGGTGCTGCGCTGGTTCATCTTTAACGGCATCATCAGGCTTACGCTGAAAACCATGGCTGATGTCACCAATAACGGCTTTCACAAGGTGCAGCGTTTCTCCACGGACTGGCATGCCAACAGCTTTGCAGGCTCCACGGTGCGCAAGATCACGCGCGGCATGTGGGCGCTGGATTCGCTGAACGACCTGCTGCTCATCGCCCTTCTGCCGTCGCTGGTGATGCTGGTCGGCGCCACCGTCGTGCTCGGCAGCTACTGGCCGGTCATGGGCCTCATCGTCGGCCTGGGCTCGCTGATCTATGTCGGTGTCACCGTGGCTCTTTCCATGGGTTATGTGTCGCCTGCGGCGCGGCTTGCCAATGCCTGGGATACGAGGCTTGGCGGCGCGCTGGCGGATGCCATCAGCTGCAACTCGGTCGTCAAGGCCTTTGGCGCTGAAACGCGTGAGGAAACGCGGCTGGGTCACGTGCTGGTGAAATGGGATAACCGCACGCGCAGAACATGGCGGCGCGGCACGCTGAATGGTACCATTCAGAGCTTCATGATGGTGTCCATGCAGGCCGGCATTCTCGGCACCGGCCTCATCATGTGGCGACAGGGGCTGGCGACGCCGGGTGATATCACCTTCGTGCTCGCCATGTTCTTCGTGCTGCAGGGTTACCTGCGTGATGTGGGGCAGGATATCCGCAACCTGCAACGCGCCGTCAACGACATGGAAGAGCTGGTGCTGCTGGACAAGATGCCGCTTGGCGTCGAAGACAGGCCGGATGCGGCGCGGCTTGATATCGGCAAGGGCGAGATCGTCTTCGATCACGTCACATTCCAATATGGCGCGCATCCCACCCCGCTTTATGATGACTTCTCGGTCACCATCAAGCCGGGCGAACGTGTGGGGCTGGTCGGCCATTCCGGCTCGGGCAAGACGACCTTCGTCAAGCTCATCCAGCGCCTTTACGACATCAGGTCGGGCGCAATCCGCATCGACGGGCAGAATATCGCCGATGTGACGCAATCGAGCCTGCGCGGCCAGATCGCCATCGTGCAGCAGGAACCCATCCTGTTCCACCGCACGCTGGCGGAAAACATCGCCTATGGCCGGCCGGGTGCCTCGCGGCGTGAAATCGAGCAGGCGGCAAAACAGGCCAGTGCCCATGAGTTCATCATGTCCCTTCCAAAAGGATATGAAACCATGGTCGGCGAACGCGGCGTCAAGCTCTCGGGCGGGGAACGCCAGCGCGTCGCCATTGCCCGCGCATTCCTCGCTGATGCGCCGGTGCTGATCCTTGACGAGGCCACCTCGAGCCTCGACAGCGAAAGCGAAGTGCAGATCCAGCAGGCCATGGAACGGCTGATGGATGGCCGCACGACGCTGGTCATCGCGCACCGGCTCTCCACCGTCAGGGCGCTGGACCGGCTGCTGGTGTTCGACAAGGGCAAGATTGTCGAAGAAGGCGACCATCAGGCGCTTATCCGCCTCAATGACGGCATCTACCGCCGGCTGTTCGAGCGGCAGGCGCTGGAACTGACCAAGGGCCTGGTGGCCTGAAACAACGAGACGCCGGAGTTCATCCTCCGGCGTTTCATCCGCAACTTCAAACCAGTGCCACGAACGCGCCGCTTTTTTCCATTAGTGGCGTTCTCTCCGCAATGCCAACAGGATGGTGAACCATGGATTTCAACCCGATCACAAAGCCGCAACGCCTTGTCATCAGGGGAAACCATATCCATGCCTTGTTCCATCACCCTTTCAGACCTCTCATGGTCCACGCCTGACGGTCATCCGCTCTTTTCCAACATCAATCTTCGCTTCGGTCCCGAACGGGCCGGGCTTGTCGGGCGCAACGGCGTCGGCAAGACCACGCTTCTGAAGCTGATTGCCGGTGAATTGTCGCCGTCCGCCGGCACGGTCTCCGTCTCCGGCAGGATCGGCGTTCTCAGGCAAATCGTGCAGGTCATGCCCGGGGAGACCGTCGCGGATCTTTTCAATGCGCGTGAGGCACTCAAGGTTCTTTCCAGCGCCCAGGCGGGGCTGGCCACACTCGAAGAGCTTGGCGACGTTGACTGGATGCTGGAGGAAAAAATTGCCGATGCGCTGGCTGCGGTCGGGTTGGACGCTTCGCCGTCAACGCTGCTTTCGGCACTGTCCGGCGGGCAGCGCACACGGGCGGCGCTTGCAGCCCAAATCCATGCCGCCCCGGACTTCCTGATCCTCGACGAACCGACCAACAATCTCGACCGTGACGGTCGCCGGTTCGTCGCCGATTTTCTGGCGGGTTGGCGTGGCGGAGCGATTGTCGTTAGCCATGATCGCGAACTTCTCGATACATTTGATGCGATCGTCGAAATGACGACGCTGGGCGCAACCCGTTATGGCGGCAACTGGAGCCATTACCGCGCGCAAAAGGCACTGGAACTCGCCGCCGCCGAACAGGATCTCGCCAGCGCCGGGAAGCGCCTTACCGAGGTAAAACGTCGGTCGCAGGAAGCACTGGAACGCAAGGCCCGGCGCGACGCAAAGGGCGCCGCGAAAGCGGCTAAGGGGGATATGCCCCGCATTGCCGCCGGCGGCATGAAAAGACGAGCCGAAAAGACCAGCGGCGACAATGCCAATCTCGCCAGTCGCCTGAAAGCCGAAGCGACCGAGGATTTGCAGACGGCGCGACAGCGGATCGAAGTCCTTCAGGACCTTACTGTCACCCTGCCACCCAGCGGGTTGCACAAGACCAGGACCGTGCTGAGCCTGCAAAACCTGAGCGCGGGATATTCGGGAAAACACCCTGTATTCGCCGATCTGTCCTTCGAAATCACCGGCCCGCAGCGCGTGGCCGTGACAGGCCCGAACGGATCGGGAAAAACCACGCTGCTTTCCGTGATCAGGAAGGAACTGCCGCCATTGTCAGGGACGGTCCACCTCGGTGTGAGGTCTGTCTTTCTGGACCAGCAGGTCAGCCTGCTGGATCCGAAGCTGTCGATCCGCGACAATTTCCTTCGGCTCAACCCGCAGGCCGGGGAGAACGCCTGCCGGGCAGCGCTTGCTCGCTTCATGTTTCGTGCCGATGCCGCCTTGCAGATCGTCGGAACGCTTTCGGGTGGCCAGATGCTGCGCGCGGGTCTCGCCTGCGTTCTTTGCGGTCCGCAGCCGCCGCAACTGCTGATCCTCGATGAACCGACAAACCATCTGGATATTGATTCCATCGCGGCCGTGGAGGTCGGCCTGCGGGCCTATGACGGGGCTTTGCTGGTTGTCAGCCATGATGAGGCGTTTCTCGGCAAGATTGGCATCGACCGGCGGCTTGTCCTTGGCGGGCCGTGAGGTCTGTTCTTCCATGTGGAGGCTGGAAATGATGGGCCATGCGCGGCAGCGGCGATAAAATCGCCGCTGCCGCTTGATATGGACGACTTCGCCCCAAAGGTCCTGCGGATGGAATCAGGACAGGTGATGCGGTGTTTGAAGACCGTATACGGGGGTTTTCAGGCCGGCCTGCCTCGCCTTCAGCTGAAGTGAGAGATATTGCGAGTAATGCCGGGACTGGTGCAGGTTACCGCCGTGAAACCACAGGGCCTCCTGTTGTGTCGGCTTCCACATGTTGCGCTGTTCGCCTTCCCATGGTCCGGGGTCCTTGGTTGTGTTGGAACCAAGACCCCAGCATTTGCCGACCTTGTCCGCCACCTCGCGTGAAATCAGATCGGCCGCCCAGCCGTTCATCGAGCCGTAACCGGTTGCATAGACCACCAGATCGGCCGGCAGTTCCGTGCCGTCTTTCAGGACCACGGCATTTTCGGTGAGGTGGGAGACGTCGACGCCGGATTTAAGCTTGATCGAACCGTCGATCACGAGGTCACAGGCGCCGACATCGATGTAATAACCCGATCCACGGCGCAGATATTTCATGAAGAGCCCGGAATCGTCATCGCCGAAATCGAGCATGAAACCGGCTTTCTCCAGTGCCGCATAAAAATCGGCATCCTGTTCGCGGATACGGTCGTAAACCGGAATCTGGAATTCGTGCATGATCCTGTAGGGCAGGGAGGCGAAGATAAGGTCGGCCTTGCGTGTCGTCATGCCACTTGCGACCGCCCGTTCGGAATAGAGATCGCCGAGGCCAATGTCCATCAGCGAGTCCGATTTCACGATATGGGTGGATGAGCGTTGCAGCATGGTGACGTCAGCGCCCACCTCCCAGAGTGCGGCGCATATATCATGGGCGGAGTTGTTGGAGCCGATCACCACCGCCTTCTTGCCGGCATAGGCATCCGGACCCGGATGCTGCGAAGAATGCTGCTGGTCGCCCTTGAAGACATCCTGCCCGGGGAATTTCGGCACATTGGCCTTGCCGGACATGCCGGTCGCCAGCACCAGCTGTTTCGGCCGCAATACGACCTCCTTGCCCGCACGATCAACCACGACGGTCCATTCGCCCGTCGCCTCGTCATATTGCGCGGATTTGCAGGTGGTGGAGCCCCAGTAGTTCAGCTCCATCACCCTCGTATACATTTCCAGCCAGTCGCCCACCTTGTCCTTCGGCGTGAAGACGGGCCAGTTTTCCGGGAAGGGAATATAGGGCAGGTGATCGTACCAGACCGGATCATGCAGGCAGAGCGACTTGTAGCGCTTGCGCCAGCTGTCGCCCGGCCTTTCGTTCTTCTCGATGATGATCGTCGGTACACCCAGCTGGCGGAGGCGCGCGCCAAGGGCGATGCCGCCCTGTCCGCCGCCGATGATGACGACATAGGGCTGCTCCGAATAACCGAGTTCAGCGGCCTCGCTTTCGCGTTTTTCCTTCCAGGTCCGGCGGTTGCGGTCGTGGCCGTGTTCCGCGCCCATCGGGCGGCGAATGCCCTTCGGTTCTTCGTGGCCCTTCAGTTCGCCCATGGTGGTGAGCAAGGTCCAGATCAGGCCGTCCTTGAGGCGGATGTGGCCATAACCGCGGGCGAGCGCCGTTTCAAACTCGAACCAGCCTTCCGTGACGCCGTTTCCTTCCGAGGCCTGCTCCTTCACATCCTGCGCGAAACCCGAGGGTTTGATCGCGGAAAGCTGGCTTGTGAGCATGTCGCGGACCTGCTCCCGGCCTTCCAGCGTCTTCAGGTTCCAGGTAAACGTCACCAGATCGCGCCAATAGCAATCGGCCTGAAACAGGTTGACGGCGGAGTCTATGTCGCCGCTTTCGAGCGCCTTGCCGAGTTTGGAAAGAACCGTGTCGATTTTTGTCGCGGGGCTGACATCAAGCATATTCATCTCCTCCATGGTGCTTGGTCTGGATCGTGAAGCGGCGACATCGCCGCTTCGAGACTTGCGGGCCTGCACAGGCCGGGCTCCTCTTCCCGGCACGCGCAGGCCGAAGCCTATTTCGAAAGGTCGATCAGGATTTTCAGATGCGTGCCGGCGGGGTCGAGCAGGGCGTCGAACCCCTCCGTAACCGCCGTATCGAGCGTGATGCGCCTGGTGACGATCTTCGTCGCCGGCAGCAGGCCGGATGCGATAAGGCGGATGACCCTTGGCCAATAGTGGGTGGGATAGGCCCAGGAACCCTTTATCTCCAGGTCGCGGAATGTCACCTGAAACCAGTCGACCGGGTTTTCGTGGGGATGCAGCCCGGTCTGAACCACGACGCCCTGCTTGCGCACCGCATCGACGCAGGCCTTGAGCGCATGTTCATTCCCCACACATTCGATGGCCACATCGCAGCCGACATGTCCTTCCGTCGCCGAGCGGACGACATCGCCGACAGTGTCGCGTTTGGGGTTGATCGTAATCACATCGGGAATGACGCTGCGGGCAAGTTCAAGACGCGCATCGTTGAGATCGGAGACGAAAAGCTGCGCAGCCCCGGCCGCACGGGCCGCCAGCAGGGTCAGCATGCCGATCGGGCCAGCGCCTGTCACCAGCACGCTGTTGCCGGCGGTAACACCGCCGCGGTCGCAGGCATAAACGGCGACGGCTGACGGCTCGACCAGCGCCGCTTCTTCATCCGTCATGCTGTCGGGAATCTTCTGGACATTGTATTCGTTCACGAGCGCCGCCTGCGCCATACCGCCGCCATCCCAGCTGAGGCCGACCAGCGCAAGTTGCGTGCTGAGATGGAAAAGGCCACGGTCGGCGAAATAGTCGCCGGATCGCGGCATCACGAGCGGCTGGATTGATACGCGATCCCCCACCTTTACCGAGGTCACGCCTTCGCCGACGGCTTCAACGACGCCGCCGAACTCGTGGCCCAGCACCTGCGGGCCATGGGCGCCGGTGAAAGGGTGCGGCTCGGTGGGTATGAAGATCGGGCCATAGCTGTATTCGTGCAGATCCGTTCCGCAGATGCCGACGAAACGGTTGCGGACCAGAACCTGTCCCGGTCCCGGCTGCTTCGGTTCGGGAATGTCTTCGATCCGCAAATCCTTGGCTGCGTGAAATCTGAGCGCGCGCATGTTTCCTCCTCGATGGCTGTCGATGCCAGAAAAGGAGCAATGCCCGTGCCAGAAGGGCCTTTATGCCGGAACCCCGAAATCGCGGGCTTTTACGGAAACACCTGTTTCCCGTTCCGCCACAGCTGTGGCGCTACAGCTGTGGCATGTGCCTCACATTCAGTGAGGTTTTCCCATCCCCAGGCGCCGTATGCGGCGATGCAGGGTTGTGCGATCGATACCGAGCCGCCGGGCCGCCTCGGATACATTGCCGTTGCAGGTAGCCAGCAGTGCGTGAAGATCGGTGCCGCGGCTGTCGATCAAGGGCGCTGAGGAGGCGGGGACAAGCTGCTCGGGAAGATCTTCCACCGTAATCAGCCCGTTGTCGCAAAGGGCTGCGGCAAAGGCGATCGCATTGTCCAGCTCGCGTATATTGCCCGGCCAGCGGTGATGGCGGATTATCACGTGGGCAGCGTCGGAAAGCGTGAGCGGGCGACCGGGCATTCCGTGTTTTTCAAGTATCCTGTCGAGAATCCACGGAAAATCATCGCGCTCGCCGAGCGCCGGCAGCGTCAGGACTGCCGCGTTTAGCCGGTAATAGAGATCTTCACGGAACGCGCCGGCCAGCACCATGTCGCCAAGAGGACGATGGGAGGCGGAAATAACCCTGAAGTCCACCTTCTGCGGCGTGGAGCCACCGACGGGAAGAATCTCGCCTTCCGCCAGAACGCGCAACAGCCGGCTTTGCGCGGCAAAGGGCATGTCGCCGATTTCGTCGAGAAAAAGTGTTCCGCCCTGCGCTTCTTCCACCAGCCCCTTGCGGCCTTTCGCCAGAGCGCCCGTGAAGGCGCCCGGCAGATATCCGAACAATTCGCTTTCGATCAGCTGTTCGGGAATGGCGGCGCAGTTGACCGCGACGAAGCGGCCGGAAACGCCGCTGGCGTCATGAATGATGCGGGCCAAATGTTCCTTGCCGGTTCCGGTCTGTCCCTGCAGCAGGATCGGCAATTTCGCGGGTGCGAGTTTCTCCACCTTCCGCCTGAGGCTTCGAATTGCCGGCCCGTCGCCTCCGATCCGCTCCGTCACCGGCAGGGATTTGCCCCGTGCAAGCGGCACGCCCGACCGCCGGTGCTGCGGTTCGATTGCATGGGCATAAAGCACCGTTCCGTCGCGCACCATGATGCGTCTGTCCTGCGGAAGGCTTGACCGTGTCAGGGAGGCGAGTTCATCGAAGTCCGCCTCGAAAAACGCCTCCACCCGCTGCCCGAGAAGACGTTCCGGCATACGCCAGTCAAGCCCGCGAGATGCGGCAAGAAGGCGGGCGGCGCCGTGCGTCATGCCGGTGATCCGGCCGGAACCATCCACTGCCAGCGCCGCTTCAGGATCGACATCCAGAAATTCCGGTGCGCCCGCAAACCGCAGCACCAGGTCGTGGCGGCTGCTGGCCATCAGGTTGGCCAGCTCGATCCTGCGGACGGTGGAAGAGACGAGATGGCGCGCCATGTTCTGGCTTGTCTTGAGGATCGGCGAACTGAGCAGCGAAATGTCGAGCACTGCCGTCAGCGCGCCCTGCGTATCGTAAATGGGTGCCGCGGTGCAGGAGAGTGGCGTGTGCGTCACATCGAAATGGTCGGTCTGGTGGATGGTCAGCGCTTCGCCGGTGGCGATGCAGGCGCCGACGGCGCAGGTGCCGGCCCGTGGTTCCGACCATTCCGAGCCGAGATATAGTCCGGCCTTGCGCAGATTATTGTTGAATGACGGGTCGCCCAGGAATTCGACCGTGACACCCTGACGGTCGGAAAGCAGCAGAACGTAATTCTGCTCGGCCACCTGCCGGTAAAGCCGCTCCAGACCGGAGCGGGCAATGTGCACGAGGTCTTCGGCTTGCTGGCGATGCTCACGCAGGCATGTCTCGGAAACGATGACCGCCTCACGGGCCTTGGAAGGATCGAGTTGGTAGGTTTCCAGACAGCGCCGCCAGGATTCAAGGACGACGGCATCCCGGCCGGTATTTCGGCCTTGCCCAACGTTTTCGATTTCCCTGACGTGATCCGAAAAGCCCATAAACCACCGGCCCTCAACGACCGCCTCCCGTGATTTTCCGGCGATCATAGCCAGTTTTATGGAAACTGGCCAATCTTCCGGCTACCGGGCGGCGAAGAGGTCGCACGGAAGGATTTTATGCCTGCCGGAAGGTGCGTCATTTCTGCGACATGACGGCGTGGCGACCTAGCTGGCATTGTTGAGGCGCCGCGATTGCGCACGCCGAAGCCGGACGTCCATCTGCCGTTTCGCCTGGATGTCTCCTTTTTTCATGGCGACCGCGCTGCCTTCAGTCCACGCGGCAATCGCGCCGTCGTCGTCTCCGAGATGCATAAGGCATTCGCCAAGTGCCGCCCAGGCTGCCGAATAATCGGGGTCTTGGTGAACCGCCTCGCGCAGATGCTGCGCCGCATCGTCGAATTGCCGCGCGGCCATCAGGGCCTTTGCGAGGGAAAAGCGCAGGAGAGGGGCATCTTTACCGTCTTCCAGCATCTTCAGGAGCTTTTCGATCATCGTCATTCCATTGCAATGGTGGGCTTCATGCAAATCGATACGACGTCAAGCGCGGTTGAGGTCAAGCGAAGATTGGCGCTTCCCCGGAGGAACCCTCCGCTGATGGAGCGGAGTGTTTCATCTTGATATGCGGCGTACCGCGACCGGATCCCAGATATCATCAAGCGGCCCTTCAAGGGCGGTGCGCGGGGGGATGAGCTGCGGTTCGATAATGGTGACTTCGGGCTCTGCGCGGTTCTCTTCCAGCAGTTCGAACCCTTTTTCGAGCATCTGCGCAATATCGGGTTTGATCATGTAAACGGGAAAGGGAAGAAATGACGCGAATGGGTCGTAGTCAAAACAGCCGACGACGATGTCGCCAAACGCTTCCCCGTCGTGACGCCCCATGAAACGAAGCAGCCCTTCGAAGTTGATCGATGAATTGACGAAGAAACAGCGGGGAAGACGGCCCCTGCGCTCGAAGAAGCGTTCGAAGGCCAGTTCCGTCATGCGCGGCGAATAACCGGTGATCTCGATGTCGTCACCACTCTGCACGCCGAAATAATCGGCTTTCGCGGCATGAAAGCCATCAATACGCTCGCGGCTGGCGTGGTCGTCATGACCGCCGAACAGGATGACGTCGTCAGGGCCGAGCGACCCACCCTTTGCCGCATGGGCAAGGATTGCCGATGTCAGGATTTCCGCGCCGTGCCGGTTGTTGGAAATGACGGACGACGCAAATTTGCCGGGCAGGTCGATATTGACGTGTGGAAGGGCGGCGCGGGCGCAGACCTGGTGTACGCCATCGGGATCGGTGACGCCGGCAATGAACAGGGCATCAATCGAATAGGCGATCAGCGTCTCGACGGTGCGACGTTCCTCCTCGGGGTCGCGCCGCCCGGAAACCACCATCGGCGACAGGCCGCGTTTGCGTGCCTGCCCCTCGAAGGTCTGCGCCATGGATGAAAAGAACCGGTTGTCATAAACCGGCACCAGAAGCCCGACAAGACCGGATTTTGAGCTCCTGAGGCCACGGGCCTGCAGATTGGTGGTGTAGCGCTGTGCCTTGGCGAGCGAGAGAATTTTGTCTGCGGTTTCCTCCGAAATCCGCCGCTTGCGCCACGATCCATTCAACACTGCGCTCACTGTCGAGGCTGATGCGCCAGACAAGAGCGACAAGTCATAAATGGTGGCTTTCTTGGAACTTATGCCTGTCACTTCGATCTCCCCAGCTGATTCCGATTATTAGAGCACGCATCCCCTTGACGGAAGGGCGCTTCATGATATGGTTATTGCACCATCGATTGTGCAGTTTGGCAATATCGATTGTGCAGGGTGGTTGCTATGGGAGTGGCAAGGGAGAGTCTCGAATAAGCGAGATGAGAGATTTGAAGCGCGGCAGGGAAAAACTGGCTGCGGCGGATTTCGTTTGCCGATTTTTTGAGGAGGAACATCATGAAGAAAATTATTGCTGCGGCGCTCGGCCTGTCGCTTGCGCTGCTCTCATCCGCGGCCTTCGCCGAAGGGCCGAAGGTTGGCGTCGTCGTCAAGATCGGCGGTATTCCGTGGTTCAATGCGATGGAGGCCGGCATCAAGGAGCAGAGCAAGAAGCTCGGCGTTGACGGTTTCATGGTTGGCCCGACCAGCGCCGACCCGGCGCTGCAGGTTCGTGCCATCGAAGACCTGATCGCCCAGAAAGTCGATTTCATCGGCGTTGTGCCGAATGATGCGAAGGTGCTGGAACCGGTGCTGAAGAAGGCCCAGGCCGCCGGCATCAAGGTCATCACCCATGAATCGCCCAAACAGCTTGGCGCCGACTGGGATTTCGAACTGGCTTCAGCCAAGGGGTTTGGTGAAGCGCATGGCAAGCTTCTGGCGGAAAAGATGGGCGGCAAGGGTTCTTATGCCGTCTTCGTCGGTTCGCTCACCGTGCCGCTTCACAATGCCTGGGCCGATGCCGCCATCGCCTATATCAAGGCCAATTATCCGGACATGAAGCTCGTCGGCGATCGCTACGGCGTCGCCGAAGATCTCGACAAGAGCCGGTCGACGGCGCTCGATCTGATGTCCGCCAATGCCGACCTGAGCGGTTTCCTTGCCTTTGGTTCGCAGGGACCGATCGGTGCCGGGCGTGCCGTCGAAGAGCGGCGCAAGGATGGCAAGGTCTTCGTCATCGGCCCGTTTTCGCCGGGGCAGGGCGCCAAGCTGATCAAATCGGGCGCGTTGACAGGCGGATTCATGTGGAACCCGAAACAGGCCGGTGAAGTCTTCATCACCCTCGCGGACCGTATCGCCAAGGGCGAAACGCCCAAGGCCGGTGACAATATCGAAGGTCTCGGCACCATCAATCCCGAGGGTAACACCATCGTCGTCGATCAGCTTTTGAAGATCGACAAGGAAAGCATCGACAAGCTCGTTTCCATGGGCCTCTGATCCTCCCCGGAGCCGCAGGCGTCGCGCGAGACGGAATGCTCGCGCGACGCCCATCCCAAGAAACATGCCGAGCGCCACGTCTGCGATGCTTTCGCGGCGAAAGGAGAGATACGCCATCATGAGCGCAGAACCGCTCCTGTCCCTCAAGAATGTCAAAGTCACCTTTGGCGGCGTGCGCGCCCTGAAAGGCGTTTCTTTCGAGGTCAATCCCGGTGAAGTGCATTGCCTGGCCGGCGAAAACGGCTGTGGCAAAAGCACGCTGATCAAGGTCATCACAGGCGTTTATACACCCGAAAACGATGCTGAATTGTATTTCGACGGCAAGCCGATAGCCGCAATGACCCCGACGCTTGCGCAATCGCTTGGCATTCAGGTGATCTGGCAGGATCTGGCGCTGTTTGATGAAATGTCAGTGGCGGAAAATATCGGCTTTCAGTACGCGGTGAATGGAAAATATGGGCTGGTCGACAAGGGCGCGATCGCAAAAGCGGCCGAGAAGGCTCTGGCTCGGCTCGGCGTTCAGATCGACATTCACCGTCCGCTGAAGGAACTGCCCATTGCCCAGCGTCAGATCGTGGCGATTGCCCGCGCACTGGTCGGGGAAGCGCGCCTCGTTTTCATGGACGAGCCGACCGCGTCGCTGACGCAATCGGAAACGGACTACCTGATCGACATCGTCCGCAACCTGTCGGCCTCGGGTGTCGCGGTTGTCTTCGTCTCGCACCGGCTGGCGGAAGTGCTTGAGATTTCAGATCGCATCACCGTGCTGCGCGATGGGTCGCTTGTCGGTGTCTTCCCGGTTGAAGGCATGACCCAGTCACGCGTGACCGAACTGATGACCGGCCGCAATTTCGACAGCGCCGTCATAGCTGCCGATCACAATGACAAGCCGGTCGTTCTGTCCGTGCGCGGGCTCAGCCGGGCGGGTGAGTTTGAAGATGTGTCTTTCGATCTGCGGCAGGGCGAAACGCTGGGGATTACCGGCCTGCTGGGAGCCGGACGCACCGAACTGGCCTTGACCCTTTTCGGCATGCATCGGCCGCAATCGGGTGAAATCCTGATCGACGGGAAGAAGGTGAATTTCCACTCCAACCGGGATGCTATCCGGGCCGGCGTCGCCTATCTTTCCGAAGACCGGCTGGCGCTTGGTCTCAATCAGCCCCAGTCGATTGCCGATAATCTCGTCATGGCCTCGCTCGACCGGTTGCTGACGGGCGGCCTTATCTCGCCATCGAAAAAGGCGGATGTGGTTTCCCGCTGGATTTCAGCGCTCGGTGTCAAGATCGGCCTGCCGGAAGATCCGATCCGCACGCTTTCGGGCGGAAACCAGCAGCGTGTCGCCATTGCCAAGTGGCTGGCGATCGGGCCGAAAATCCTCATTCTGGATGCGCCGACCGTGGGTGTCGATGTCGGCGCGCGTGCCGGCATTTTCGAAATCGTCCGCAAGCTCGCGGCCGAAGGTCTTTCGATCATCGTCATCTCCGATGAACCGCCGGAAGTCTATTTCAACACAGACAGGATCATTCACATGGTCGAAGGCCGGTTCCACGCCACCCATGATCCGCGACATGTGTCGCTTACCGAACTGGAGTCCGCCATCTATGCGTAGGCTCATCCTCGGACATACGACCGAATTCACGCTGCTTGTGGTCATGGTGCTGCTCTGCACGGGCCTGTCCCTTGCAACCGACCGTTTCCTCACCATCTCCAATGCCTTCGATGTGCTGAATGTCTCGGCGGTCAACATCATCTTTGCGGTCGGCCTGCTTGTCGTGCTGATTTCGGGCGGTATCGACATCTCCTTCGCGGTTGCCGCTTCCGTCGTGCAATATGTCATGGTGCTGGCGCTCAATGCGCTCGGCGGCGGCAACTGGGCCGAAGGTTTCATCATTGCCGGCGCCGTCGGCCTTGGTCTCGGCTTCGTCAACGCCTTTCTGGTCTGGCGGCTCAATATCATTTCCATCGTTGCGACCATTTCCACCTTCAACATCTTCTTCGGCCTGCTGATGTTCTTCACCAAGGGCGTGTCGATCTACGATCTGCCGGAATGGCTTTCGACCCGCGTGGTGTTTTATGAGCGCGAGATGCCGGATGGTTCCTGGGTCGAGCTGACATTGCCGGTCGTTGTCATGATCCTCTGCTGCTTCGCTACCTGGTTCATGATTTCTCGCACCACGGTCGGCCGCAAACTTTATGCTTTCGGTGACAATCCGGAAGGCGCACGCCGCTTCGGCATCAATATCGGCGCCATGCATTATATTTCCTTCGGCTGGCTCGGCCTGATGGCGGGCATTGCCGGGCTCATGCAGGCGCATTACGCGCAGGAGGTCGTGCCCAACGCGCTTTATGGCCGCGAGCTGGATGTCCTTGCTGCCACCGTGCTTGGCGGCGCGCGGCTTGGCGGCGGCAAGGGTTCGGTCATCGGCTGCGTGCTTGGGGTGTTGATGGTGTCCATCACCCAGAACGGCCTCAACCTGATGGGCGTGTCTCCCTTTGCATTCAAGATGATCGTCGGCGCCATCATTCTCATTGCAATCACGCTGTCCTCCACCCGGTTCGACAAGCTGCTGCCGGCAGCCTTGCGACCCTCGCCAAGAAAGGGGAGTGCGCAGCGATGAGCAGCTTCGTTCGGAAACTCAACGCGATTTTCGGCGCCGACATGGCCGGGCCGGTGATTGCCTTTGTCGCGGTGATGTTCATCTTCGGGACGCTGGCGGATAATTTTCTGTCGCTCGCCACATTCGGTTCGGTCGCCTTCCAGCTGCCCGAACTCGGTCTTCTGACATTGGCGATGCTGCTGCCGCTGCTGACCGGTGGGATCAATCTTTCCGTCACCTTCGCCGCCAATCTGTCGGGGCTTGCGGCAGCCTGGGTGCTGCAGGCCCATGGCGGCGTGGACGCACCGCCGAGCGCCTTCCTGCTCGCCTGCCTTGCCGCCCTTGCCACCGGTGGTGCTGCCGGCGCCATGACCGGCGCGGCGATTGCCTATACCCGCGCGCACCCGATCCTCGTCACCCTGTCGATGATGATTTTCCTGCGCGGGCTCGGGGAGTTCCTGACGCGTGGCGGCGATGTTTCCGGTTTTCCGGCCTATATGGCGCCGCTTGGTCACGGCACGCTTTTCGGGCTGCCCATCCCGCTGCTGATCTTTATCGCCTGCGTCGGGCTGTGGCACGTACTCCTGACCCGCACGAAGCTCGGTTTCGGTCTGCTGATGATCGGCTCCAATATCGAGGCGGCGCGTTATTCCGGTCTCAACACCCGCAAGATCCAGGTGCTCGTCTACACGCTCTCGGGTCTCATGTGTGCCGTCGCCGGCATCATCATGCTTGCCCGCTTCAACTCGGTGCGTGTGGGACACGGTGAATCCTACCTGCTGATCACGGTACTGGCGGCGTTCCTCGGCGGTATCAATCCATTCGGCGGCTTCGGCCGTGTGCTGCCCGTCTTCGTCGCGCTGATCGTGCTGCAGCTCCTGTCGTCCGGCCTCAATCTTCTCGGCGCCAACCAGCATCTGGCAACGGCGCTGTGGGGTGTGCTGATGATTGTCGTCATGGCCGCGCGCGGCCTGTTTTCAGGTTACTTCGCATCTCTCAGAAAGAAGGTATGACGTGAAAGGCTTTGGTGTTCACGCAATGATGTGGTCCCTCAACTGGGATCATGAAAGCGCCAGGCGGGCCATTGCCGGTGCTGCGGATTATGGGCAGGACTTCATCGAGATTCCGCTTGTCGATCTCCCATCCGTCGATACGCGGCATACCCGCGCCCTGCTGGAGAAATACGGTCTGCGGGCCGCTTGCTCGCTGGTTCTGCCGGAGCCCGCCTGGGCCTCCGTCCGCCCGGAAGCAGCCGTCGCGCATCTGAAGGCCGCGCTGGACAAGGCCGCCGAAATGGGGGCGGAAGCGCTGACCGGCGTTACCTATGGCGGCATCAGCGAGCGCACGGGTTTTCCGCCGACACAGGCCGAATACGACAATCTGACACGCGCACTATCTCAGGCTGCCGGCCACGCGAAGACGCTTGGCCTGCAATTCGGGATCGAGGCCGTCAACCGCTACGAAAACCATCTGGTCAACTCAGCCGAACAGGCCGTGGCGCTGGTTGAGCGTATCGGTGCCGACAATATCTTTGTCCATCTCGATACCTTCCACATGAACATGGAAGAGAAGGGCATCGCCAATGGCATTATCGTTGCCCGTAACCATCTGAAATACATGCATATGTCGGAAAGCGACCGCGGCACGCCGGGTTTCGGCAACGTTGCCTGGGACGCGGTGTTCGCCGCACTCGCGGCGATTGGCTTCAAGGGTGTGCTGACGCTCGAAAGCTTTGCCGCGATGCCGGAGGAGATGGCGGGTGCGATTTCCACCTGGCGGCCGGTCGCGTCAGGCGCAGACGAGGTCCTCGACAAGGGGCTGGCCTTCCTGCGCGACAAGGCAAGCCAATACCGGATTTTCTGACCGCAATCATTATCGGGGCGAGGACCACCTTGAGCACAATTGACGATAATGCCCGTGAGATTGCGGGCTTGGCCCTCCGGCGCCTGGAAAGGGCAAAAGGCCGGCGCGTGATGATCGCGATTGCCGGCGCCCCGGGATCGGGAAAATCGACCATTGCCGAAGGTGTGGTGGATGTGTTGAACGCAGGCAGAGGCGAGCCCGCCGCGCTTTTCCCGATGGATGGTTATCACTATGACGATGCCGTGCTCGAAGAGATGAACCGCCGTCCGTTCAAGGGCGCCATCGATACTTTCGATGCCCACGGGTTGCGACACATGCTCGAGCGCCTCAAGGCCAATGAGGATGATGTCATCGCCGTTCCGGTCTTTGACCGGGCGATCGAAATCGCTCGCGCCGGCGGCCGATTAATCCCGCAATCCGTCGATATCATCGTCTGTGAAGGCAATTATCTCCTCGCCGGCCAGTCGCCGTGGAACCGCCTCAAGCCGATCTTCGATCTGACGGTTTTCGTCGATGTCGGCGAGGACGATCTGCGTGCGCGGCTGAGAAACCGCTGGCTGGGCTTCGGCCTTGCCGAGGATGAGATCAACCGGAAGGTCGAGGAGAACGATCTTCCGAACGGCCGTTTCATCATCTCGACGAGCACCGAACCCGATCTTCGCATCGGCAATCCGGGAAGCGGGGCCGCTTCCTGAGACGCCTCGAACGACCGCGTGCGCCCATATCCCAACCAAGTGAAACAGAAGCGAAAGAAATCCCCATGAAACACGGCATCTATTATTCTTACTGGGAACATGAGTGGAGCGCCAAGTTCGGCCCCTATATCGAAAAGGTCGCCAAACTCGGTTTCGATATCATCGAAGTCGCCGCCCACCATATCAACGAATACAGCGACGCCGAACTCGCCGCGATCAAGCAGAGCGCGAAGGATAACGGCATCATCCTCACTGCCGGCATCGGCCCGTCGAAATCAAAGAACCTGTCGTCGGAAGATGCGGCCGTGCGCGCAGCGGGCAAGGCGTTTTTTGAACGGACGCTCACCAATGTCGCCAAGCTCGACATCCGCACCATCGGCGGCGCATTGCATTCCTACTGGCCGATCGATTATTCGCAGCCGGTCGACAAGCCGGGCGATTACGCGCGTGGTGTCGAGGGTATTCACGGCATTGCCGATTTCGCCAATGATCTCGGCATCAATCTGTGCATCGAAGTCCTCAACCGCTTTGAAAACCACGTGCTCAACACGGCGGCCGAAGGTGTCGCCTTCGTCAAGGATGTCGGGAAGAACAATGTGAAGGTCATGCTCGATACCTTCCACATGAACATCGAGGAAGACAGTTTCGGCGAAGCCATCCGCACGGCCGGCCCGTTGCTGGGTCACTTCCACACCGGCGAGAGCAATCGCCGTGTTCCCGGCAAAGGCAGGATGCCCTGGCAGGAAATCGGCCTCGCGCTTCGCGATATCAATTACACCGGTGCCGTCGTCATGGAACCCTTCGTCAAGACCGGCGGCACCATCGGTTCTGATATCAAGGTGTGGCGTGATCTGAGCAACGGCGCTGACATCGCCAGAATGGACGAGGATGCCCGCAACTCCCTGGCATTCTCCCGTTTCGTCCTCGGCGGCTGATGTCCGTCAAGTCGCGCTGACCATGCGGCCGCCTTATGGCGCCGCCTGGTCTCGCACGGATAACGCATGAGCGCCGGCGGCTGGGAGAGATCGCAATCCGCGAGTTGAAGAAAACACCTCTTATGCGCTAAAGCTTCGGGATATCCCGGGATCGGAAACGATCCGCCCAAGGCCATTATTCGCATGATCCCTGTCGCACTCCCGTCCGTCGAAGCGGTGCTTCTTGTCGCCTTCCTTCTTGCCACGACCTTTGTCTGGGCCGTCTGGACGCTGGGGCTGCTCATTCGGTATGCGAGCGGTCGCTGGAAGCGCCCGGCGATCCTGCCCTACGGGCTGGTGACCGCCATCGCGGTTTTCACCCTATGGCAGATCGCCGGGTTTTGTCTCGAGATGCGGGCCTATGACAGAGAGAGGACGGCAAACTACCGGCCGGAACTGCTTGAACCAACCCGGCTTGGCCAGATCGATATGCCCAAAGGCACGAAACTCGAACTGGCCATTGCCAATACCAGGGATGCCTTCAGCCGGGCGGTGTTTCCGCATCCCGTGCGCGTTGCGGATATCGATGCCGTCGAAATCGCCCGCTATATCGCGATAAAAACCAACGACAACTACGAAACGGTCGGCTTCACCCCCGACAACATGCGGATAACCGGCAATGGCGTAACCACCCAGAGCGGCTGGCGTTGCGACGCGACCCGGCCGGTGGAATTCGATCTGCGGGCCGATGGCGGCATATCCGCCTTCAGCAGATGCATTCTTGCCGATGGCAATGTCGTTGATGGCATCACTCTGCCGGAAGGAACGTCCCTGCGCGCTTCCACCGGCAATGTCTATATCGACGGCTTCGTCGATTCCGACAGATGGGTTCTCGATACGCCACGGGACCGGATCGTTCATATCGACAATTTCGATCTCTCCGATGCGACGATTGCCCTTGATGACGAACGAAAACTCCACGAAATCAAAAGCGCGGTCCTGTCAAAGGAGGCAATGCTCGGAACCCGCCGCCATGCGGCCGGAACCCATGTTCGCTATAATCCCCGGCACCTTCGGAAAGATTATCCGGCGGCTTGGCTGCTCAGCCCGCCTCTGCCCGACGCCGATCCCCGGCCGGTATCGCCCGGCAGCCTCGTGCAGGGCAGAGAGGGAGAGATTCTGGCCACCCTGGCGGATTGAGCTCGCTCCGGCCGAAACACGGTGGGATAATCCGCCCTTGGGCTGCCTCACCAGCCATAACTGAAGGTCACGCCGCTGCCGTTATCGCCATCCTGCACCACATTGGTCTGCGTGTTGCGCCCATACTGGAAAATGCCATAGGCATTGTTGTTGCCATTCTGCTGCAAGGTTGCGGCGTGACCGTCGCCTCGCTGCCGGATGAAGCCGAGATTGCCGCCGCCATTCTGGGCGATGCCCGCCGCATTGCCCCGGCCCAGCTGCCGGATGTCGGCATCCTTTAAGCCACGATAGAGCGAATAGGCGCGCAGCCCGGTTGAAAGAAGGTCCCCATCTGCCGCGTTACCGGGCGCGAGGTTGAAGGAGATCCGGCCGCCGGCATGGGCGGGCGCTGCAAATCCCACGGGTGCAATGGCGCCGACAAGCAGAGTGACGGTGAGAAGTTTCAATATGTTGCGGGTCATCCTGATCTCCATCTGTTAGCGCCGTGCCGATGATCCACTGTCGCATCCCGCAACTGAACCCGACCGGAATTGCCCATTCACACGTCGTTCAGTCGTTCCGGCACGATCAAGAAAAGGGGCGCCTGAACCGGCGCCCTCTCTGGTGGGAAATCCACGACATGCCGGCAGGCTAATCGGTGCCGACCTGCCTGCTGCAACTGAAAGTCCTGCCTTCGATCACAAGATCCAGCACCGCCCTGTAGCGGGCTCCCTTTGCATCCAGCGTCACCGAGCTCAGCAGTTGCGATCGTCCGGCGGCGGCCTCGAAGTCGCCACCCTGATTGATGGCGGAGCGGCCGCCGTTTCCTGATTTTTCGACGTGAAAGTTGTAGGTTCCACCGGCACCGGTGCCACCCTTGGCAAGGGCCTCCAGCCTCATCATGCCGGCCTGCGGTGTTGCCTTGATCTCGCAAAACTGCCCATCGGTCGCATCTTTTGCGGTCGACATGGCCGCGACGGCACCGAAAGGAAGCAGTGCCAGCGCAAGGATTGCCGTCAGGCGGCGCGGATGTCTGATGTTATCGGGCATGGCAAGTCTCCCTGATGATCTGATCTCAACAACGTTTCACATCACCGCGCATGGCTGCTTAAGGGCAGGCCTGCACAAAGGCCGCGACATTGTCGTTGCCGCCCTGGCTCACATTGGCGCTGCAGCCCCGGCCCACCTGAACACCGGCGGCGATGTTGCCATTGCCATCCTGGGTAAGGATGGTGGTGTGGCTGGAGCCGAACTGCCCGATGCCCGCCACGTTGCGGTTGCCGTTCTGATAGGAGGAGCCGTAATTGTCATGCCCCTCCTGACCGACTGCTGAAAGGTTGTGGCGACCATATTGGTGGCCGACAATCCGGTTATAACCGCCGTCCTGATAGGTGCGGATCCGGTTGCCATATCCTTCCTGCGCGCCACCGGCAGAGTTGGACCAGCCATATTGTTCGATGCGCACATCATTGGCCATGGCGGGTGCCGCGGCAGCGATGCCAACGAGAGCGACGAGTGCACTTGCAATGAAAGACTTCCGGATCATGACTGTGTCTCCTCAGGCGGATAAGACCGCGGTTGAACGTCTTTGTTCTAGACGGTTCCGCTGGAACGGAAGCTGAAGAGATTATTCAGTCGGGGTTCATTGGCGGGGGAACGGCGCCTGCGTCGTGGTTTTCAGGGGGCCAGTTTGAGGTGACGTTCAGTCGATTGTTTTCGGCCGTCCTTAATCAGCGTGAGAGAGCAGCCGGAATGCCATGCATGATCCTTTGGCCGCAACCAGTCTGTCATTGTGATCACAGCAAGAGCCGGGAAATTCTTCAGGCTTGCTGCGGTGTCAATGATCGACGATTATATGGCAGCGGACTTAGATCACTTTTGACGGGACCGGGAGGTTTATTGTCTAAGGTATTTATCGGCCTGGCTCATTTGGTTGCTGGGATTACGGCCTTGAGCACAATTGGCCATGCGGGCGAACAGCAGCTATCGACCCGTTTGCGTATCGCTGTCGACGAGCCGATGCTTACAAAGGGTGGTGCAGTTATCGTTGCCGCCCGGCCGATTTCCGGCCGCGACTGGCGCTTGCTGGAGACCGAAGGCAGTGCGAACGCTTACGAAAAAGAATTCCGGGTTAAAGTTTCTTCACCGGCGTCGATCGTAGAATTCGTCTATCCCGAGGGCGGCACTTATAGTTTCAGGCTGGAACCCGTTTCAGGCCATGCGTCTGGGATGTTTGTCACACGGGAGATTCGCGTCGGCAGTGCCATGGTCATTGACCCGGAGACCCGACAACAGGTCGACTGGCCATCAATGAGCATAATCCACGTCGGTGGTACCGTGTATGATGAGGGATGGGCACGGATATTTTCTTCTACTTTTGATCTGGCTTTCGAAAACCGTGACGAAAGCGCCTTTTCCGTGCGGCGATTTGCTGCCGGCCGCATTATCGGGTTGTCGGAAGCCGCGATTGAAGCCTTTATTCAGGACAGCAAATGAGGTCGGTGACAGTATTCCTCTTCGCTACCACGGTTGTTGCCTTTATCCTCGGCGCAGTCTGGTATTTGTCGCCTCTGGCGCTTGGTTTTTCGGAATGGCCTTCCGACCCGGCCCGACGCAATCTGATCGTCGGGCTTTATGACATCTCCTACAGAGCAGGCATACCTGTGCTTATTGTCGCGCAAATTCTCGCGATCGCGATGAAAATCCGAGGCCATCAACGTGCGGCGCTGATCATCCCCAGCCTTTCTCTCGGATTGTTTTCCCTTTGTGCAGGAACGGTCCTGGTGCTGCTGAATTGAGCCGCATTCAAGGTTTCGGATAAGAGCGTTGTCTATTCCGCTTCCGGCGTGATGAAGTTGTGGGTCCAGTCGAGGCATCGGCGGTCGACGGCGGTGTCGAGGCAGTTATAATGGCAGAAATATTGTCGGAAGGGTGCAGCTCCATTGACCGTCGAGACAGG
Source organism: Rhizobium rhizogenes (assembly GCF_002005205.3). The sequence continues at coordinate 101,402 of NZ_CP019702.2, read as the reverse complement.
TAGTTCCGCTCCGGAGAAAGCCGGCGTGCCCGCTGCGCCGAGACTATATGCGATCCTGGCGCGGTCAGCGAGAACAGGTGTCATATTTCGTCGTGGGCCAAGCCGTCAGGTGCAGCTCATTCGTTGGGACCTGCGCAACGATACCTTTGAACATGGGCAATGGTTGAAAGGGCGGATTTACGAAAGACGTTGCGATCTTTCTCCATCTGGTGAGCTGCTGGTCTATTTCGCTGCCACCAACCGCGCGCCATACGGCAGCTGGACGGCCATATCGAAGCCTCCATTTTTCACGGCCCTGGCGCTGTGGCCGAAGGGGGACGCCTGGGGCGGCGGCGGTATTTTCGAGAGCGAGAAAACGCTGCTTCTCAATCATTCAATCGGCGATGATGCCAGCTTCCAGCTGGCCAAAGGATTCAGGCTGAAGCGGGGGATGCACGTCAAACCGTGTGGAGAATGGTCGGGCCGGGGAGAGGACGAGCCCGTCAACGGCTATATGCGTGAACGCGAAGGCTGGCGGGTGGCTGAACATGGCGAGGGTCAGACCAATGGTTTGAATGCCTCGGCCCTTTACAGCTTCAGCAAATCACGTGTTCTCGAAAAGGTAGGCGCGAATGGCCGGCGGCTCCAGATGATTCTCCACTCGATCGGTCGCAGCCAGAAGGCGTGGTACGGGCTGGATTACCGTGTGGTTGATCGGGACGGAATGCTGCTCCTTGACCTGCCGGAAACGGATTGGGCCGAGTGGGACGGTGGTGATCTGGTGTTTGCGCGAGGTGGTTGTCTCTACCGGCTTGCAAAGAGCGATTTTCGACTTAGCGCCGACAAGTTGCAAGACGTGCTCCGGTGCCTTCACGATTTCAGCGCCGCACGCTTTACGGCTATAGCGCCTACACGCGCAGCCCTCCATTATTGAAGGGCTGCCATGGAATATCGGTCGATAGGGTGGCGACCATTTATCCGCTCATCTCCTCAAATGGAGACTGCCGCATGGTGCCGCCGGAAATATGGAACTTCGTGTTGCCGACCCGGATAGCGTAGAGGCCGGCAGCCTGGACTTCGCTGGGATTGATATCCGGCATCAGCTGCAGTCCCGTATCGGTCATTGCGTAAAGATGGCGCATATCCACGGCGAACACACGGTTGAGGAAATTAAACGTGGCGGGGTCAATTCCCGGAATCATCTTGCGGTAGCTCCCGCCGAACAGCATCTCGCCCTTTGCGTCGATCAGAAGCTGGTCATGGACACCGCGCGCCGTGGCAGGGTCGACCTTGCCGGGTCTGGTGACGGGCTTGCCGCGATAAAGCAGAATGTCGCCCATTCGGGCGAAAGAGCGGCCGAGTGCTTCCACGGCGGCGGGATTATCGATGCCGCGCTTGCGCACGCCTTCAACGATCAGCCCTTTCGCATCGCGGGCATAGGCGTCGCCCAGCACCTCGAAGCTCGCCATATCGGCTTTGACGACGGCAAGCTCCGGCATCGGGGCGTCGCTATCAATGTAATAGGCCTGCCGCTTGTCCTTGAACCAGGGTCCGTCGAGCTTTTCGAAGCTTGCCGCGTCGGCTCCCTTCACAGGCTCATGCCCATAGCGTTCGAGGCCGGGTGAGAAATAGCGAAGACCATGTCGATCCCGTCCGAATACATCGATAATATGTCGAAAACTGTCGTGGTCGAAATGATCGAGCGATACCCATTCGCTGTCCTGCGGGCGTTGTGGCCTCACCAGTATCCTGCTTCCGTCGCTATAATAGGGGCCGCCGACCGGAACCGGCTCATTCACGACGGCCGGGCTTGCTGTTCTCCGCGCCTGTTCCCGATGCCACCAGCTGTCGGTGATCTCCAGATGCGCCTCGAAATAATCGCTCCAGGGCTCGAATTCAGCCGAAACGGATTGAGGTTGCCCGGCATAATAGGGCCTCTCTTTGTCGTAAGCGCGATATTGGCCCGCTTCTGATGCGCAGACAAAGCTCTCGCGGTCCGCATCGGGAACGGGGCTCTTCTGCCAATAGATATGCTTGCTGTCGGCGAAATATCTGCCTTCGTCGCCGATGGAATGAAAACTGGCTGCATCCGCGCCTTCGATCGCGACGCCGTAGGCATAGACCTTGCGGCTGTCTTTTGCGTAGTGGCTCTCTTCGATATGGATACCCGGTTTCTGGCCCCTGCCGTAATAATAACCGACGATCCCGAATGTACCCGGCTCCTCGGTGGGAAGGCGCAGGTTGGTAATGTAGTAACCGGCGGCCCTGTCGGCGCCATAACGTTGGTTCAGTACGGTGAAGCTGTCCGGATCGGCGCCACGGGCTATGAACCAGAAGAGCTTCGTTGGCGTCTCGCCCTGGCCGTAGACATGTCCGTCGTCGCAAAACCAGCGGTCACCGAGCTGTCGAAAGGTGAAGGGGTCGATCCCGGCCAGCGGGACGCCCTTGCGGTCGCGGATCGGTGCGCCGTCGACATGGACCTGATAGCCATTGTGGACATAGCGGATGGTCGGGAAGCGTCTTTCTCCGATATAATGCGCGATCCAGTCGACATTTGCGAAGGGACCGATACGGGGATTGGCTTCGACTGCGCGCCGCAAAGCCGCAAGCTCCCTGCGCATGCCGAAGGGTTCTGTTACGGGCTGGCCGATACCGTCATTCGCTGTCAGATGCTGGAAAAGCGCCCGATCCTGTTCGGGCTCGGGAAGCCCGTCCCGCCCGAACGCAGCCGCGACCCAACTTGTATTGGCGTAATGGAGCTGGCCATAGCGCTCTCTGGACCGTTGCCAGCGCGGGGGGTCGATGCTGAGACGATCGAATATCTGCGACGCAGCATATCCAGCTTCGGCAAAAAGAGTGGCCGCATACCAATGGGCATAGGGCAGGGGAAAAAGTTCAGTCAGCTTCATTCCGCTCAAGTCCGCTCCGATCTACGGTGTCAATGCCGGCCATGGTTCCCAGCCAGTCCGCCTGTCTATCTTGCCTTATTTTTCGTCTCTGTCGGTAATGGTTACGTGGTTGCGTATGAACACTCTCCCACCAACGAAAATAGCGAAAATACCTACAAACCAGGAGAAGCTGTAGACGCCAGCCAACCAGGAAACGGCCGTGGTCGCCAGCGCTGACAAGGGCAAAAACAGGAACATCGCTTCCCTCTTGGTCATATTGATTTTCATTGATGCACATTCCTGCGTTCGTCTGGTCGAATCCGAAAGCCATCCTGAGATGCTGATTGTCCCCCATTGCGGAAGGTTCCTGCTGATCCGCCGAACTCATCTTGAAGCTGCAAAGGTCTTCTCGATCTTGTGCCACCACCAGTCCCTGATATCCGGTCTCGCCTCGAAGAACGATCGCCAGGCCTCGAACCACTCGATCGGGTCACGCGCTTCACCGCGAACATACGGACGATGGCGGTCGGTGACGAAATGGCCGCTTGTGAGGCCCTTCACATCAGGTTCTCCAGGGCCGGGTACTGTGAAGGTCGCCGCGTCTGCGCCTTGGATGAGTTTCTTTTCGTCGAGATACCAGACCTTTTCATTGTTCTTCGCGTAGCCATGCCCCAGGTGTCGAAACCCTTCGGGCTTTGCGCCCCTTAGGCGGGCACCGTAGAAGTAGACAGCCTCACGGTCCCGTGCGGTGTGGCTGTCATCGTGAAGGAGGTCGCAGCTGTTGTCACGATAGTTCAGCCTGACATCGGGTATGATCTCGAAAGCCCCGGGACTTCTGGTTCGGAGTGTCTTGCCGGTAATGTAATAGGCCTGATTTTTATCGCGGGCATAACGCAGGTTCAGCGCTTCGAACGTCGCGGCATCCGCCCCCTCGAGCACAAACCAGTAGGCCCTGTGATATACGCCATACCTGCCTTGGCCATACACATGGCCCTTGTCGTATAACCAGCGTCCTCCGACCGCCTTGAAGCTGGCAACATCCACTCCGATCCGGTTACCGTTACGGTCAGCCAGCGGCTCGCCGTTGAAATATACGGTGCGACCATCATGTGTATAAGAGCACAGCGTCGCCTCGGGGTGCGATGCGATCCATGTCAAGGGCCAGCCGCAATCGATAAACGGTCCGATATACGGATTGTGGCGCACGGTGTCGCGAACAAACGCTGTCGAGCGTAGATCGGGCTTGTCCCCGCCTTCCATCTGCCATCGCGGCGGCAGGACAAGCCTGCAGATCGCGCCATCGTCAAGCCCGCCGAAATAATGTCGTCTGGAATCGTCCCCCAGGGAATAGGGAAACCACTTGTAGGCGTCATGCAGCCTATCCCATTCCGTGGCTGTCAGGCCGAGTTTCGGCAGCACTTCTTCCGGCGAGCGCCCCGTTGCAAGGAACAGAGCGGCGGCTTCGAATGTGTCATAGGGAATGACGGGTACGGAAGTGGACCCAACCTGATGATCAAATCGCTCAGTCAATGCGTCCGCACTCCCTCTATCGACATTCTCCGAGCGCCGCAGGTTGCCTGCCCGCAAACCGGGGCGCAGAATCTTACTGCTGCGTCGTTACCATGGCCTGCCGCACGATATCGTAGACAGTAAGACCCGGAAGACGAGAGAAGAACGTGTTTTCATCGGCAACGGACGACCAAGCTGACCAGAGCGTGAGGACATGCAGGCGACCATTCCGCCATATGGCGGTCGCCTCGATTTCGCCGCTGTCCTGACCATTTTTGTTTTCCACTGAAAACCGGAAGGTGCGTGCGGGAATTCCCTGTTCCGCCAATATGGCGTCCTCTTCGCTCGATACCAGTACCGGAGGATGTGTGTCGGGTGTCTGCCTGACAAAGTAATCCTTCACGATTGTCGCTCCGGTCATTTCGAGGTCGGGTTTCTTCTTCATGTCCTGAACGAAGAGCCACACCAGACCGACATCTTTTCCACCCTTGCGCCTGATCATATGCAGCTCGGCCGGCAGAGGGCCGTGAAAATCGTTGATCGGGATATCCCACTGGTTCGGGATGTGGAGTGTGACTTGCTGGTTGCCTATCCGAACAGGAACCGATTGCAGCTCCTGTCCAAAGCTCGATTCCTCGCCGTTTTCCCATGAAAGACTGCCAATAAACGCAGCAGCGTATTTGTCAGCTCGAACTACCAGATCATAAGCGGCGTAGGCATCCGCCGCGTTGCTGACACCTGCAATGAAATTAATACCCAGCACCTGCTTTCCGCGTGAAAAGCAATAGCTGATGAGCGCGCTATGTGGTTTTCCGTTTTCATCCCTGGTACCCAGAAGCATGGCTTCTGTCAGGTCCGATGCGACCTTTGAGGCGCGTGTTGTGTATCCGGCAGTGTCTGCCTGGTACGTGCAAATCCGGAACGCCGCCGAGGGTGCCTGCAGATCGTAGCCGACAAAGGTCGTCTCGATTTTCGGCTCGGATGAACCTGAACTGATTTTTCCAATGACCTTCAAATTTCCGATTGTGCCAGGTTCCGTCGGGCTCATTGGTACGGTTTCGACCGTAGCATCCTGGGGAACCGTGCCTTCAAGATTGAGGGCGGGCGCTGAGAAATCGAATGTTCTCGTCGCCGGGACGGCTTTTTGAACGGCGCCATTGTTATCCTGTGCAAAACCTGTTCCGGCGAATATCGTAACCACGACCGACGCCACGACAATCGCACAGGCAAAAGAACGGCATATCTCTTCGCGTACCATCCGCTCCCCGGCCAAAAATCAGCAATGAGATAATTCTGCCCACCGTGCAATAAATGCTGGAACGATACAACTTTCGATTTTAGTCTATGAATTCTTATTCTTGAGGCGTGCTCGCTAAAAAGGAACGCAACTCATCGAGGTCCAGCGGAATTTTTCACAACGACGAAAATAAGCGCAAAACAGATGATCGCGGTGGGCCAGAAATCCGTCGCCCCGTCCCACGACCAGCGCCAGAAGTAATACCCTTCCAGATGGGGCGGTTTCATGTGGACCGACACTTCGTAGTCTCTTTTTTCGCGGCCGTGAAAATGTCCGGCAGCGAAGGCCAGGCCGACGATCCACGATATGCGCCATGAAAGAAAAATCCGGACGATCATGGCGACAATCGCGGCCATAAACAGGGCTTCGACGATGTGGCCCGCCCAATCCCAGTGCTGTTGCAGATAGTTCCAGTTCATTCTCTCCCCGCTTCTTGCTGTTTAAAGTGTGAAGTCGGTGTGCTTTACAGCTTATAATCAAGTGAGATGCGGCGTGGCCGATGACCGGACAAGCTGATTTTCAGATGTATTTCGGGAGGGATGCCGCGTGAGTTGCGGGGCGGCGTTGCTGTCATATACATTGGATACCTTATTACCAGTGAATTTGCTGATATTGGGTTGATCAACAGGGAGCTTTGTTGCATTCAGGCTATCTAGGATTGTGAGTAAGGCATGTCAGTTGATATTATTGGGCGATCCGTCCGCACCCCGTCAGCTCGGAACGTAGACGAGTTATTCCAATTGTTGAAGGATGAGCGTTGTGTTGTAACCAGCGTTCCCGAAGACAGGTGGAGTCATGCCCGTTTCTGGCATCCCGTCGCCGGTACACCAGGAAAGGCATATACGTTCGCTGCCGGCGTGATCGAGGATGTCTATGATTTCGATCCCGCAGTTTTCAATCTGACTGCCCGCGAAGCCACATATATGGATCCGCAGCAGCGCGTGATTTTGCAGCTTGCGTGGCGCGCCCTGGAGGATGCTTCCCTCACCATTCCCATGCTGCAGCAGGAGCGCGTTGGCGTCTATATTGGCGCATCGAGCCTGGATTCCGGCAATACGTTTGTCGAGGACCCCGCTTCCGGCAGCCCGTATTTTATGACCGGCAATACCCTGTCGATTATTGCCAACCGCATCTCGCACGTATTCGGATTGAACGGGCCTAGTCTGACGATCGATACGGCATGTTCGTCCTCCCTTGTCGCACTGGACCAGGCCGTCCGTGCGCTCCAGAGCGGTGAGATCGACACCGCGATTGTCGGCGGCGTGAATGTTCTCGCGCACCCCTTTTCCTTTGTTGGCTTTTCACAAGCGCGCATGCTGTCTCCCGAAGGATTGTGCCGGGCCTATGGTGAGGGCGGTCAGGGTTATGTCCGATCGGAGGGGGGAGGGGTCGTCGTCCTGCGAACAACGGAAAGGACGAGATCCAGCCGGGACCGTAGTTATGCGACTATCCTCGCGACGGGATTGAACTCTGCGGGGAGGACAAACGGCATTTCATTGCCATCGCGCGAGATGCAGGCATCGCTTCTGCGTGACGTTTATCGGCGTCATGATCTCGATCCAAATGACCTCGCTTTTATCGAAGGTCACGGCACGGGGACGAAAGTCGGAGACCCGGCCGAATTGTGGGCAATCGGAACGGAACTGGGGCAAAAACGAAATCAGAGACTGCTGGTGGGATCCGTAAAATCGAATGTTGGTCATTCGGAACCCGCTTCAGGAATGTTTGGTCTGATAAAAGCCGCTCTCGCGCTTCAGCATGATTTTCTTCCTGCCTCGCTCCATGCCCCCGAGTTGAATTCCGAAATTGACTTCGAAGGGTTGAACGTCGAGATCAATCGATCTGGTCACTCATTGTCGCGTGGACAACGGCGGCGCCTTGCCGGCGTGAATTCCTTTGGGTTCGGTGGAACCAACGCGCATATCGTACTTGCTGATCCCGAAAAAGCAGCGGTTTCTGATGCAGGTACCTTGCCTTCCGGGCCTTTTATGGTGAGTGCACAAACGCGGTCAGCCCTTGAGGGGCTGCTTGAAAATTATGTTCAGGAGTTGAAAGGCGACCGTCCGGATCGCCACGAACTTGTCGCCGTATCGGCTCTGAACAGAACGCGCCATAAACATCGTTTCGCAGTCGATAGTGAAGACCCCGATGTCGTTCGCAAAGGTGCCGAGGAGTTTCTGGCGGGATCCTCGACCGGCTTGGGCCGCGTTGGGGAAGCTCCTGCCGGAGAAACCCGGATTGCCTTCGCCTTTTCCGGAAATGGTTCGCAATGGATCGGCATGGCGCAGGACGCCTACCGATACGACCGCGATTTCTTCGATCGCTTCAACGAGATTTGCGCGGCTTTCAAACCGTGGTTTGACGTCGATCTGGTGTCCTTGTTCGTGTCGCAGGATCTTGCCGCTTCGCTACCGGACACGAGGATTGCCCAGGCCCTCCTGTTTGCCATCCAGGCCACCCTGTCAGATCGTTTGATCAGCCGAAACATCAGGCCCTGGATGGTGTTCGGACATTCGGTTGGTGAAATCGCGGCCGCCTATTGCGCAGGGGCGCTTTCTCTTGAACACGCAGTTGCGGTTGTTGCCGTTCGATCGCGCCATCAGCACGCGCTTGCCGGCGAAGGGAAAATGGCTGCTGTCGCTCTGTCTGCGGACAGGGCGCAAGAGGTTGCACGCAGGAATGGCCTGTCGGGAATTGAGGTCGGCGCGATCAACACGTCCTCCTCGGTCACTATTTCCGGTCCTGTCGCTGAAATAAAAGCATTCAAGGATATTGGTCGCAAGGAGCACATTCCCGTCCACATCCTGGATATCGATTATCCATTTCATCATCCGATCATTGATCGTGAGCGGGATGCCTTCCTTGCCGAGATTCCGGCTTACCAGCCCCGGTCCGGCGACATAAAGTTCATCTCCAGCGTTACCGGGACGATCGAAAGCGGTGATAAGCTCGATGCTGTTTACTGGTGGAGAAATGTCCGGGATGCCGTTCGTTTTGCGGACGCAACGGCGGAAGCGCTTGAACAGGGATGCAATCTCTTCATCGAAATCGGTCCTCGCCCGATCCTTTCCTCGTATCTGGCGGAGAATACCCGTCAGGCGGGCGTGTCGGTTTCCATCCTGCCGACATTGACGCGACCGGCGCTGAGCACCAATCCTCTGCCTCACATCGTGGCGCAGGCCGTATCCTGCGGCGCTTCGGTATGGACGGATGATGTTTGCCATCGTCATGCCGATGTCGCATTGCCACCTCTGCCTTTTGAGCCGCAGCGCCTGCAAGTGCAGGCCACCTCCGATAACCTAAACCTGTTCGGTCGCGGCGATGCCGACGCGGCTTACACATTGCTGGGATGGCGCACGGACCCCAATGCCGCATCGTGGAAGAACCACATCGATGCGAACCTGTTTCCCGACCTCGCGCAGCACGTTGTTGACGGGAAGTCCATTCTGCCGGGCAGCGCTTTCATAGAAATCGCCGTGCAGGCGGCACGGCAATTTTTCGCGACGTCGGATGTGGAATTAAGAAATCTGGAAATTATTCGACCGCTGGAGCTGCACGAAAACAGATTGGCGGAACTTTCCACCGTGATTTCGCCCGAAACAGGCCAAATTGAAATTCGGTCCCGCGAATATCTGAGCGAAGACGACTGGAGCGTTCATGCCGTAGGCCGTATTCGCAGGCCGGTCGCGGAGTTTGCGCGTCAGATTGCTCAATCGGGCGCCGAGATATCAAAAGCCCGGACAATTGACGGCGGAGCCGCCTACAGGACTGCGCGGCAGTTCGGGCTGGATTACGGCGTTGACTTCAGGCTTCTGGAAAATGTTAGTGTCTTGCCTGATCGCAAGCTTCATGTGCAACTTTTCGAAGCGGGCAAACCTGCCCATCCCTATCTTTCCTACAACCTCAACCCGATTTCCATTGACGCGGCGTTTCATGGTCTTGTCGCCCTGTTCGCCGATCTGACGGGCGACTTGTCCGGTGCGCCCTATATTCCGGTCAGATTTGGCGCAATCCGATCGCGAACGGATATGGCTGACATACGTTCGGCGCAGATTGAGATATTGCGGGCCTCGCCGTTTTCATTGAAAATTCGCGTGGAACTGATGGACGAAAACGGCGAACTCGTTGCAAGTCTGGATGACTGCCGGTTCAGACGCACATTCCTCAAAGTGCATCACAACCTCGAAACTGTCTCTTTCCATTATGAGCGGATAATCAGCTCGCGCAATTCGGCTCAGGATGCGCTTTTGCCTGGCCTCGTTCCCCAGTACGAAGCGGCCGAAACCGCCGTCTCGGTCCTTGTGCTGGATGCCGCGGTCTATCGCGCGTCTTATGACATAGCGCAAAAGGTCCAGAAGGCTTTCGGCAGTGTTGATGCATCTGTTCTGGATGAGCATCGGTCGTTCAGGTCTTATCTCGCTAACTGTTTCTTCATTCTCGAGGATTGCGGGCTGGCGACATTTGAAGAAGAACGCTGGGTGCTTGCTTCCGATCCGGGGCTGCCGGCTTTTGCCGACATCATTCGCGAATTGATTGCGGAATCTCCCGAAATCAGCCCTGCGGCCATCCTCGTCAACGACGCCTATCATTTTGCCATGAACAGTCTGGATCTGTTGCTGGCAGATGGAGACCGCGCGAAATTGGCGGGCTATGACGTTCCTGAAGCGACTGTCGATCATTTCCGGAACGGAACGGCGATTGCGCGCAAACGCATTGATGAAGCGTGCCATCTGGTCGAAGCCTTCCTGGAGAAGGCTGCTCCGGATCGCCAGGGGCTGGTGATCGCTGAAGTAGGTGCGACTTCGGTCGCTGTCAGCACGCGGCTTGCAGCCCTTGCCGAACGTTATGACGCCAAGCTCGTGATCGTTGAAGACGACGAGAATCTGAAGAGCAATCTGGCGACAGGTTTTGCGAAAAATCCGCGGGTCGATGTCGTGGATTGTGACGCCGATGGTTTGAGCCGGTGCGTCGATTTTGTCGTCAGCGCCAACGGTTTTCTCCTCGGACGTCTGCAAGACAGCGAAGCGTTGAATTCGGCACTGACTTCAATCGCAAAGGCGGGCGCCGAGCTTTGTTTTGTCGAGCATCAATACGCTTCGCTTGCGGATTTCGTCTTCGGGCTGAAAGAAGGGTGGTTCAGGCAGAGCGTTCTGTCGGAGTTGCCGGTTGGAAAAATGCTTTCCAATGAGGAGATGCTGGGCCGGATCGGCGAGCTCGGTTTTGCCGATGGCGCCGTTGTGCGGGCGGATTTCGAGGATGGATCACTGGCCATCCTGACGGCTCGCGGTGAAATCGGCATCAATGAATCCCGGCCGTTGCAGGCGCGTGAAAACCTTTTGACGATCAAGCCGAAAGAAACGCCGTTTCCTGATCTGCAGGCAGGCAAGCACGTCGAACTTGAGTGCGGTCCGGATTTGACCCCAGGGATTTTGCAGGATGCCCTGGCCGAACTGGGCTCCGGTGACCTCGATATCATACTGGTTCTGCCGGATCATTCTGCGCCGGCGACCCATTCGTCGAGCCTTCAGGACTATATCTGTCTTCTGGGCGACATGGCTGAAACCCTGCGGCATTGCTCTGCGGGAGCCTGGAAATATCCGCCGCGGCTGATTATCGTCGCTCCGGGCGGCGCGCCGACGAATGGAACCTGCGTCGATCCGGTTGCCCACGCGGTCTGGACTTTCGCACGGGTTCTCCAAAACGAATATGACGAGATCGACGTCGTTACGATCGATGTTGCCGGCGGCGGGCTGACCGAGAAGCTCTGGCGCGAATTTCTGACATTGCAGGCGCAGGGTGAAAACGAACTGCTCCATGATGCCGTCGATGGATCATGGCAGCCGCTAAGGGTCGTTTCCGGTCCCTTTAAACGGTCAAAGCAGCATACAGAGACATTTCAGGCTGCTTCAATCGTACAGCGCACGGTTGGCCGCATCGAGACCATCGAGTGGCAGGAGAACAGCCTGCCGGTCGCGGGCTCCGGTGATGTCGTTGTGGAAGTTTCGGCAACAGGCCTGAACTTCCGCGATGTCATGTGGGCCATGGGGATGCTGCCGGAAGAGGCGCTTGAGGACGGCTTTGCAGGCGCCACGATCGGCATGGAGTTTTCCGGAACAGTTCTGTCGGTTGGGAGCGATGTGCATCATGTCGGCCCGGGCGACAGGGTGATGGGCATCGGGCCGAATGCGTTTTCGACCCATGTCGTCGTCCCTGAAAAGGGGGTGACGCGTATTCCCGACACCATCGGACTTGTCGAGGCGGCGACGCTGCCTGTTACATTCCTGACGGCCTATTATGCGCTTGTGCAGCTTGCGGGTTTGCGTGCCGGCGAGACGGTTCTCATCCATGGTGCTGCGGGCGGTGTCGGACTTGCTGCCTTGCAGATCGCGAAACTCAAGGGTGCGACGGTTATCGCCACGGCCGGCACCGTGGAAAAACGGAATTTGCTGGCCAGCCTCGGCGTCGACTTTGTCTTCGATTCTCGCTCCCTCGAGTTTTTCAATGATGTCCTGCGCGTGACAAACGGTCTGGGCGTGGATGTCGTCATCAATTCTCTCTTCCAGGAGGCCATGGAACGCAGTCTGGAACTGGTGAAACCGTTCGGACGCTTCCTGGAGCTTGGAAAACGCGACTATTATGCCGATCGCAAGATCGGCTTGCGACCGTTCCGCAAGAATATCTCCTATTTCGGCATCGACGCGGATCAGCTGCTGGTGGAGGCACCGCATATCACCTCGAAGATATTCGAGGAAATTTCGGCTCTTTTTGCGCAAAACGCGCTGAAGCCGCTACCTTACCGAGCCTTTTCCCATGACGAGATTTCCACGGCTTTCAGGCTGATGCAAAGCGCCGGTCATATCGGCAAGATTCTCGTTACGCCGCCGGCACGCGGAAGAGAAGCCGTGTTGCAGGGGCGTCGGCCCGATTTCCGTGTTTTGCCCGGTACCTATCTCGTCATCGGCGGCATTGGCGGTTTTGGACTTGAGGCGGCCAATTGGCTGGCGGAGAAGGGGGCTTCGCATCTGGCTCTCGCAACGCGCAGCGGCACTCTGGATGACGATACGCGCGATGCCATTGCACGCTGGCAGGAGATGGGGATCGAGGCGTCAGTCCATGCCTGCGATGTTACCAATGAGACGCAACTTCGTGCGTTGCTGGCGGATCTGCGAAAAGCGGCCCCTCTGAAGGGCGTCGTACACGCTGCTATGGTGCTGGATGATGCGTTGATTTCAAATCTCAACCGCGAACGTAACAGGCCTGTGGTGCACACCAAGGTCGAAGGTGCCGTGCTTCTGGATAAGCTGACCGAGGGAGACGATCTTGATCTCTTCCTGCTGTTTTCGTCCGCAACCACGATGGTCGGGAACCCGGGGCAATCCAACTATGTCGCCGCAAACGGGTATCTGGAAGGCCTTGCACGGGCCCGTCGCCTGCGGGGCAAGCCCGCCCTGGCCGTTGGTTTCGGCGCGATAGCGGATACGGGATTCCTAGCCCGCAATATGCAGGTGAACGAGCTGTTGTCCAAGCGGATCGGCAAGACGGCGCTGAAAGCGCGCGACGCCTTGCGTTTTGTAGAGGAATATCTCGTTGCCATGCCGGCGGATGTCGACGGTGCCACGGTGATGATTGCCGACATCGACTGGGCAGCGGCTGGAACCTTGAAGACCGTGAAACAACCCTTGTTTTCGGCAATTTCGAATAGTCAGATGCACGAGCAGGTTGCCGTTGGCGAGCAGATAGATCTCTATTCGATGGTTGCCGATAAATCCGCTGAGGATGCGGAGGTAATTCTGCACTCGCTGATCGCGGCGGAACTGGCCTCGATCCTTAAAATGGCTGAAAACAACATTACCCCGGACAAGGTTCTCAGGGATATTGGTCTGGATAGTTTGATGGCCATGGAGCTGGGTACGAGTTTTCAGCAGAAAACCGGGATTGATCTCCCGTTGAGCAGCATTTCCGATAACACGACGGTTGGTGCGATTGTTGGGAAGCTTCGCGAAAAGTTGCTGAGTCGCCAACCCCAGGATACGAACGACGATGCCGTTGATGATTTGCTGGAAGGGCTGGCAAACAGGCATGGTGTTCAGAAGATTCCGGAGGCCGTCCAGTGAGCACACGAAACGGTTCAGGTCGTGGCGGAGCCAAACCGATGCTCTCGGCAGGGATGCTGGAGAAACTGCGTGAGCAGCGTGGCAAGGTCGAGAAAAAACGCGATCTCAGAACCACGGAGAAGAATGCACCGTCGCAGAAAAAGGTGCGTGGGGCTTTTGAAGACCATCCTGCCTACAAGTCCCTTCAGATACAGAAGGCTGCTGCGAAATTTGCAGGCGTGAAAAACCCCTTCCATCGCTCGCATGATATCGCTGCCGGAGCGGAGACCATGATAGATGGTCGAAAGCTGATCAATTTCGCATCCTATGATTATCTGGGAACCAACACTCATCCGGACGTTCATGAGGCGGTAAGACGCGCCATTCAACAGTTTGGAGTTTCCTCTTCGGCAAGCAGATTGGTCGCCGGGGAGAGGCCGTTGCATGTCGAGCTGGAGAAATCCATTGCGGAAAATTACGGCGTTGAGGCAGCCGTTTGTTTTGTAAGCGGGTATCTGACAAATCTTTCAGCCATAAGCTGCCTTATGACGCCGCAGGACCTCATCATTCATGATGAGTTCATTCACAACAGTGCGCTTACGGGCGCGCAGTTATCCGGCGCGAAGCGGTTGGTTTTCAAGCACAATGACATGGCCGATCTGGAGCGTATCCTCTCCGGTGCCGCGCAGGACTATCGAAATGTCCTCGTGATCGTCGAGGGGGTCTACTCCATGGACGGTGACATTGCCGATCTGCCGACCATACTGCGTCTTCGCGATGAATATCCTTTCTGGCTGATGGTTGATGAGGCGCATGCGCTTGGTGTGCTGGGAGCGCAGGGGCGGGGAACGTTTGAACACTTCGGTATCGACCCGACCGAAATCGACATCTGGATGGGAACGCTGTCGAAAACATCATCGAGCTGTGGTGGTTATATCGCCGGAAACGGGGCTCTGGTGGAAATTCTCAAAGGGCACGCAGGCGGTTTCGTTTACAGCGTCGGCTTAGCCCCTCCTTTGGCGGCCGCAGCGATTGGTAGCCTGGCTGTCTTGCGGCAGGAGCCTCAGCGTGTCCGTCAGATTTACCGTAACGGACAGCTGTTTCTCGATACGGCGAAGAATAGAGGACTGGATACGGGTACGAGTGCCGGCTTTTCGGTCGTTCCGGTCATTGTCGGTGATTCTCTGCGCGCTGTGGAATTGAGCAATCGCCTTTTTGAAGCGGGTATCAATGCGCTGCCCATTATTCATCCCGCCGTGCCTGAACGCCTCGCTAGAATCCGGTTCTTTCTGACGGCTGAACACACGGAAGAGCAGATCTGCCGTGCCGTTGAAACAACTGCACAGCTTCTCGAAGAGCTTGTCGCACAAAACATCTCAGCCGCGTCCCTGAATCTGGATGAGCTGCAGCGCATCGTCGCAAATCGTTGAGGCGGGGTGGAGTATGCACGCGATCATTACGGGTGGTTCGAGTGGCATCGGATTGGAGATCGCCCGACTGTGCATCCTGAATGGTTATGACGTTTCGCTCGTCGCCAGAGATGAAAATGCGCTCCGCATCGCCTGTGAAAACCTGCGGCAGGTTGGACCAGGCAGGGTGAATGCGGTTTCGGCCGATGTCAGGCGGATGGATCTACTCCGCGAGGCTTTCGAACAATGCGAGCGCGGGTTCGGTGTTTGCGATCTACTGATCACGTCGGCCGGTGTCGTTGAGCCTGCTTTTTTTGAAGAACTGGTTCCTTCGCACTTTGAAATGCAGATGGACATCAATTTTTCAGGCACGGTCAATGCCGTGAGAGCGATCTACGCCGGGATGAAAAGTCGTGGCAGGGGAAACATCATGATGATTTCCTCTGCCGCCGCTTTTATTGGTATCCCGGGATACTCCGCCTATTGCGCCTCCAAAGCGGCCCTGGCCACATTTGCCGAGAGCCTTCGCAGTGAGGTCTGTTCCGGAATCTACATCGGCATAAGTTTTCCGCCCGATACCTGCACGCCGCAGCTTCAGAATGAGCTGCCGAAGAGGCCGCCGCTCGCCAAGACATTGATGGGAAACACAAGTCCCTGGTCTGTAGAAGCCGTTGCCCGGCAGATTTTCGACGGCATCTCCCGCCGCAGGCGGGAAGTCCATTTTGGTTTAAAGCTGAAGGTTTTGGCTATGCTGGGCAGCTTCATCAAACCTGTGCTGTACTGGCAGCTGAAGCGGTCTGTTTCACTTCACGCAAGGAAATGCTGACCGGAAAATCAGTGACTATTTTCGCAATCAGGGACACCGATATGACCGAACGACATCTCTCATGGGCATTTCATTGACGCCTCAAGATCATCCATTTCTGCTGACATCGCTATGCTTTGCCGCGGCTGCTTTGGTGGTATATGCCACAGACCGTTTCGCATTGCCCGCGGAAGCGCGCAGGAAATATTCTCAGGTTCGGAGTCGTCGTCGTTTTCTTGTCGAGAACTGCGCTCGCTTGCCGGTCATCGCTCTGGTATTTGCGTTCTTTTTTGTGATTTCCTGGCGCCCGATCTATGCCGCGCATGCGGCTGCCAGCTATTTCGTTATTTTTACCGCGATTTCACGCGTCAAATTTGCGTTTATTCGCGAGCCGCTGCTGTTTTCCGACATAGCTCTGGTCCTTGACGTTTTTAAATATAAGACGATTTTCTACGCGACGAAATTCAACATTATCTTCTGGATTCTCGCGGGCCTATATGTTTTCGGCGTCTCCGCGCTGTATATGATTTTTGAGCCGACCGTGCTGCCCTCAAGGCACAAGGCATTCTGGGTCATATTCGGGTGTGTCGGTTACATCGGCCTGTTAAGTCTTCTCTTCGTCAGGCGGGTGAACCGCGTTGCCGCAAGCCTGTCGGAAGCCCTGCTCGTCACTCTTAAAGTGAGGCCAAACACGGTCCGGTTTGGAACCTTTACGTCTGTCGTTTTGCACTTCCTCGTCTGGCTCGGAAAAAATCGTGACACGCTGGTCAAAGAGATTTCTGATGGCCTGCATCGCGCGATCCACGATTTGATCGATGGCGAGCATCACGGCGCTCCCCTGGTTGTCGTCTGGCAGTCGGAATCCTTCTATGACTTGCGCAACCTGGGTGATAACCAACTTGAATTGCCAACCATCGACAGGCTGAAAAAGCGGGCGGCGCAATCGGGCAGGCTTACCAATGTGTTTGAAGGCGGTTACACGCTGCGAACGGAATTTGCCGTTCTGAGCGGCTTGAAACCCGAGGAGGTTCATGTCGACGCCTCCTACCCGTATTTGCGCGCGGGACACTACGCCGAGTTGGCATGGCCGAATAAATTGTTGCGGAACGGTTGGCACACGCAGTTCATTCACCCCTATGACCGCACGTTTTTCATGCGTCATAAAGCCTTGCCGCTTTTGGGTTTCGAACATTTGACGATGCTGGATGAGTTTGATCACCAGCCGACAACTGCCGACCCTTACGTCTCGGATCATGATCTCACGCATAAAGTATTGAAAACGATAGAAGACATCGATGACGACAAGCCCACGTTTGTGTTCGTTGCATCGATGGCGAACCATGGACCGTGGGAAGCTGGTCGATGTGAAGGCTTGACTGAGCCCGTGGAGATCTATCGTGAGCTTCTGCAGCGTGCCGACGATGCCCTTGGAACTCTGGCTGCTGCGCTCGACACCTCGGAACGGCCTGTCTGGCTTGCCTTTTACGGTGATCACGCGCCGCTGCTCAAAAGCTACGCGGACCCGTTCCCGGACCCTCGCACAGATTACTTCGTCGTTCCGTTGGGAGCGGCAGCTCAGAATGCCGGTTCTAAAGTGCAGGTCAGGGAGGAGGCGCCCTGGAATTTGATCGAGACGATCCTGCTTCATGCGAAGTTATACAAAGAGCGATTTGCATGAACGACCAGTTCCCAGAAGCGAAGGGGAGGGTATTCCTGTTCTTGCAGGGACCGTCTTCTTCGCTGTTTTACAGGTTGGCAGGCCGTCTGGAACATGCCGGCCACCGCTGTCTGCGCATCAATCTCAATGCAGGTGACTGGCTGTTCTGGAGACGGTCGGGGGCTATCAACTATCGCGGAACCTGGCCTGACTGGTCGGATTACATTCATGGCTTTCTGCGTGACTTTGGTGTTACCGATCTGATCTTCTTGGGCGAGGAGCGTCCCTATCATCGTGCGGCAATCGATGCTGCCAAAACGCTGAATGTCGCCGTGACCGTTATCGAGATGGGGTATCTTCGGCCAGATTGGGTTACCGTCGAAAAGGACGGCATGTCGTCGAACTCCAGATTCCCGAATGATCCCGCCGAGATCCGGCGCGTGGCGCAGGGACTTCCTGCGCCGGATTTTTCACGAAAATTCAGTCAGAGCTTCTTGACGGAGGCCTTGCTCGATCTTGCCTATAATCTTCCAAATGTGTTTCTCTCCGCCTTGTATCCCGGTTATCGCCGCCACGGCCTTTTTCATCCCATCGCCGAATATGCGGGTTGGGTCGGACGGTTTTTGACGTCACCAAGGGAGCGTCGCAGGGCGGAGAAGCTCGTGGAGGCGGTTGTTCGGTCCGGCCGCGATTTCTTTGTTTATCCGCTTCAGCTCGAGACGGATTATCAATTGAGATCACATTCGCCGTATTCGACGCAGAGCGAAGCGATCGAGGAGATCATCACGTCCTTCTCACGATATGCCCCAGATGATGCTGAACTGGTCGTCAAGCTTCACCCGCTCGATAACGGCTTGATGAAGTGGCGCCATGTGGTTGCTCGAACGGCAAAGTTGAACGGTGTCGAAGCCAGGGTTCATTATGTCGATGGTGGCGACCTTCTCAGATTGACCGAGGCTAGCCGTGGTCTGGTGACGGTGAATTCAACCGCGGTATTGCATGGCCTGCGGCAGGGAATTCCGGTCAAGGTCCTCGGCTGCGCGGTATATGATGTCCACGGTGCAACCTATCAGGGGGCACTGGATGATTTCTGGCGGACGCCTGAAAGGCCGGACACGGCGCTGGTCGAGGATTTTTTTAAGCTTCTGGCCGCGGCCATTCACGTCCGGGGAAACTTTTATTCAAGGGAAGGGGCAGCCGCCGCAGCGGCCGCAATCGCCGGAAGATTGCTGCGGAACGAGATCAACGTCCCGGGAGGGGATTGTGGGTCCGTCCCACGTCGCCGCCCGGAAAAGCGACATGAAGCCAGAGAGTTGGCAGCGTTGTAACAATGGCACATGCGTCAACAAAGAAGTGGCGGCGAGTTGCTGTGTCATATTTTGTGGTCTTCATTAATCTCGTGTTGAGGTTAAAAGGTCATGGGTTTATGCAACTGTGTCGAGTGCCTGGACAGGGCGGCGTTCGCGTTGGAATACGAGCATTTCTGGGGATATTTGGTTTGCGTTTTCTGGGGAATTCGAAACTTTTTCGCAACTGCTTTATCGTCGTTTCGACAATCGGTATTGGCGGATGTGACACATTGCCGAGCGCCGGGCCCACTGCTGATGAGATAAAGTCACAGGCCGGCAAGCCGGCAATGGTGAAAGGCGATTCCGTTTCCACGGTCTTCGATGTCGTCGATGTGAGCCATCGTTCGGCGCAGATGGTTGCGAACTTCTCCACGACGACACTCCACAGGCGCTTCGGTATTGGCGGGGCAGCCAAGCGCGTTGTGATTGGCGTCGGTGATCAGCTCAAGATTTCCATTTTCGAAGCCGGTGCGAACGGGCTGTTTTCAAGTTCCGAGAACAAGCAGACGGTTCTGGACGTGGTTGTGCAGCCAGACGGAACCGCGGCAATTCCCTATGTCGGCACTGTCAAGTTCGCAGGCGCCACCCTTGAAGAGGCGCGCCAGAAGATTCTCTCGGGCCTGACCAACAAGGCGATCGAGCCGGACGTTCTTGTTACCAGTGTTGGCACAAGTTCCAGAAACGTTACCGTCTCCGGTGCCGTGGGGCGCCCTTCCATGGTGCCGATGAGCCTCACAGGTGAGACTATTACCGAGGTGATCGCAAAGGCCGGTGGTCCGAGTGCTCAGCCTTATGAATCCTATGTTACCCTTGTTCGCGGGCGTGCGACCGGCAGCGCGCTCCTCAAGACGGTCATCGAAAATCCGTCTGAGAATATCTACGTCCAGCCCGGTGACCAGATATTCGTCACCAAGGATCCACGAACATTTACCGTCCTTGGAGAGGTCAGCAAGAACAGCCGGATCGAGTTCGGGGCCAACGACCTGAATATTCTGGAGGCCGTGGCCATGGCCGGAGGTGGAGCCTCCGATCGTTCCAATGCTGCCGGCTATTTTGTGTTCCGTTATGAAGAACCCGAAATCGTGGCGGATCTGCTTGGTGCGGAGCGTTTCCGGCAGCTGCGTGACAAGGGCATGAACCCGAACAATGACGGGCGTTACCCGCTGGTCTATCGCCTGGACATGACCCGCGCCGACAGTCTCATCGTTGGGCAGACGTTCCCGATCAAGAGCCGCGATGTTATCTATGTTTCCCGTCACCCCGTGGTTGATCTGGATCGCTTCCTGCAGCTCGTCGGGCGGCCGATAGGAACCGCATACCAGGTTAGAAATCTGGTTGATTAAGCTTTCTTCCGTTGCCGTTGAGTGTCATAAATACCGCAGATCGTGCCAGGAATGCGAAAGGTGCGCGACTCTTGCCCATCGCGGGCACTTTTTTCTGCGGTTTGAGTGAGATGCGGAGGTGCCGGGAGTGTATTATCTGAAGGCTCATATCCGCGTGGTTGGTGCGCTCCTGATCCGCGAGATGTCGACGCGATTTGGCAGCAAGCCCGGCGGATATGTCTGGGCAATCATTGACCCGGCCGGCCACATAGCATTCATGTCGCTGATTTTCATGGCGATAACGCATACGCCCGCTCTCGGGAAAAGCTTTGCGCTCTTTTTTGCGACGGGTTATCTCGCCTTTCAGTTCTACGCGGCGATGGCAGGTTTCCTGAACGGGGCGATCAAAGCCAACCGGACATTGCTCAGCTATCCCAACGTCGCGCCGATCGACACCATTGTCGCCCGCTATATTCTGCAGGCGGGAACGACCTCTGTCGTGTCCTTCTGCGTCCTCGGCGTGATCCTGTTGACGGTCGATCAGCCGGTATACCTCAATTGGCCCGCGATTATCGAGGCGGCTTTCGCGGCGACCGTGCTCGGCCTGGGGATCGGCATATTCAACAATGTCGCAACGTTGCGGTTTCCGCTTTACGAGCAGGTCTTCAACATCATCAACAGGCCGATGTTCCTGATTTCCGGCGTCTTTTTCCTGCCTGACGCGCTTCCCGCCCCGATCCGCGATATTGTTTTGCTCAATCCGCTGGTTCATGTCGTCATGTTGTTCCGAAAAGGGTTTTATCCAGAATACCGGGCGGACATGATGAACATGACCTATCTCTATTCCTTCGCTCTGACGATCCTGTTCATGGGTCTTCTTCTGTTCACCCGCTCAGCGTCCGTGTTGAGGAGCCGATGATCAGACTGGAACAGGCAACGAAATATGCGCGTGTCAAAGGTTTCAAGAAACCGATCATTGAGAACGCGTCGCTTGTGATAAATCGTGGCCGCAGCATTGGTTTGCTTGGCCGCAACGGCGCCGGCAAATCGACTTTGCTGCAGCTGATCGCCGGCTCCCTGCAGCTGGACCGGGGGCGGATTGTCCGCAGCGGCCGCATCTCCTGGCCGCTCGGTTTCCAGGGCAGTTTCCAGCCGAGCATGTCGGGTGAACAGAATGTCCGGTTCGTCGCGCGTATCTATGGGGTCGATACCGAAGAACTGGTCGCATATGTCGAAGAATTTGCCGAATTGGGAGCCTTTTACAAAGCGCCGGTCGGCACCTATTCTTCGGGAATGAAGGCCAGGCTTGCATTTGGCGTCAGCATGGGCGTCAAGTTCGACTATTATCTGGTCGATGAAATAACGGCGGTTGGCGATGCCAACTTCAAGCAGAAGTGTCACGAGGTTTTCCAGCATCGCTTGCAGGACTCCGATGTGATAATGGTATCTCACAGCACGGGAACGATCCGCGATTATTGCCAGAGCGGTGTCGTTCTCGAAAATGGAAAACTGACATATTTCGATGATGTCGAGGATGCGATCCGCGTTCATGACCGCAATATGAAAGGAAGTGGAAAATGAGCGACGATCAACAGCGTTCCAGCAACAAGGTGGAGAGCGCTCAGCTTCCGGCAAAACGCGCCAATACCACGGTGATTGATAATCTGCTGAAGGTTGATCTGAAGGCTGAGCGTGACAACACATCACGTCAGGCGAAAGCGTCGCCGAACAAGCGGAAGAAGCTGAAAGGCCTCAAGCTCCGCCATGCGGTGATTGGCGCCGGTTTCCTGCTCGCTGTTGCGCTTCCCACCACGGTCGCCGGATTATACATGGCATTCGTCGCGGCGGATCAATATCACAGCTCCGCGGCCTTCGCCGTGCGCAGCATCGATGGCAAGGTGAGCGGCGATATTCTTGGCATGTTCACGCAAAGCGCGGGCGGCAGCACGACCGGTGCCGATTCATATATGCTGCTCGATTACATCCGCAGCGAGCGCATGATCGAGGCCGTTTCGCAGACGATCGATCTCGAGAAGGCTTTTGCGCGTCGCGGCATGGATTTCTTTTATGCGCTTGAGCCGAATCTGCCCATCGAAGAAAAGCTTGTTTACTGGAAGGATATGGTGAAGGTCGATTATGACCATACGTCATCGATCCTCAATATCACCGTCAAGGCATTTGATCCCGAGACGGCGAAAACCATTGCTGCGGCCGTGATTATGGAAAGCGAGAGACTGATCAACGATCTGTCGCTCAATGCGCGAAACGGCGTTCTGAAGGCGTCTCAGGATGAGGTTGCGCTTGCGGAAGGTCGTCTTTCCGCGGCCCGCGTGGCATTACGCAATTTCCGGGATGTGTCGCAGGAGGCTGACCCCGTCGAAGCCGCAAAGCTTGCCGCGCAGCTCGTCGGCTCCCTGGAGCAGCAATTGACGCAACTGAAAGCGGAACTGACGGCCGCGCTGACGCGAATGGCGCCGAACTCGCCGCGCATCCGTGTCATCACCACGCAGATCGAAAGTCTGGAAAAGCAGCTGGAGCAGGAAAAACAGCGTTTCGGCAGCGGCAATACGGGGGGCAATCAGTCCGGCGATGTCGCTACCCGGATTCTGCAATATGAATCTCTGGAAACGGAACGTGAATTTGCGGAAAAGGCTTATACCGCCGCGCTTGGCGGGCTGGAAAAGGCCCGGATGGATGCCAACAACCAGCAACGATATCTCGCGACTTTCATTGAGCCGACGTTGTCGCAACTGGCGCAATATCCTTCACGCCTCATGAATGTGGCACTGGTGTTTCTGGGCGGTCTGTTCCTGTGGGGCGTCATCACCATGGCCTATTATAATATTCGCGATCGCAACTGACCGATGGATGCTTCCCTGAACAACTGGCGTAGTCCGCTTGCGGTGCGCGCGGAGGCGCTCACCCGGCCAGGTCCAGTCATCGCCTTTCACATGAAGGCGTGGAAACACCCCTTCCTGCAGCAGTTTTTTCCGCACAAACAGTTTCATTTCGTCCCGTTCCGGATCACGGAGCGCGATTTTCGCCGCAGGATATTGCCGCTTATGGCAGCGCCACAGAAGCCGGTAGTCCTTGTGTGGAGCAATAATCTTCCCTCCTTCGCGCTGCATGAGATCGAGCTCCTTGGCCTTCAGGTTTATTTCATGGAGGACGGCTTCATACGCTCGCTGGAAGCGCATGCGGGCTATTCGGTCCCATTCTCTTTGTCGCTGGATAGCCTCCGGCCGTATTTCGACAGCCGTGGCCCCAGTGATCTGGAGCAGCTTCTTCTGCA
The DNA here is from genome assembly GCF_002005205.3 of Rhizobium rhizogenes. The sequence continues at coordinate 77,802 of NZ_CP019702.2, read as the reverse complement.
TCATGACTTTGATGGTGACCCGGCGCTGATCCAGCGTGCACGGGAGGGCATCCGGCGCATATTGCAGCAGAGGCTGACGAAGTATAACGGCCGCCTGGCGCCACCCGCCGCCCAACAGAATAGCGGCCAGGGCCATCGCGCCCGCGTCCTGGTTGTCGGCCAGGTGGAGGAGGATGCTTCTATTCTTTATGGATGCGATCGTCCGTTTACGAATAATGACCTCGTGCGTCTGGCTGCGCAGGAAAACCCTCATGCGGATATCGTTTACAAGCCACACCCGGATGTGTTGAGCCGGATGCGCCGGGAGGTCTCGAACCCGGATGAGGTGGCGCACCTGTGCACCATCATGAAGGGGCAGGTTTCTTTGCCGGATGCGCTGGAGCATGCGGACCACATCTATACCATCACGTCTCTTGCGGGTTTTGAGGCTTTGATGCGGGGAAAGAAAGTCACGACTGTCGGCGCGCCTTTTTATGCTGGCTGGGGTTTGACGGATGACAGGCAGCCTCAGACCCGCCGTGGCAGGACGCTCTCGGTGGAGGCGCTGTTTGCCGCAGCCTATATCTTGTATCCCATGTATTTTGATCCCGGCACCGGTCGCGCCTCCACGTTTGAGGAAACGATAGATAGCCTCGCAGATCCGCTGGTGAAGCCCCGTGTATCATTGGCCGGAAGGGTCAAGTGGCAGCCTTACGGCACCTATGGGCTGCTCGGCTGGCGTCATTTGTTGACCCCCATTGTCGCCCGCATGGTGGCAAGGGTGGGAAATGAACGGGATGCCGTGCAATACCGGAGTAATCCGGCTGGGTTCTTTAGAGAGTTGTCTGATATTCGTTTCCGGATGATCGGGCGAATAATATACCCGTTAGGCAATCCCTGATCATCATGGGTGAAGTGAAATTACCACCTGACAGTATCTGGCTTCTCGGCCACGTTTTTTCTTCTTATTGGTTTTTATTATTTATTTCTATAGCATTAACCGGTGTCTGGCGTTGTCTTGTCAGGGAGTCTCGGCTTCATTGAAACTTGGCTTGTCTGCTGGCTGAGCATAAAATCGCGCGAGGCGGGCTTTTGAAAGTAAGCCAGCAAATTGACCCACTTGACGTTATAGCCTGAGCTCTCCGGCATACCATCAAGCGCTGGAAGTCTTCGAGCGCTTTCTGATTGACGGCTGCGTTGAGATCGACTTCAAGTTACGCCCGGCGAGGCCTATGAGTTCGACTGGTGCCACGGGATTTTCCTGATTCAGGCCGTAACAACGACGATAAAAGTTGCCCATCTCCCGCCTCTGCCATAGCCGGATGATGTTCGCGTGGGCCTATATGCGTGGGAGCCAGGAGATGGTGTTCGGTTGGTAGGCCGCCAGCTTTTCATTTCTCGCCGAACCTTTCTCGATTGGGACAATGAATTGCTCAAGCGAATCGATGCAGCCCTTGGGGCTGCACCCCCACCGCGAGAAAGAAAAGGCAGTAGGGGACGGAAAAAGGGAAAGGCAACGCATGAAACAAATCCAAAGGCTGACGCAGCGTGCCAGCCATTGGCGTAAATCCACCGATGATCGATACCGCGCCGGGTGATGATGGAATTCGTCGTTTGCTTTTCCAAAGCGCCTTCCTTTAGTGCGACACAGTCGATGCCATTCGAAGAGAAATGCATTCCTGACGTGTGCTGACCGAAGATGGCCTTGCGCAAAGATTGCGTAGTTTGTAAAGCGCCTAGAGTGTAGTTTTTTAGAGGCGCCTTCACTGATGGTATCGTTAAACTTTGACTGGTTCAGAAACATAGACGGCGACAATGGCATCCTCGGTCGAAATATCTCGTGGCTCTATAACTATTTGAGCCCATCGGGGGTGGTCAGTGGTCAAGGTGACCTTCTCGATAAATTTAGGCGGTCTAAATTTACCTTCTCCGTGATGAATATGGCTGTAAACCAATACTCTTGGGCTTATCTCTATGATCGGATTGAGAGCTTTCCGGCGGCAATCGACTTCTTCATGGAAAACTGCTCCTCAGATGTTGTCATCGGCTACGAGCTATCAAGGGCGCAACGTAGGCTTTTGACGAATCTAGGCAAGACGTACATTGATCTGCGAACTCACCCGATACGCTTCCTGCCCGACTATCACCTTAGCGCAGGGACCAACGATATCGAGATACATAAAAGACTGGTCTCACTCGCCCCTCCCAAAAAGTATGTCGACACTAGTGCATTCATGCACAAAGCCCGAGCCGCAAGGCGGTATCAGAAACGGCTAGATCCGGACTTCGGTGTAGTATTTTTTGCGCAGACAGCATTCGATTCGTCGCGCATCCGAAATGGAGAGATGTTGGACGATTCCTATATCGTTGATGCGTTGGAAAGCTATCTGGAAAAAGAAAACCCAAAGAACATTTACTTTAAATCGCATCCTCATGAACCCATCAGGAAAGAGTTGGCTTCATCTCTGTCAAAGCTTGGCGCGAAGGAAACAAAGACTGCTTCTTATGATTTGCTGAGCGTCGAGGGTCTAAGGGTCTGCGCGCTTTCTTCGAGTGTGTGCCACGAAGCGGCGTATTTCGGGGGACGGCCTACCGTGTTTCACCCACCAGAAGATTTCCCTCAGATAGGCACTGACGGAGGGCTCGGATCGTATTCTATGATGCCAGCAAATCTTTACGAGGCTGAAATTTGGAACTTCATCTTGAACGGCGATGGTGTTCCAGAACCGCATTATCCATTACCTCCGGCGCCTTTTAGAATGGCATCCGGCTTGTCGTGGGGTTGATGGTATGAGGATTCACCTGGATGTAACTAGAATTCTTTCTCGGTCAGCCGCGCCTTCTCCAACAGGGATCGACAGAGTCGAGCTTGAGTATGCAAAGCATGTTTTAGCCGATGGTGGGCACTTCGTTGTACAGATTGGCGATTGCCTTGCTTTAGCGCCCCGGTGGCTGACTGAGCAAGTCGTAGGACATCTTGATAAACGGTGGTCGCAAGGCGGAGATCACGACCAAGAACTTGACGAGCGAGTGAAGCGATGGAGGAAGCAAGTCAGAGTTCCTCGACCGGTCAGTAACATCGATAAGTTTTTCAGGTCTCTGGAGGGCAAACGCTTTAGTGCAAGGCTAAAGATCACTCGCTCTGAGAGAGCTTATATGGCGAAGAAGGCGCCCATAGTGCCTGCGGGGATTTCTGCTATAGCAGTTGCTGCGGTGCCATTCTTATTCAAGAAAGCGTTGACGTCCGACCATAAGTCTTCCGCAAAGGTGCTCTTTTCGCCTGTTTCGTTGAGCAACGTTTATCTTAACGTTGGGCACACGGGACTAGAAAAAGATCGCTTGCTGGGGAATCTCAAAAAAAATCCCAATTGGAAGACTGCAATTTACGTTCATGATGTCCTCCCGATCACGCACCCGCATCTTTTTGTTGATGGTACCAAACAAAAACATGACGTGAGGATGCGCAATGTTGTAAAATTCTCGGATATTGTCTTTGCGAACTCTCACTTTACCGCGGAGGAGACGGAGCGACTTTACAAGAGGAAAGTCGATGCTGTGCTTGAGATTGGATCGGAGGCATCGACAAGGGTTCCGTCTCATTTAGGTGAGCGAACTGGATTTGTTTCTATCGGCACGGTAGAGCCGCGCAAGAACTACCTCTGGCTAGTAACGTCGTGGATTTCATTTTGTAAAAAATATCCGGATATCGTCAAAGGCGAAAAACTCAACATATTTGGCGCGAGCGGTTGGTTGAATGGGTCTAATTTGGAAAGGCTCAAGGAGGAAATTGAATCTTCTTCGAATGTTGAAATGATTCATGGCGCTAGTGATGAGGATGTGGTTGCAGAGTTGAAGCGTTCAAGGGCATACCTGACAGCCGCAGAGGTTGAGGGCTGGGGAATGCCGCTGGCGGAGAGTCTATCCTTGGGGACGCCTGTCATATGCAGTGATGTGAAGGCTCACCGGGAGGTCACTAGGGGTAAGGCAAGCTTCTTTGAGTTCAACAACGAGGAAGAACTCCATGCGTTGCTACTCAAAAGTTACACTGACGGTGCAGAGGAGATGGCAGAAACGGCATCTCAGTTTGAGCCGTGGCTCTGGGAGAGCCACTTTGCCCGGCTGAAATCATTGTCCCAGTCTTTCTAAAGCTAACCTTTAGATGGAGAGTCTTGCGGCTCTCCATCAATGAGCATTACGCGCTCGGTATTCATTTTGGGGGAGATAGTTGATGTCGATTAGACTAACTCGCTTCTGATGAACGCAGATGCGGCTTTAATCTGAGGCGTTTCTGTAATCTTTGAGACAGCGTATGATGTAAAGAAAGCATCTACCACTTCGCTTAGATCGAAAACACCGCCTCTTGATTTTCGTTGCCGGAAAATCATGTCGCCCCTCATACCAAGAGAGGTCGCTATCTCAGGATATACGGGCCACACACCGAGTTCTGCCAACTTATCCTCTGGGGGATTCGCGTAGGTGTGTGAGATCCCCGCTTTCCCAAGAGCCTGTCTAGCGGTATCGAAGATAACGTCTGCGTTGGGATGATTGGGTGTGTGCATGAATACACCTCTATCGCCAGACAGAAACGCGGTATAATCGTACCCCATATCATCTGCATCAACGGACATTGGCTGACGGCTGACCAGAACCGATGTGTATTTCAAAGTCACGTACACGTACTTGTTAAACAAGCTTACTGCACGGCTTGATGATAGGCCAGCGAGAAATGCGCCCGCGATGATTGCTGAGTGATACGGTCCCATAGGGCCTTCAAGAGCAACTCCGTTATCGCGAATGTAGTGACAATCTGGATGAAGAGATGTTGTGGCGATGTGAGGGAACGGTACCAGGGATTTGCAGATCAGTGAAAGTTTATCAAATGACAACGGACCAAAGTTGTTGGTTATTGACGGCTGAGTGAAAACCGTATCGCATTCAGAGAGCTTGAGCGCTTGCGATTGAAGTTCTTCTTCAGAAGCGGACCGAGCCTTCTGAACTGTGTACTCTACCACCTCAGCACCAGTCATGTTCTTGACTGATGTCGCGAACCCTTCCGTTTGGCAGTTTCCAAATACTCCAATCTTCATGGGTCGATAGCCTCCTCATCGCAGATTATCTCATACAACTCGTGACGAGGCTCATCATTTTGGGTTGTTGGTATTGCAATGGTTGGTGTTGCTCTTGGTTGTTCGTCAAGAACTATGTCCGTCAAAAAATGCTTTGAGAATATCGACATTACCTGCGCAACCCCGGCAGGAGACACAGAACGAAGATCGGATTCGAAATACCGATACCCGTTGTGTGGACCAGTGATAATTTCATAGGATGGGAAGTAGTGAACGTTTTCATCGGATTGACATATCATATCGGCGGCAACTCTAAGAGCTGATTTGCTATAAACATTTGCTTCAAGAACATGCCGTTTTTCGAATGTTGCAATGAGGGGAACAGGTGAAACGGTTAGGAGTACCTTCACCGAGGGGTTCACTCGGCGAAATTTTGCCATGAAAGCTGAGAAGTCAGAAACCATGTCGAGAACATTGTAGTTTTTGAACTGATATGTCTCCGTATCTTCAGGGTATCCAGCCACTCCGGGCGCGAGCGGAACTACGGTACCTTCGCTTGTTTCCCATCCTTCGGTCAGGCCAAGCGTAAAGATAAAAACGTCACATTTTTCGAACATTGCTCGAACATGTTCGAGGTGCGTAAATCGATCATCTTCTAGTTCTTTTAAGGAAGCGAAACCATCTGGTTCGATTTGAGGCCTATATGGATCTATGAAAACATCGCCCCGTCGCCAAGCGCTGGACATCGATGCTCTCAATCCATAGGCTCTTTCGAACGTCTGAAGCAACTGCCGAACCGTGTAGATATTCCCAAACCTGCATGGGTAGACACCATAATTTTTATCTGCCGGTCCAGTCTCGGGGACGAGGTAGTTGAATCCTTTTTCTGACAGGGTCCTGGAGATATGTTGGGCGAAGCAACTACCTGCCGTTGCCACTGCGCTCTGCGTTCCAATCGTGAATGGAGTAGCGATTAGTGGGTCAACGTCCTGAGCGCTCAATCCAGAAACACTTCTCTTCCAAAATGATGTGTCAGGTAGCTTCGCATATGGGGAGTTCGTGCGCATAGTCGTTCCAATGCACTCGCGTTGGTTGTTTGAAGGGTTTCTTGCTAGCAGAGCCCACGTCCCAACGCAATGTTGTTCACCTGTGCTTTGCGCCCTGTAGGGTGACGGAGGACCGTCGCTTCGAAGCGTTGACGCCTCAGCACCGCGGCTTGTTTCAGGGGATGCGCGGCACTTTCGCATTATTGCGTTCTTAGAGGGTCGCAATTTTATAATGCGGAAGTGTCATGATAAATTCACGAATGGTTTTGCTGCCATCGGCTTATAGGCATTTCGAACGGATATGTCGCTTGCGCTCTTCCCATATTGCGTCCGCTACGATTTTCGTAACGTCTTTTTGGCCCCTTGTCAGGTGACGGGCCGTGATTACCCACGCCAGCATCATAATGTCTTCCGGTATTTCAAGTTGCTTGTTCAGCATACGGTTCACCCTGTCATGCTTGTCTGGTTGCATGACGCAGATCGTTCAGCAGAGACTGAGCTAAGGCACTTGCGATATCGCGTTCAAACTCGTTGGGCGCATAGCTGGGCACGCTCGTATATTTCAAGCCAGACACCAACGCTGCTTGGACGAAACTGTTGAAAGCGGCCTCATCATTCACCTCTCCTTTGAGCGCCTGCGTACAGGAGACGATTGCTTCTTTGTAGGCAAAGTCACGAGATCCTGGCCACTGATCAATAAGATATGACGCAGCCCGGCGGGTTGTGGAGATGCGCGCGTAGGTCTTGCTTCTGCCACCCAGCTCGATCGTAACAGTGTTGTCCCACGATCCAGATTTCATTTCTGCCCTCCGCTTCTCTTAAGGGCAGCATTAGTGCCGCACGCTTGTGTGTGGCTTGTTTCAATCATCAGGAGAGCACCATGGCTCGGGAAACGCTTCCCGTCGCTCTCGACCTTATGCTTGGTCATGAGGGCGGCTACGTGAATGCAAAGACGGATCGGGGCGACCCGATCAAGTATGGCATTACCCATAAGACCCTCGCTGCTCGTTGCGGTGTTGCCTTTGTCATTGCCGAACAGGTCGAGCCCAGGTCGTTAATGCCCTGTTAAGTTGTTGGGCGTTTTTGCCCTGAAACGCTCCAAAGTGTGTTGCTTCGGCAACATGAGCAATTTCATAAAATACGCATCTACCATTTTTTTGACCCTGTAGGTTGATCGACGCCAGCGATGGTTGTCTAAAGCCGATATTAAGACGCGGGTGGGCGTCACGTTCCCACTCTTTAATGAAACTAGCAATGGAGTTCCCGAATGAACATCAAGAGCCTTCTGATTGGTTCCGCTGCAGCTCTCGCAGCAGTATCCGGCGCACAGGCCGCTGACGCTATCGTCGCTGCCGAGCCAGAGCCCCTGGAGTACGTTCGCGTTTGCGATGCTTTCGGCACCGGATTCTTTTACATTCCCGGCACCGAAACCTGCCTGAAGTTCGGCGGTTACATCCGCTTCCAGACCGACTTCGGTCGCGACCGCTCCGGCACGTCTGACTGGAACTCCTTCACGCGCGCCCAGTTCGAAGTTGATACCCGCACCGACACCGAGCTCGGCGCTCTGCGTGGCTTCATCGGCTTCCGCGGCAACGCTGACAACGGCTCGTCCTCTTCGTCCGGCGTTCACGTTGATCAGGCTTTCATCGAGCTTTGTGGTTTGAGGGTCGGTAAGTTCTACAGCGAGTGGGATAACGACCTCAACGGTGAAACGGACATCCTGTCCACCAACGCCCTGTTCAACTCGATTGCCTATACCTACGATACCGGCTCGTTCAAGGCGACCCTCTCTGTTGATGAGCTGGAAGGTACGTTGACCTCCAAGGACAACAATGTCGGCATCACGGCTGTAGTTGGCGCGAATGTTGGCGCATTCGCGGCAACCATCGTTGGCTCCTATGATACAGACCTTGAAGAAGGTGCGATCCGCGCTATTGTTTTCGCTGATGTAGGTCCTGGCACGCTTGGCCTCGCCGGTGTTTGGGCTTCCGGTGCGAACGCATACTACGCGGAATCGGAATGGGCAGTTGCCGCAGAATATGCGATCAAAGCAACCGACCGTCTCACGATCACGCCTGCTTTCCAGTATCTCGGCAACGTTGCCCCGAACTTTGTGGGTAACCTGAACGCTGACTGGACCAACAATGACGCCTGGACTGCTGGTCTGACGGTTGACTACAAGATCACCGACGGTCTTACGACGAAGATCACTGCGAATTATTACGATGAAGACAATAGCGACGATCAGGTTACCGGCTTTGTTCGTCTGCAGCGCACGTTCTAAGCTGCTAGCACCACATTTCTGAGAATATGAAACCCGGCTGCAAAGCCGGGTTTTTTGATGGGTGGTTTAATTTCAGTGTGGCTAATCACAATCGGAATTCTCCACATATTTTATGTAGACCCAGGATTGTGTTGTTGTTATCTTTTCATTTCACGTAACCAGATCAGAAGGTTATGTGTTGGACGAATCGACGAAAGTGGGACGTCGTACGATTGACCTCCGGCATACCCTCCGACCTCGTGGTCGGAGGGCGCTCTTTAAAGGGTGCCTGGAGCCTGTGCTGCCGTAGATAGGAAGCTCCCGCCAAACTTGTAAGCCCCATCGTCAAATATGATTCTGGATGCATCGCACCACCGGAAACGTTTGGCTGGTGTGTTATTGAAGCAAGACGGTTTTGCTTCTGACAAGATCTGCCAGAGAGCAAAAAATCGATCGCCGTGTCGCTGCTGAAGCAAAACAAACGATATCATGCGACCGCTCCATAAGATGCCAAATATCAGGCTCGTCTGTGCTGTGGCGATCACAGCTTTCGCGCCGTCGATAGAGGGGTTTCGAAGCGAACGTGCCTTTGCTGCCTGGCTTGGCCTCGTCTTTCGACACTCATTCGTGTGGTGGTGACCAAAGGCTCGGCCATGCCATCGAAGATGGGCGGTGCGATATTCGTCGGCTTATGATTATTGGAGCGATGTCCATCGTTCACTGTAAGGGCCGAGGTGGCGGAAGGCCGGGGGTCTCGGCTATCCAGTATGTTGGACCAAAAGCCACGTATTCTAATGGTGATCGCAATGGCTAACAGACAGGCGCGGATCGTTCGGGCAAGGCTCATGCGCAATCAAGATTGCCGGGATCCAATCGGTGCGGTCTGCGAACGGCAGCTGTTCTGATTGGAGTGCCGGCGATGTGAGGAGGATAATATCCGCATGGGTAGATGATCGATCAGATCGGGATCGGATAAACCAGTAATTCTCAAGGGGTCGAGAGCTTGGTCCATTGATGTGGAGTTGGATCTGCGTATCACCATACCGACCCGCGACATGTCATGGCCGCAATACGGGGTCTGAAACCTGTATGCACCCGATCACTCATTCAGGCAGCAAGACGCTTCCTGCATCGCGAGGCGCATCCAAACATAAGAAATCCCTGCGCAAGCGTAACGCAAAGGTGGACTGACGCAAGGCAGGACCGCTCCTGATTTTTGACCCGTGTTCAGGTTGTGGTCCCTGCATGCCGCCACCCATAGGCGGCAATTGCCTTGCCCACGGAAAGGCGGTTCTCTGGTGCCGTGAAAGCACTTTCGGCAGATATTCCATTTGCCGCAGGGCATCGCGCGGCGCTCGGCCGCTCGGAAATCTCATCACGCCTGTGGCGAGATCAGCCTTTTCCGCGATGCGTCCGAGCGCCTTGCCTTCAGGCGGCAAAAGGAGAAAAAAGCAACGATCAATCAGGACGCTGCAGCAAGGCCAGAGCGACCGTGGATGCAGCCAGTATCGCGGTCAGCGCCAACGGAGCGGTAGCACCGTAGGAATCGACGATATAACCGCCGAAAACCGCACCGATGCTGATGGCCACCTGAAAGGAAACGACCATCAGGCTGCCTGCTGCCTCCAGCGCGTCGGGTGCGCCGCGGGAAAGGTTGGTCGGCAGCACCACAGGCGCCATGCCGAAGGCAAGGCCCCAAAGTGCGACGAGAGCAAATGCGGCACCGGTATGAACACCCCAGACAACAAGGGCGATCGTCGCAAATGCCATCAGAGCGGCGGTAACGATGAGCGCGAGGCGGATACTGGTGTCAGCCATCCGGCCCCCCAGCACATTGCCGATTACGGAGGCGACGCCAAAGCCGAGCAGGGCGAGGGCAATCGGCGTGGTCTCAAGCAGCGTCACCTGTTCGAGGAAGGGACGCACATAGACCGAACCGGCAAAATGCCCCGTCATCAGCAACAGGATTGCAAGCATCCCCAGTTGAACGCTGCGCCGACGCGTCAGCCGCAGAACATCGGAAAGACTGTTGCTCGTACTTGCCGGCAGCGACGGCAGGCTGAGTATCTGCAGCAGCATGGCAATGACGGCAAGTCCCGCCGTCATCGACATGGCGATGCGCCATCCCAGCCAGTCGCTGATCAAGGCGCCCATCGAAGGAGCTGCGATGGTGGCGAGCGAAACGCCGAGGGTAACGATGGCCATGCCGCGCCCGGTCGAATTCGCGCCGACGAGCCGCGCCACAACGGCAACCGAAAGCGCCCAGAAACCGCTGAGCGCGATACCCAATCCGGCCCGGCCCAATAACAATAGCCAGAAATCGGCAGCAACCGATGCGAGAATGTTGGAGCCGATCGCCAGCGCACTGAGACCGACAAGCACGCTCTTGCGGTTCAGTTTACCGATGAGAACATTGCTCAGCAAAGCCGTCACGGCGCCCACGGAAGCTGTCGCCGTAACAACCTGTCCGGCCGTACCCTCGGTAATGCCGAGATCGCGCGCCATGGGCGTCAACAATCCCGCTGGCAGAAACTCGGCCGATACAAGCGCAAAGCTGGTGGCCGCCATCGAAAGAACCGCGAACCAGGTCGCAGCGGTCCATGCGGGTTCCTCGGCGGCCTCCAGGGCAATTGTTGACCCATCAAATTCAGATGTCGTGTCCGTCATGGTCTCTCTCCTTGAGTTGGGAGAGTTTTAGACGAATTTTTTCGGATGATATGTATCTAAAAATCCGAATTTCATGCCTATTCCTCCGAATTTTGTGCGCTGCACAATGGCCGGATGTGCATGTACGTGACTGTGTAAGGGGTGCGCGAGTTTCGTAACGCTGTAATGAATATTGACAATATATGCTACGCTTTCTGTATTTGCGGAGAGCGAAAAGAAACGCCATGGCTGTTGATTATGGGATGGGCCGCCCTTCAGAGGACATGGAGTATGATGGTCCGTCATTGAAGGAAGAGGAGCCGACCCAAGACGATTTCAATTTTTGGGTGTCGACATAGGCAAGAATAGCTGCAGCGTTGTCGGTGTTGACGACCACGGTGCAGTGATCATCCGTCGAACGATGCGGCGGCAGACGCCCATTGAGTTTGCCAGCAAGACGCCAACTTGTGTCATTGCTATGGAAGCATGTTGCGGCGCTCACTACCTTGGTCGGCTTTTCCTCCATCCCTACGAGGGCGGCGTCGTTTTCCAGGCGGGTGAACGGCCTGTGCTCGGCGACTTGAACAAGGGGCGGGTGCCTGCGGCGTACCGCGCGGTCAACGATTTTCTCAAGCCCCTGCGTTACGAGGCTTGGGATTATCCCTATCTGCAAGCGCCTTACGGTGTCGATGAGATGGAGTATACGCAATGGTGGACGCATCGATTTGACGATGGTGAACGTTAAGCTTGCTAAGCCTCATGAATTTAAACGAACTCACCACCACGATGGCGATCCTCGAAGAACGCGGTAAACTCGACAAATTGGATGAAATCGGATTGCCGGCTGGCAATGCCCTCCAATGGGTGTTCGGGCCGACATCCGGGTTCTATTTTACCGATGGGGAAGCGCATCAGATACGCCAATCCAAGCTCGGTTCGGCAGTAAGGGTTTCGGAGAGGCTGTCATTTTCGCTAGCACTAAAGCAGGGTATGTGCGTCCGGGCCATATAGCGAGCCACAGATAAGAAGGAATTCGCCACACGCTCAATTACCAAATCTTTAGTTGTGCACCCCTTCGCGAATACCTAGCTTAATGACGAGGCCGTATCGGATTTGAGATTAAAGACGGGAACCGCATCCCGTCTCCGTCTCATCCCGGAAAGACCCTTCCTTCAAGGTCGAGATCTCCGCCATGAGTTTTCAATACGACAACACATTCACTTTCGCCTTCATCATCTCCCTGCCAGAGGCATGTAACGATGCGTGCCGCACTTGATTTCGCACCCGGCGCACCCGGCATTGACGCACGCTGGACGTCGAGCGCCAAGAATGGCGTGGGAACCGCGCTGTCGAAAAATTCACCGATCTGGTTTACGCTCAGCCACGGCATCCTCAACGAGGTCTATTACCCGCGGATCGATAGTGCCTGTACCCGCGATCTCGGTCTTGTGGTCACCAGAGACGACGGATATTTTTCGGAAGAGAAACGAGACTGTAGTTCCGTTACCTGCCCTTTCGAGAGTGGAATTCCCGCGTTCCACATCACCAATACGGCGACAGATGGAGCCTACCGGATCGAAAAACAGGTCATCACCGATCCGGCGCGGGCCTGTGTTCTTCAGCATGTCTCCTTCTTCCCACTGAACGGTAAGAAAGGGGATTATCGTGTAAGCGTCCTTCTGGCGCCGCATCTGGTCAATGCCGGTAATCTCAACTCCGCCTGGATAGGGGATTATGAGGGGCGTCGGGTCCTGTTTGCGGTCGGCCGCTCACGATATCTCGCTCTGGTCTGCAATTGTCCCTGGCGCGCTGCAAGTGCGGGTTTTGTTGGCGTTTCCGATGGCTGGCAACAATTGCGCCGGCACGGACGCCTTATTGAGGAGTACCAGCGGGCGGATGACGGCAATGTTTCGCTGGCTGCGGAAATCGATTTTAGCGAAAACCACGATACGGCGACCTTGGCGCTCGGTTTCGGCCAGACTGAATATGAAGCTGCAGCCTGTGCTGTCGCAAGTCTGAAGTCCGGCTTCAGACGCACGCACGATGCCTATATCGACAACTGGCGTAGCTGGCAGGACAGTCTTGGCCCCCTCGACCGCGATACCCATCACGGCGTTAATTCCTATCGCGTCTCGACCGCTGTGCTTGCCGCGCATCGTGCCGCAGACCGGCCCGGAGCTGTCGTGGCCAGTCTATCGATCCCATGGGGAGCTTCCAAGGGCGATGACGATCTTGGCGGATATCATCTAATATGGCCGCGAGATTTGGTGGAAGCCGCTGGCGGGTTTCTGGCGGCCGGCGATCACGATGAGGCTTTGGCCATCCTTGATTATCTGCGCCAGGTGCAGCAGCCCTCGGGGCGGTGGCCGCAAAATCTCTGGCTGGATGGCAAGCCCTATTGGCCGGGCGTTCAGATGGACGAATGCGCCTTTCCAATCCTGCTTGCGGATATCCTGCATCGGCACGGCCACCTCGATCACGCTGCAAGGGCGGATTATATGCCGATGATCCGCAGCGCTGCGGCCTATATTCTGGCAAACGGCCCAACGACCGGCGAGGACAGGTGGGAGGAGGATGCAGGCTATAGCCCGTTCACGCTTGCCGTCGAGATCGCCGCGCTGCTTGCCGCCGCTGATCTGCTGGATATGGAGGGCGATGCGGCCGAAGCCACGCATCTGCGGCAGACAGCCGATTGCTGGAATGAGCAGATTGAAAGGTGGACATTTGCCGGTGACCAGACCCTGTGCGCGCAACTTGGTATTTCGGGCCATTATGTTCGCATCGCCTCTCCTGGTGCCACCGATTCTGTTCAGCCCTCGGGCATGACGCCCATCCTCAACCAGACACCGGATCGCGCTTTCCTGCCAACAAGCGATGTCATCAGCCCTGATGCACTCGCGCTGGTCCGCTTCGGCCTGCGCGCACCGGACGATCCCCATATTGTCGCAACGGTCAAGGCGATCGATCATTGCCTGCGCGCCGACCTGCCGCAGGGGCCGGTCTGGTACAGGTACACGGGCGACGGATATGGTGAGCATGCTGATGGAACAGCATTTGACGGCACGGGTCAGGGCAGGCCATGGCCCCTTCTGACCGGCGAGCGTGCCCATTACGAACTTGCTGCGGGTAGACGCGGGGCGGCGGAAGCCTTGCTGACGACCATGGAAAAATCGGCGGGGCAGAGCGGCCTTTTCCCCGAGCAGGTCTGGGATCAACCCGATCGTCTCGACAGGGAGCTGTTCTATGGCCACCCGTCGGGCAGCGCAATGCCGCTGGTCTGGGCGCATGCAGAACATATCAAGCTTCTGCGTTCGCTTGCCGATGGTTCCGTTTTCGACATGCCGCCGCAGGGTGTGGAGCGCTACATCCGCAACAAGACGCCGTCGCATCTTCGAATCTGGTGCTTCAACAACAAGATATCAGCCATGCCCGCCGGCAAGGTTCTGCGGCTTGACCTAGCGGATAATGCCATCGTGCACTGGAGCGCTGACGGCTGGGCGACAACCACAGATACAAGCACGACGGCCTCCGGTCTCGGCACGCATTTTGCGGACTTGCCCGTGCAGCAACTGGCGGCCGGCGGCACGATTGTGTTCACCTTCTACTGGCGAGATGCTGGAGTGTGGGAAAACGAGGACTTTACCGTTCGCCTCGGTGAATGAACCAGCAATACCGAGTTGCACAAAAGGAGTGTCAGGATGCAGATTGGAATGGTTGGGCTTGGGCGGATGGGCGCAAACATGGTGCGCCGCCTTTTGAAACACGGGCATGATTGCGTGGTTTTCGACGTCAACCCCGACAATGTCGCGGCGCTGGTGAAAGAAGGCGCAACGGGCGCAACCTCGCCGGACGATCTCGTCGCCAGCCTCTCACCGCCACGCGCCGTGTGGCTGATGCTGCCCGCCGCGATCACGCGGAAAATCGCGCGGGACTTTGCGGGCAAACTTCAGGCGGGCGATGCCATCATCGATGGCGGCAATTCATTTTACCGCGACGCGATCGATCTCGCCGCCGAATTTGCGCCTCGCAGCATCGATTTCATCGATACCGGCACATCCGGTGGCGTCTGGGGGCTGGAGCGCGGTTACTCCCTGATGATCGGCGGGCCTGTGGCTGCGGTCCAGCGTCTCGACCCGATCTTCGCCTCCCTTGCGCCCGGCGCAGGTCTGGGGATCGCCGCCGACCCGGTCACCCGAACGGCACCGATGGGATATCTGCATTGCGGCCCGTCGGGAGCCGGGCATTTCGTCAAGATGGTCCACAATGGCATCGAATACGGTGTCATGGCCGCCTATGCGGAGGGTCTCAACATCCTGAAAGCCTCCAATGCGGGCACACAACACCGCGAGGCGGACGCCGAAACCGCCCCTCTCGCCCATCCGCAATATTACCAGTTCGATATTGATCTTCCCGCCGTTACGGAGGTCTGGCGGCACGGCTCGGTCATCGGCTCGTGGCTGCTTGACCTCACGGCGCAGGCCCTGAAACAGGACCCGAACCTCGATCAATATGGCGGGCGCGTGTCGGATTCCGGTGAAGGACGCTGGACCCTGCAGGCGGCCGTCGAAACCGGCGTGCCGGCCCCCGTTTTGGCATCGGCCCTTTTCGAGCGTTTTTCCTCGCGCGGCGAGGCCGAATTCGCCGGTAAGGTGCTGTCGGCCATGCGCAATGCCTTTGGTGGCCATCTGGAGAAAGCCAAATGAAGACCTCAGCCACGGACAGGCAGCGATCGGACGTGCTGGTGGTGTTCGGCGCCACGGGCGATCTTGCCTATAAGATGATCTTTCCCTCTCTCTACGCCATGGTGAAACACGGCGCGCTGCAAACGCCCATCATTGGCGTCGCTTTCGACGATTGGCCGCGTGAGCAGCTGATAGCGCGGGCCCGCGATGCGGTCGCCAACCATGTGGACAAGATCGATGAAGCCGTCTTCGAAAAATTCGCGGAACAGCTGACCTATGTCTCCGGCGATTATCGCAACGAAGCGACATTCGAAAAGCTGCGCACGGCGCTTGGCGGGCACCAGCATCCGCTTTATTACCTTGCCATTCCGCCGTCTCTCTTCGAAACCGTGGTAACCGGCCTCAACAAGGCGGGCATCGCCGCTTCGGCGCGGCTGATGGTTGAGAAACCCTTCGGCCGTGACCTTGCCTCCGCCGAAGCGTTGAACGAAGCGCTGCACGCGGTTTTCGCAGAGGATGCAATTTTCCGCATCGACCATTTCCTCGGTAAGGAGGCCATCCAGAACCTTCTTTATTTCCGGTTTGCTAATGCCTTTCTCGAGCCCGTATGGAACCGCGACCATGTCGAAAGCGTACAGATCACCATGGCCGAAGATTTCGGCATCAAGGGGCGCGGCAAGTTTTATGACGAGGTCGGATGTATCCGCGACGTGATCCAGAACCATCTGATCAATGTGCTGTTGCTGCTGGCCATGGAGCCGCCGGCCACAAGCGCCTCGGATGATCTCGTCGATGAAAAAGTACAGATACTGAAAGCCATGCCGCCGCTCACTCGTAACGATGTGGTGCGCGGACAGTTCAGAGGCTATCTGGACGAGCCGGGTGTCGCGCCGGCATCTAGCCGGGAAACCTTCGCCGCCGTGCGCTTTCGCGTCGCCACCTGGCGCTGGAATGGCGTGCCCTTCTTCATCCGCGCCGGCAAGAACCTGCCAGCGCATGCAACCGAAGTTTTGGTCCGCTTGAAACGGCCGCCAATTGCGCTCTTTGGCGATGTCGAGACAACGCCCGCCAATTATGTGCGCTTCCGTCTGGGGCCGGATATCGCGATTGGAATCGGCGCGCGCCGCAAGGCTGCTGGCGATGGTATGTGCGGCGAGGCCGTAGAACTTGGCGCGGTCGATGATGGTATTGGTGATATGGCGCCTTATGAGCGGCTGATCGGCGATGCGATGGCCGGCGAACGACAGCTCTTCACCCGTCAGGATGCGGCGGAACTGGCTTGGAAGATCGTGGAGCCTATCCTCGATGATCCTGCCGTGCCGCCTGCATATGAGGTGGGAAGCTGGGGTCCGGCGGAAATGGCAGGGTTTGGCCCGCCAGGCGGATGGGTTGATCCCGAGTAACGCCCACACGCATAGTCGACGGAGGCCAGTACATGGCAGAGGATCAAACCGTTCTTGCAATTGATATCGGCGGCAGTCACGTGAAGATCCGCTTGAGCACAGGTGGCGAAGAGCGCAAGGTTGAAAGCGGCAAGGCAATGACGGGACAGGAAATGGTCGCCGCGGTAACCGCCATGGCAAAGGATATGACCTATGACGTTATCGCCATGGGATATCCCGGCCCGGTCGTTCACAACAAACCGTTTCGGGAACCGGTCAATCTGGGCGAAGGCTGGGTTGGCTATGACTATGAGGGCGTTTTCGATTGTCCCGTTCGCATCGTCAACGATGCGCTCATGCAGGCGATTGGTTCTTACAAGGGCGGACGCATGTTGTTTCTCGGTCTCGGCACGGGTTTGGGCGCCGCGATGATTGTCGAAAATGTTGCCCAGCCGATGGAGATCGCCCATCTTCCTTACCGCAAGGGCAAAACCTACGAGCATTATGTCAGCGAGGCTTATCGGGAAAAGAAAGGCAACGCGAAATGGCAAAAGCGCGTCCAAGACGTTGTGGAGCTCCTGAGCGCGGCTCTTGAACCGGATGAGGTCGTCATCGGCGGCGGCAACGTGGAGAAGCTCGAAAATCTGCCGCCGAAGTGCAGACGCGGAGACAACGCTCTGGCTTTCGAAGGCGGGTTCCGCCTGTGGAAGAACCCGGATCTCGTCGTGTAGGCGGCACAGCAGTTACCATCAGCGTCTGATCGATAAAGACGAGCCGCGACAATACCTTGAAAAGCCGCTTGCGGCGGCTGATTGCTTCTGCGGTTCTCTGATGACAGCGGATATTCTCGGTGCGGTTTTCCAAAGTGGCGCGGCTTGCGCGTCGATTTACGGAACCACCATCGTACTTTTGTCTCGCGACTGAAGCCAAACCAGTCTTTTCTTCGTATCTAGGCCAGCAGCCTGCTTGGCGCTAACGGAGAAGACGGCCTGATGGAACTTGGAAGGGACGATAGGCGGACGGGCTTGGCCGTAACCTATGACCTGACAAAAGCGACACTTACCGTTGCCTGGGTCATCATCCTCAACAAGCCGTTTTATCCGCTTTATGTCTGGTATCTGGTCGACGCCGATGCTGCTGTGGCATCGCTCGTTACCGTGCTGTCGCTGCCTTTTTTTCCTGCGATTCCGTTTCTTGCAAAGAAATCACATCTGGCTGCGCGCCTGGCGCTTCCTCTTGTCGGAAGGCTCGATACCCTGGTTGAAACGGCGATGTTCGGCCATGCATCCGGCACCGAATTTTTCTTTGCGGCCTGCATCATGCTGGTGGCCATTTCGTTCCGTGCGGACGAGAAACTCTGGCAATATGCGATGGCAGTTCTTCTGCTCGCGCACATTTCTGGGCGCGGGGGTGCAATCCTGGTCGGCAGGCGATCTTGCAACGTTTCTCAATCTGAATGCGTTCTCTGCTGCCGGTCTCATGGCCTTTATCGCGCTTCGATATGCCGGCTTGTCACGGCGAACTGAAACCTGAACCCGATTGATCGACAGGAGGAGTTTATGCAGAAAAATCGTAAGCTCATCAGATAGGGGGGCGTCGAAAAGTCAGCTAGACGGCACGGGGAGCTTTCAAGGATCTTTGCCTCAGACCGGATCATAATGTCGGTAAGACCTTCACCAGCATGTCGCGATAGCCCTATGTGCCGACGGCCGGACATTATGTTCCACAGTGCCGTTTACGAAACTGCCGAGTTCCTGGAACGCCTGACGAAAGTGGAGGTCGAGGTCAGCCAGATAGATATCTTTGGCTAATTGTTATCCTCCTCCCCCGGCATGGAGCTCGACGTCCGCAACTGGTCAAGCTGCGATGAGATTGTACCAGCCATCATGGAATCGATAGAACCCGTCCTGGGCAGGGGAGGTTCGAGCATTTCCCGCTTCGGGAGGCCGAGAAAAACACCCCGAATGATCCGCCCGAAAAGGCCATGGGTAATAGTCGATGCCTCCTTCGAGGAGCAGCGGAAACGCGCGCCATTTTCCGCTTATTTTACAAAAGGTAAGGGTTGATCCGAAACAATTGAATTGAAGTCGCCGATGGAAGCATAGCGCGCCGCCCGCACCTTGCTGAACTTGCTGCTGTCAACCACAAGATGCTTTTGCATTGAGCGTTGCATGACCATCTGTTTGATCGGCACTTCATGAAAATGCGAACAAGTCACGCCGTGATGTCCGTCCACGCCGCCTGCAGACAAGAATGCTTTGTTGATATTGACGCGCTTCAGCACCTCAAAGCCCTCATCCCCCGAGAACGAGGCCGCCTCCGGATGATAGAGTCCGCCGAGCATGATTAGGCGGACATCGTTTCTGCTTGCCAGCTCCTCGGCAACATTGAGAGAATAGCAGATGGCGGTGACATGTGCATTTACCGGAATCTGCCGCGCCAGATGCGGCATCGTCGTTCCACAGTCGATGAATATAGTGTCATGTGGCTCGATCAAAGCCGCAGCCTGCGTGCATGCGCGCATCTTGGCCGCCGCATGGCTGTCCTTTTCCTGCTCCAGCACATAGTCGCTGCTGACTGCGCCGTCCTGAACCGGAATGATGTAGCCGCCAAGACAGCTCAATCGTTCGCCATCGGCGGCAATGTCGCGACGAATGGTAATTTCGGATACGCCAAGCCGGGACGCGGCGTCCCGCAGCCTCAGGACGCCTGTTTCCTGGACCAGCCTGGCCAGCGCGTCCAACCTGGCATTGCGTGCACTTATTTTGCTCACTTTGTTTTCGCTTTCGGTTTCTCGCTGCTCTTCACATTTCGGTGTCGCTTTGCTCGCAATCGCCACTCTCTGCGCTTGACAGAAGAATAACAAATATGAAACGATCGAAACATAATGATCGAATTGTATCATGATAGTTCGCATTATCAGGAGAGGAAAACAACAGGATTCTGGGCCACATTGAGGCGCGGCTACCAGGGCGTGGGAGGCCTTTCCGGGAGAATGAGGAGGCGTTGGACGCATGAGGAGCGGTCGCCGGCGTTTGGGATCGAACAATAGCGGGTGCCGCGATTGATAGAAGTCCGGCACGTTGCAATTTTAAAGGGAGGAGTTATCCGTGAATAAAATCTTCGCAACCATCGCGCTTGTTGCGACGCTTTCCGCGTCGGCTGTTTTTGCGCAGAGCGCTGTCGATACATCGAAGGTCAACAAGGAGCTGATCACCGCGGCCAGCGGCAAGAAATACACGATCGCAACCGTCGTGAAGGTGGATGGCATCGCATGGTTTGACCGCATGCGCGATGGTGTTGAGCAGTTCAAGGGTGATACCGGAAATGATGTCTGGATGGTTGGCCCAAGCCAAGCTGATGCTGCCGCCCAGGTGCAGATCGTTGAAAACCTCATCGCGCAGGGCGTAGATGCCATTGCCATCGTGCCGTTCTCGGTCGAAGCGGTGGAGCCGGTCCTGAAGAAAGCCCGTGATCGCGGCATTGTTGTCATCAGCCATGAGGCTTCCAACATCCAGAATGTGGATTTCGACATAGAAGCCTTCGACAATAAGGCCTATGGTGCGAACCTTATGAAGGAACTTGGCAAATCCATGGGTGGCAAGGGCAAATATGTCGCTACCGTTGGCAGCCTGACGTCCAAGTCGCAGATGGAATGGATCGACGGCGCCGTCGAATACCAGAAGGCCAACTTCCCGGAGATGTCGCAGGCGACCGAGCGGCTGGAAACCTATGACGACGCTAATACCGACTATACCAAGCTTAAGGAGGCGATGACCGCCTATCCTGACATCACCGGTATTCTCGGCGCTCCGATGCCGACATCCGCGGGTGCGGGTCGTCTGATCGCCGAGGGCGGTCTGTCGGGCAAGGTCTTCTTCTCGGGCACGGGCCTTGTTTCCGTTGCCGGCGAATATATCAAGAACGACAATATCCAGTACATTCAGTTCTGGGATCCGGCCGTTGCCGGTTACGCCATGAACATGCTGGCTGTCGCGGTTCTCGAGAAGAAGAACGAGCAGATCAAGGCCGGCCTGAACCTTGGCCTGCCTGGTTACGAAAGCGTTCTGGTGCCTGACGCCTCCAAGCCGCATCTGCTCTATGGCGCAGGTTGGGTCGGCGTAACCAAAGAAAACATGGACAAGTACGACTTCTGATCCGAACCGCGGAGGGAGGGGTAACCCTCTCTCCTTTTACACCCCGTGTTTTCCAGGCTTGCACGAGGCCATTATGACTGAAAATCTGATCGAGCTGCGCCATATCGGCAAGCGGTTTGGCGGCGTGAAGGCGCTCGACGACGTATCGCTGAGCATTCGCCCGGGCGAAATCCATTGCCTTGCAGGTGAAAACGGTTCCGGCAAATCCACCGTCATTAAAATCATGTCCGGGGTTTACACGCCTGAGGATGGCGAGATTCTGATCGACGGGAAGCCCGTCGGCAAACTCGATCCGGTAAAATCCGTTCACCACGGTATCCAGGTGATCTATCAGGATTTTTCGTTGTTTGGAAACCTGACGGTGGCCGAGAATCTGGCGATCAACACCCTCCTGATGGAAGGTCGCAAGACGGTCGACTGGCGACAGGTTCGACAGCTGGCCCAGAAAGCGTTGGACCGCCTGGGCGTAAATATCGATCTTGATGCGGATGTCGAAAGCCTGCCAACTTCGGGGAAGCAGATCGTGGCGATAGCCCGCGCTGTGATGGCTGATGCGCGCCTGATCATCATGGATGAGCCGACCACGGCGCTGACGCGCTATGAGGTGGATGCCCTCTTCAAGATTGTTCGCGATATTCAGGCGCAGGGCATCGCCGTGCTCTTCGTCAGCCACAAGATGCGGGAAATGCTTGAAATCAGCGAGCGCCTGACAGTTTTCCGAAATGGCAAGAAGGCTGCCGAAGGACCGATTGCCGAATTTGACGAGCCGGCGATTACCCGCGCGATGACGGGACAAGAAATGACTGCCCACAGCTACCAGTGGGCTGCCCCGGAGGGCGCCGACACGCCGGTGCTGGAAGTGCGCAATCTCACGGTTCCGGGTTCCGTGGACAATGCCGCCCTTACATTGAGGCCGGGTGAAATCGTCGGTATTTCGGGCTTGATCGGTTCTGGCCGTACCGAACTTGCATTGGCGCTGTTTGGAATGCGACCCGATTTTACCGGTTTAATGCGCATTGCAGGCCGCGAGGTACACCCGAGGAGTGTGCAAGAAGCTATTGCCTGCGGTGTCGCTTATGTGCCGGAGGACCGCCTGACCGAGGGGCTATTCCTGACCCAATCGATCGAGCGCAATATCATTGTCACGTCGATTGAGAAATTTGTCCGTGGTCTTTTCATCAATCGCAAAAAGGCGAATGAGACGACCCGCGATATGTTCTCGGCCATGCAGATCGTGGCGCCGGGGCCGCACACGCCGGTCAACCATTTGTCCGGTGGCAACGCGCAGCGCGTGGTTCTGGCCCGCTGGCTGTTGACGGGCGCCAACGTGCTGATCCTCAACGGACCGACCGTCGGCGTCGATGTCGGTTCCAAAGCACAGATCCACAACATCATCCGCGGGCTGGCCGAAAAGGAAGGCCTAGCTGTGCTGATGATTTCCGACGATGTGCCGGAACTGGTGCAGAACTGCAACCGCGTGCTGGTCATGCATCGCGGCCGTTTCGTTGACGAATTGTCGGGGGAGAGCATGACTGAAGACGCCGTCAATGACCGGCTCAAGATGCTGAATTGAGGGGCCGCAAGTCATGAAACTCCTGAGAAACACAGAATCCATTATCGCCTGCGTGTTGCTCGCGGCCATGGTCATTATCGGTCTCATAAATCCGGCCTTCTGGTCGCTCGACAACATTTTCGGCCTGCTGCGCTCCAATGTCGTGATTGGCATCATGGCGCTCGGCGTATTGCTGGTGATGATTTCGGGCGGTATCGACGTATCCTTTACGGCATTCGCTATTGCCGCGATGTATCTGACTGTGCGCAGCATGGTCTATCTCGGTTATGATGGCGTGCTCATTCCCTTCGTTGCGGCGACGCTGATTGGACTGGCTCTTGGTGCGTTTAACGGTTTCATTATTCACCGTTTCAGGATGATCCCGCTGATCGTGACGCTCGGGACAGGTTCGATTGTGCGCGGTCTTGTTCTCGGCCTCGTCGGCACCAGCATCGTCAACATCAACAAGATGCCGAAGGAGCTGATCGAGTTCGGCAAGACCGATGTGATCTCTCTGACCTCGGCCACGGGATCGACTTTCGGCCTGACCGCGATGTTCCTGGTCTATTTGGGGCTGGCGTTTGTCATCCATCTCATCCTCACCTACACCATGATCGGGCGCAGCGTTTATGCCTACGGCGGCTCTCCTGAGGCCGCAAAGCGCGTTGGCTTCAATACGGGCGCGACGATCTTCTTTGTCTACTGCATCGCCGGTGCGCTGGCGGGCTTCTCGGGCCTGCTGCATTCCTCGATGATCTGGCTTGCCAACCCGCGCGATTTTGTCGGGCTCGAACTCGACGTGATCGCAGCCGTGGTTTTGGGCGGTGCGTCAATCTTTGGCGGACGCGGCACGGTTCTCGGCACATTGATGGGCGTGTTCATGCTGGTGATGGTCAAAAATTCCCTGATCATCATGAAGGTGGACACCACCTGGCAGCGCGTTGTTGTCGGCCTGATTATCATCATTGCCACTGCCATCACGGCATGGCGTGACCGTAAAAGCATAGCGTGACGGGAGAGCGCATCATGAAGAATTCGTTCGATATGCGTCGGCTTTTCGGCAACGACAACAACATCGTTCAGCTGCTTTTGATCACCATCATCGTTTTTGCCCTGATGACATGGATGAACCCCGGCAAGTTCCTGAACTATTACAACTTCGAATCCATCAGTTACATCATGCCTGAACTGGGGATCCTCTCCATCGCCATGATGATCGCCATGCTGACCGGTGGCATCGATCTGTCCGTGGTGGGAATTGCCAATCTGGCGGGCATTGTCGCCGGCATTTATTTCCATTCCACCATGGTTCAGTCAGGGCAATCCTCCACGTCGGGCATCGTGTTCTACACAGGGCTTGGCATCGTGCTCGCGATGGTGGTTGGCCTACTGTCCGGTCTGATCAACGGCCTTTTGGTGGCGAAATTGCGCATTACCCCGATCCTGGCGACACTCGGCACAGGTCAGATTCTGATGGGGCTGGCGCTGGTATTGACCGGCGGTCCGGCAATTGTCGGATTTCCTGACGCGTGGAACTGGATCGGTAACGGTAAAGTCTTCGGTATAGCAACGCCGTTCCTGCTGTTCATCGCCGTGTGCATTATCGTGGCGATCCTGCTGACGCGCTCGACGCTCGGCATCAACCTGATGCTGATCGGGACCAATCCGCGGGCAGCCGTCTTTGCTGGCATCCGCAAGGATCGCATGATGCTGTATTCATATATGCTTACCGGCGTGCTGGCGTCACTGGCGGGGATCATTCTGTCTGGGCGGACCAATGCAGCTAAATCCGACTACGGCGCGTCCTATCTGCTGCAGGCGGTGCTGATTGCCGTTCTCGGGGGCACAAACCCGGCGGGCGGGAAAGGGCGCGTTCTTGGCGTTGCGATTGCGCTTGTCGCCCTCATGCTGCTCTCTTCCGGCTTTCAGATGATGCGGTTCTCCAACCACCTGATCGACTTCATCTGGGGCGCATTCCTCATTCTCGTGATCGCCATCAATGCATGGCGAAACCCCGGCAGGTGATCCCATGCAGGCGACAGAATTTCATCTCCGCAGCCGAGACTTCACCGATGTCCCGCATCTTTTAGCCGCAACCGATGGGCTGAAGGTTACCACCTTCCGCTATGCCACCGGCGTTGAAGCGCTGCAACTGGAGAACCGCCACGGCCGGATCGTCCTATTGCCATTCATGGGGCAGATGATCTGGAGCGTTGAATTCAACGGCGTTGACCTGACTATGGGAAGCCGCTTTTCGATGCCGCGACCAGCCGGTTCAATCGTCGAGACATACGGATGTTTTGCATTCCATAGCGGCATGTTGCGCAACGGCTGCCCGTCGCCGCAAGATAATCATGCCCTGCATGGCGAAATGCCCTGTGCCGTCATGGACAAAGCCGGTCTTGTCATCGGACACGATTCCCGCGGCGCCTACGTGCGTGCAACCGGGGAAGTCGAATATGTCATGGGCTTTGGTGCCAATTATCTGGCTCGCCCCAGCGTGACTTTGCGTGCTGAAGACACGCTTTTTGACATGGTCATGGACATCCAGAACCTGTCTTCAGCGCCTATGGATCTCATGTATATGTGCCATGTGAACTTTGCCTATGCCGAGGGTGCGCAAATTGTTCAGCCGGTGCCCTACACGCCGGAGCAAGTGAGGGTGCGAACTGCCGTACCCGGCCACGTTACACCAACCCCCGATTACTTTTCCCTGCTGGAGACGCTGGCATGTCAGCCTTCCGCCATGGAGGTGCTCGACGAACCGCAACGTTACGACCCTGAACAGGTATTCTACATCAATGGCCTGCAGGCAGACGGTGAGGGGCTGACACATCTGATGATGCAACGACGTGAGGGAGATGGCTTTGCCATCTCCTATCCGCTCGCCGCCTTCCCGAAGACAGTGCGTTGGATCCTGGTCAACGGGGATTCGCAGGTTGCCGCATTCGCCCTGCCATCCACCTGCGAGCCGGAAGGCTATCAGGCGGAAAAGGCCAAGAACAATGTGCAGAGACTATCACCGGGTGAACGCAGGGTGTTTCCGGTACGGCTGGGCTATCTCGACCGCGCTGCCGCCGATGAGTTCGGCGCCAGGATCAGCGCCCTTTAAAATAGATAAGCAGGGGAATATCGGCATGAGTAAGAAAATCGGGGTCGTCGGCTCCAACATGGTCGATCTCATCACCTATGTGGACCGTATGCCCGGACCGGGCGAGACACTTGAGGCGCCCACCTTCGAAATGGGGTGCGGCGGCAAGGGTGCCAACCAGGCGGTTGCCGCGGCGCGCCTTGGTGCTGAAGTGATGATGGTCACCCGGGTCGGTGACGATGTCTTCGCGGATAACACCATCCGCAACCTCGAGAGCTTTGGCGTTGATACGCGTCATGTGGTGAAGGTTGCTGGCAAATCCAGCGGTGTCGCACCGATCTTCGTCGAACAATCAGGCGAGAATTCCATCCTCATCGTCAAAGGAGCCAATGCCGACCTTTTGCCTGCGGAGGTCGACAAGGCGGCCGCAGATCTGAAAGAGTGTGGCTTGATCCTGATGCAGATGGAAGTGCCGGTTGAGACTGTCTACCATACCATCGAACTTGCTGCCCAGAACGGTATCGAGACGATCC
Source organism: Rhizobium rhizogenes (assembly GCF_002005205.3). The sequence goes on along the minus strand of NZ_CP019702.2, from coordinate 51,405 downwards.
TCAATCCCGCGCCTGCCGCTGCCAATCTCGATCCTGAGCGCATCCGTCAGGTAACCTTCCTCGTGCCGAACGAGAGCGAGCTTGCCTTGCTGTCGGGGTTACCGACCGACACCGACGAAGACATCGTCAGCGCCGCCCGCTCGCTGATCGCACGCGGCATTCGCACCGTCATCGTTACCTTGGGCGGGCGTGGTGCGCGCATGATTACTTCCAACGAAATCGTCAACATCGAACCCGTCAAGGTAACGCCCAGGGACACCACGGGTGCGGGCGATGCCTTTATTGGCTCCTTTGCCCACTTTTACGCCGAAACGCGCGAGGTCGTATCCTCCCTGAAGAAGGCATCGCTTTACGCGGCGCATTCCATCACCCGTCCCGGAACACAGAAGGCCTATGCCAGCATCGAAGAGTTCGAGGCTTTTTGCCGCGACCATGCCAATGCCGCGGCCTGACCAGAAAAATGGACAGAAAATGAGCGAAGCATTTCCCAGAAATAACGGCACCGCTCTCAAGCCGGAATGGTTTGAAGATGTATCGATCAATCGCAGTGCCTCCGAACGGCGTGCAGCGACAATCACCGCCCGGCGCTCGATTAAGAAGGAATACCAGGTCGCCTGGCAGATCAAGGCCATCACCTGCATCGATCTGACAACGCTGTCTGGTGATGACACGCCCGGTCGCGTACGCCGCCTGTGCGCGAAAGCGCGCCGTCCGGTCCGGGAAGACCTTCTCGAGGCACTCGGCCTTGCGGATGCCGGCATCACCACCGGCGCCGTCTGCGTTTATCCGACCATGGTGCCCCACGCCGTCAAGGCGCTGGAAGGCTCGGCTATTCCGGTCGCATCGGTGGCCACGGGCTTTCCTGCTGGCCTGACACCGCTGCCGCAGCGGCTGGCCGAAATCCGCTATGCGGTCGAGCAAGGCGCCAAGGAGATCGATATTGTCATAACCCGCGAGTTCGTTCTGACGCAGAACTGGACCGCACTTTACGACGAGATTGCCGCGATGCGTAAAGCCTGCGGCGACGCCCATATGAAGGCTATCCTCGCGACGGGCGATCTCAACACGCTGACCAACGTCTATCGAGCCTCGATGGTGGCGATGCAGGCGGGCTCGGACTTCATCAAGACCTCCACCGGCAAAGAGGAGGTCAACGCCACTCTGCCGGTCAGTCTGACCATGGTGCGGGCGCTGCGCGATTACGGCGAACTGACCGGCCAGATGGTCGGCTTCAAGCCCGCAGGCGGATTGAAGACGGCGAAGGACGCGCTGTCATGGCTGACGCTGATGAAGGAGGAACTGGGCAATCGCTGGCTGGAGCCAGACCTGTTCCGCATCGGCGCCAGTTCGATGCTTGGCGATATCGAGCGGCAGCTCGAACATTTCGTAACCGGCCGCTATTCCAGCGCTCATCATCACGCTGCCGCATAAGGACTGAAAAAATGCGACCCATCAAGGACATTTTGGAAACCATGGAATATGGACCTTCCCCCGAAGCCAATGGTGATGTGAAGCAGTGGCTCGACACTCACGGACGTTCGTTCGGTCATTATATCAACGGCCGGTTTGTTTCTCCCGATGGCCGCAAGACGATTGCCGTTTCAAACCCCGCAAACGGGGACAAGCTGGCGGACATCATTTGCGGCAATGAGGAAGACGTGGATCAGGCGGTCAAGGCCGCCCGCACGGCCTTCGGAAAATGGTCGAAGCTGTCGGGTCACGAACGCGCCCGTTATCTCTACGCCATCGCCCGTCATATACAAAAGCGCGAGCGCTTCCTTTCGGTTCTGGAAACGATGGACAACGGCAAGCCGGTTCGCGAAACCCGTGATATCGACATTCCACTCGTCGCCCGCCACTTTTACCATCACGCCGGGTGGGCCGAAATGGTGGAAGACGAGTTCCGTGGTTTCTCACCGGTCGGTGTTTGCGGTCAGGTAATCCCCTGGAATTTCCCCCTGCTGATGCTGGCCTGGAAGATCGCGCCGGCGCTTGCCGCCGGCAATACCGTAGTGCTGAAACCTGCTGACCTGACACCGCTGGCGGCTGTCGCCTTTGCGGAAATCTGCCACGAGGTCGGCCTTCCGGCCGGTGTCGTCAATGTCGTCCAGGGCGATGGCTCGACCGGCGCTGCGATCTGCGGCCATGATGGCGTCGATAAGGTCGCCTTCACCGGCTCGACCAAGGTCGGCCGCGTTATTCGCGAGCAGATCGCCGGTTCGGGCAAGAAACTGTCTCTGGAACTGGGGGGCAAGTCACCCTTCATCGTTTTCGAGGACGCCGATCTTGATGCGGCGGTTGAAGGTGTTGTTGACGCGATCTGGTTCAACCAGGGCGAAGTCTGCTGTGCCGGTTCCCGCCTGCTGGTGCAGGAGGGCATTGCCGAGAAATTTTATGCACGGCTGAAAAAGCGGCTGGAAACCCTGCGGATCGGTGATCCGCTCGACAAGTCGACCGATGTCGGCGCGATTGTTTCCGCTACTCAGGTGAAACGCATCACGGATCTGGTCCGCAAGGGCGTGGAGGAGGGTGGTGAACTCTGGCAGAGTTCCAACCCGCTGCCGGCCACCGGCAATTTCGTCGCTCCCGGCTTCTTCACCGATGTCGATCAGGCGTCGACGGTCTGCCAGGTTGAGATTTTTGGTCCGATTGCTGCGGCAACCACATTCCGCACGCCGGATGAAGCCGTTTCGCTGGCCAACAACACCCGCTACGGCCTAGCCGCCTCCATCTGGTCGGAAAACATCAATGTCGCGCTTGATCTGGCAGCCCGCGTCAAGGCAGGCGTGGTCTGGATCAACTGCACTAATATGCTGGACGCCGGTGCAGGTTTTGGTGGCTACCGCGAAAGTGGTTTCGGCCGTGAAGGTGCGCGCGAAGGGCTTTACGAATATCTGGCGGCAGACTGGGAAAAGAGCCTGCCGGTCAACAAGCCCGCTGAAGCCTTTACGCCGTCTGCATTGCCGAATGCTGACAGCAAGATGGCGATCGACGGCCTTGATCGGACCATGAAGAACTATATCGGCGGCAAGCAAACCCGCCCCGACGGTGGCTACAGCTATTCGGTGGCCGGCAAGGGCAACGCCGTGATCGGCATGGCCGGAATAGGCAACCGCAAGGACATCCGAAATGCTGTGGAAGCAGCATCCAAGGCAACGGGCTGGAGTTCCGCAACCGCCCATAACCGCGCGCAGGTGCTCTATTATCTGGCAGAGAACCTCGATGCGCGTCGCGACGAATTTGTCGTCCGCATCATCGATAGTACCGGTGTAAGCGAAAAGAAGGCAAAGGACGAGTTTGACGCATCTCTGCGCCGTATTTCCTATTACGCCGCCCAGGCTGATAAGTTCGATGGCGCGGTACACTCCACCAAGTCGCGCCACGTCACGCTTGCCATGAACGAGCCGTGGGGCATTGTCGGTATCGTTTGCCCGGATGAGGCGCCGCTCCTCTCGCTGGTGTCGCTGGTGCTGCCGGCAATCGCCATGGGCAATCGCGTTGCGGTCATCCCGTCGTCGCGCCATCCATTGATTGCCGGTGATTTCTATCAAGTGCTGGACACTTCGGATGTGCCCGGCGGGGTCATCAACATTGTCACCGGCGAATGCGATCTGCTTGCAAAGACGCTGGCCGAGCATGATGACGTTGCAGCAATCTGGTATTTCGGTTCGGCTGATGGAAGCGCGATGGTAGAGCGGGCGTCTGCGGGCAACCTGAAGGCCACTTGGGTCAATAACGGGCGTCAGCCCGATTGGCTTGACCGTACACAAGGGCAGGGCCGTGACTATTTGCGCAGGGCCATACAAGTGAAGAACATCTGGGTGCCCTACGGAGCCTGATCGGCATCTTGGCGGATCAACAACTGACAAGTTTGTCTGCGGAGGCCAGGCGGCCCCCGTAAGGTTTTATGCGTGCGATCAATCCTGCGGACGCGCCTCCGCGCTATTGCCGTCACTCGGGGCGCTGGGAGGATGGTCGAGACGCGAACTCAAGCAATAGCGATAGACAAACTGAGTTCTTCTCCACGCGATTATGTTCAGGAATGCTTGGGCTTCAAAGGAGGGATTCGCAAATGGGTGCTGGATGATGAGAATATATTTTCGGATCGAATTTATCTAGAATGGAGAGTGTAAAGTAAAAATTTCGCTTTCAGTCGGCGATATATAATTATAATAATATTATAGTGAAATAAATATCTATTATTGATATTGAAGAATTATCGATGATTGTTAAAGCAACGTAAAACCGTACCGTGTGGCGAAATACAATATTTAGATAGATTTCATTTAGTAAATCATTTACCACGATTTCAATGGCTTACGATTTTTCGAAAATCAGCATGACAGCCCTGATGCACCCAGCTTTCGACGCCGGTCTCGCTTTGACGCGTCTCGACGGGCGAATTTCTCGCTCGCCCGTCGGCGCCGGCTTCCTCGAGCGTCAAAACTTTGCAGACGCCTGCGCCTCACTCTGGATCGACGGCGAACTCGTTCACCTCGAAGACCTCGTCCTCCACGACGCCACCCGCGACATCCGCACGCCCACCCATGAGCTCACCATTGCCCGCGACGTTCTGCGTACCCGCCGGCGGATCGCCGACCAATCCCCGGAGTGGGTCCTCTCTGCCGACGGCATCCGCTCGCTGCGGAAAACCTCGGAGATTGGGTCGGGCGGCGGGGACGAGGCGACGACGGTCGGAGTTGCTCGGCCGGCGGTGGCGATCGACGCGGAAGGGGTGGGGGATGATGGTGACGAGGAAAAAGATTTACCCGGCGTCGACTATGCCGCAATCGATGCGCTGCTGGCCCGATCGGATGCGGCGATCGCAAGCGCGACAAGACCTGGCCGCGGCGGCGGGGTCGAAAAAGATTCGATGATCTATGATCTCGACTGGGATGAGGATGAGCGGCTGGACGAATGGCGCGGCGTGTTACGGCAGGTGCAAGACCTGCCGGCGGTGCTGCAAGCGAGCGTTGCCCTCGATGCCTGGAACGAACTGTCCGTGCTTCAACATGCGCCCTAGCTCGGCCGGCTGCTGGTCGCGTCGATCCTGCGCGAGGCTGGCATCACGTCAGGCGCCCATCTCTGCGCCATCAATCTTGGCCTGAAAACCATTCCCGTGGACCGGCGCCGCCATCGCGCCCGCGAAACCCGGCTCCTTGCTATCGCCCGTGGTTTGCTGGCGGCCGCCGAGATCGGCATGAAGGAACATGGCCGGCTGGTCTTGGCGCGAAAAATGTTCGAGCGGAAGCTGGAGGGGTGGCGAACGTCATCAAAACTGCCGGAGCTGGTTGAGCTGGTTATGGCAAAACCGCTGGTGTCGGCCGGGATGGTAGCGAAAACGCTCGAGGTCACGCCGCAGGCGGCGCGGCGGATCGTGACGGAGTTGGGCCTGCGCGAGATGACGGGGAGGGGGAGGTTTCGAGCGGGGGAATCCTATAACGAGACCCATGTGCTGTTCTGATGGATTCAGGTTATCGGAGAGGATCCAAGTCGCCAAAGCCATTTTTGAGGAGAATAGTCAAAATACTTGACTGGAACGGCAAAATGCAGATCTCTTTCGTACAACTAAGATGGGGGTCTGGGTATGCATGTAAAAGCGGGCCGAATTGGCTTCACTAATTCTCTGGACCGGTTGGTCCTGAAACTAACTGTGCTTATGCCTATTGTCTTGATTGTGATCTACGTCTCGACAGTGAAGCAGACAATCGCCAGAGCGGGCGACTGCCCATTGATAATTGATCTCAATGGTAACGGCCGGATAGACATCACGGGGCATACTCAATCTCGACAGAAGCTTTATACGGTTTTTTCAGTGGGGAAGTATGTATCCTTCGATATCAATGGCGATGGAGAGCTCGATCAGATTGATTGGGTGAAAGTAAACACTGATGCTTTCGTTCTAGATATCCGCAGGGGAACGCCACCTCGAGACATAGATGGAACATGGCTGTTTGGAGATAGCATAGACGGATCCGTCGAAAATGGGTTCGTAAGGATCCAAGCTCTCGACGCCAATGAGAACGGCGTGATCGATGGAGTTGAGCTGGATGGGGTCGGTTTCTGGATCGACAATGGGGATGCCAAGTTCTCGCCTGACGAGTTCAGGTCGGTCTCTGACTTAAAGATAACGTCAATTGATACCAACTTCTCTGAAGAGGACATCGGCTATGGCGTCAACACGTTAGTTGGGTCCGTTGAGAGTGAAACGTTGGGGACGGTTAGAATGGAGGACGTGTGGTTCTTGAATTCTCAAGAGGTTGAGGCACGAGATAATATTGTAGGTCGCTACTTCTGATGAAGTGGCACATCGTCGTAGGTCCGATCATGAGTTCCGACCACTAATGCTTTCTGTTGCCAGATTCAAATAGAAGAAGCCAAACAGCGGTCCGCAGATTTTCTGAAAGAACACGATAAATCGCAGGCTATCGCACTCAACAAAGCCTTTTGCCTCATGAAAGGTTAGTGAATTCATGAGCGAGAAATACAAATAATCAGAAGCGTGGGGCGTGACCTGTCCTGCATTTTCCCCGCCGTCAATCGTGATACCGAACGAGAAATAAATGAGCGCGAAAACGACGGACGACATCGCATAGATCAAGGTGAGGACAGTAAATCTATGGCCTATGTTGGCATCAGCTCGCAGAACCTGAAATGAAGACACAAAAATCCCCACGATCAAAGATGTGACGAGCACATACGGGGATAAATCATACCAGAAGTAACCCAATCTGAAATTGGGAACGTGGCACCAAGTCCTTGGCCGTGCGATCCCGGTGTAAAGGCTAAAGAGCACCACCGTCGTCGCAAGAGCGGCAACGTATCCGATCGACCGGTAGGCCATTACAGCCGAATGATGAATCGAAATACGAGCCAAGGCTCTGGCAGAATACTCGACCGACCTTTTTGCGAAAGTGTATGTGCCCATCTGCCTCGCCCGCCCACTGAATCTATTCATCTTCTACGCGCGATTTCTCTAACAAGTAAATATAGATTTATAAATTACATCCGCGTGTGGATTTGTTGCTGCCGTCGGCTTGATGTTTGTCGTTTGGCATTTGACGTGCCCCCAACAAATTAGGCCATTTTGAACTGGAATTTTCCACTTATGATCCCTGATGGGAAGAAGAGGAGAATTCGATGAAAGCGTCCAAGTTCTCGGAAGCGCAGATCGCGTTTGTTTTGAAGCAGGCAGAGGATGGAACGCCGATCGGTGAGGTGTGCCGCAAGGCGGGCATTTCGGATGCAACGTTTTACAACTGGCGCAAAAAATACGCCGGTCTGATGCCCTCGGAGATGAAGCGTCTGCGGCAGCTCGAGGAGGAGAATGCCAAGCTGAAGCGGATCGTGGCGGACCTGTCGCTGGACAAGGCCATGCTGCAGGATGTGCTTTCAAAAAAGCTTTGAGGCCTGCCCGCAGGCGCAAGCTTGTCGACACGTTGAAAGTGGATTGGAAGGTTTCGATCCGGCGTGCATGCTCGGTGTTGAAAGTCGACCGGTCGCTCTATATCTACAAGTCCAGGCGCGGTGAGCAGGCCGAACTAAAGCTGAAGATCAAGGACATCTGCCAGACGCGGGTACGCTACGGCTACAGGCGTGTGCATATCCTTATCAAGCGCGAAGGCTGGCCCCCGCAACCACTCCACAGCACGACATGCTATCCGGCAGTAGCCTAAAACTACGATCCAATACGCCATAGCACTGCGATCAAGCGCTAAATCCCCGTCATAAAACACAAATTCCAAAATCCTCAGGTGCAAAGCGGGCAGGCCGCCGGCGCGGCCATGCCATATGTTCGAGGGATATACAACGTCGCAGTATGCCAACGCAGCTTCTCGATTGCGCTAGGCCGAAAACCTGCCGGCGGTGCTGCAGGCGATCGTCGCCCTCGATACTTGGAACGAGATTTCCGGCCTGCAGCACGGGCCCTGGCTTGGCTGGTTGCTTGCCTCCTCGATCCTCCGGCAGTTGGGCGTTACCACCGGAGCCCATCTCGCCGCGATCAATCTCGGGCTCAAGACCATCCCTGGCGATCGGCGCCGGCATCGCAATCGCGAGATCCGATTGCTTGTCATCGCCCAGGGCTTGATTTCAACGGCCGAGATTGGGCTGAAAGAGCACGATCGGCTGATCTTGGCTGTGCTTCGGCATGGAATAAGGACCCCGTTAGCGGGGTGATCGGCGTCCAAACGGGACCCCTTCTGACAATGGGGTTACAACAGCCTCCGGTTTTATCGGAGGCTTTTTATTTGGATGCTTGTTGTGGAGACAATTTTAAAGATACGGCGGCTTTCCCATGTTCAGGGTAAGTCGATCAAGGCGATCTGCCGGGAGCTTGGCATATCGCGCAAGGTGGTTCGCAAGGTTTTGCGTTCAGACGAAACGGCGTTCAAATATGAACGGCACCGCCAGCCTCAGCCGAAGCTTGGTCCCTGGTGCGATCAACTCGACGGTTTACTTCTTGCCAATGAGGCGAAGTCTTCCCGCGAACGGCTAACGCTTATCCGGATATATGAGGATTTACGCGATCTCGGCTACGAAGGCGGTTACGACACCGTCCGGCGCTATGCGAGGACCTGGTCGAAAGAGCGCGGGGCGGTGACGGCGCAAGCCTATGTTCCGCTCTACTACGCGCCGGGCGAGGCCTACCAGTTCGACTGGAGCCACGAGATCGTTGTTTTGAACGGCGTGACGACGCCGGTGAAGGTGGCGCATGTCCGGCTCTGCCACAGCCGGATGATGTACATTAGGGCCTATCCCCGCGAGAGCCAGGAGATGGTCTTCGACGCGCATGACCGGGCGTTCGGCTTCTTCGGGGGGGCTGCACACGCGGTATCTACGACAATATGAAGACGGCTGTGGAGACGGTCTTTGTTGGCAAGGACCGGCAATATAATCGCCGCTTCCTTCAGATGTGCAGCCATTTCCTTGTCGAGCCGGTGGCCTGCACACCGGCGTCCGGCTGGGAGAAGGGGCAGGTCGAGAATCAGGTCGGCCTGGTGCGCGAACGCTTCTTCACGCCACGGCTGCGCTTCAAATCCTATGACGAGTTGAATGGCTGGCTGCTGGACAGGTGCATCGCTCATGCTCGCGCCCATAAGCATGTCGACCAACAGCAGCACACGATCTGGGAGATATTTGAAGCAGAGCGGCCGCACCTGGTCAGCTACCCTGGCAAGTTCGATGGTTTCCATGCCATGCAGGCTGCGATCGGCAAGACCTGCCTCGTGCGTTTTGACAACAACAAGTACTCGGTGGTCTCCACCGCGGTCGGTCGTCCGGCCGAAGTCCACGCCTATGCCGACCACATCGTCATCCGGCAAAACGGCGTCGAGATCGGCCGGCACAAGCGCTGCTTCGGTCGTGGCGAGACAATCTATAACCCATGGCATTACGTGCCGGTTCTTTCCCGCAAGCCGGGTGCGCTGAGGAACGGTGCGCCATTCCACGACTGGGTTCTGCCGGCGGCCATGGAGAAGGTGCGCCGCAAGCTCAAGGCCATGCATGACGGTGATCGGCAGATGGTGTCGATCCTCGAATGCGTCGGCATCGATAGTCTTCTTGCCGTCGAGGCGGCCTGCCAGGAGGCGCTCGATGAGGGTGTGTTCTCATCCGCCGTCATCATCAACATTCTGGCCCGTAAGCGTGACCCGCAGCCGGCCGCCATTCTTTCCATCCCCGACGCGCTTCGCCTGACCCTTGAGCCCTTAGCCGACTGCGCCCGTTACGATAGCCTAAGGAGGGCAAGCTGACATGGAACGTTCTCACATCCTCGACATGATGGGCTCGCTGAAGCTTTACGGCATGCGCACCGCCTATGACGAGATCATGGCCTCCAGCATCAAGCGCCAGCATGAACCGCCGAAGATCGTCGGTGACCTGCTTCAGTCCGAGATATCCGAGAAGCAGGCGCGCTCGATCAAATACCAGATCACGCTGGCCAAGCTGCCGCTGGCCAAGGACATCGACGACTTCCACTTCACCGGCACGCCCGTCAACGAAGGGCTGGTGCGTCAACTCGCGACAGGCGCATTCCTCACTGAGCAGCATAACGTCGTGCTGGTCGGCGGGACCGGAACGGGAAAGTCCCATCTGTCCATAGCGCTCGCCCGCGCCCTGATCCGCAACGGCATGCGCGGACGCTTTTACAATGTCGTCGATCTCGTCAATCGGCTCGAAACAGAAGCACGCAACGGCAAGCAGGGACGGCTCGCCGACTTCATCTCCAGGCTCGACTTCGTCATCATGGACGAACTGGGATATCTGCCCTTCGCACAGGCCGGCGGACAGCTTCTCTTCCATCTCATCAGCAGGCTCTACGAGCGCACCTCGATCATCGTCTCAACGAACCTGGCCTTCGGCGAATGGCCAGCCGTCTTCGGAGACGCAAAGATGACCGCCGCTCTCCTCGACAGGCTCACTCATCATTGCGAGATCATCGAAACCGGAAATGAATCCTGGCGCTTCAAGAACCGCTCTCAAAGCTAAAGCCGAAAAGACAAACAACCCGCGCCCGAAGGCCCTGCGCTAAATGGAAAGCTCCGGGCCTACGCGCGCTGACCCAAGGCAACCAGAGGAAGGGGTCCCGTTACGACACCGATTGACAGGCAGCGTCGAAGCCCTCCCGCTGCAATTGCCGCCAGACCTTGCGAACGCCATAGACGCGAAAGTTCTGCTCGAAGACACGCCTTATCTCTATCTTCAGGCTGATATCGCTGCGGGCGCGGATCGACAAGCGGTCCACATCCAGGCGCTTGGCGACGTTCTCGTAGTAGGTTGATGGGGCAATCGGCAAAAGCCTGCAGATCGGCTCGACCCCGAACACGCTACGGTGTTCGTCAATGAACGAGATCATCGTTTGAAGGGGCGGTCGAGCTCCGCCATCGCGAAATAGGCCGACGCCTTGCGCAAAATCTCGTTGGCCTGACGAAGCTCGCGGTTCTCCCGCTCAAGAGCCTTCATCTTCTCGGCCGCGTCGCTCGGCAAGCCTGCTCGTTTGCCGCTGTCGACCTCTGTCTTCTTTACCCATTCATGCAGCGTGGCTGGCGAGCAACCGATCTTGCCCGCAATAGATGAAACGGCTGCCCACCGCGACGGGTGCTCTGCCTCGTGATCCAGCACCATGCGGATGGCGCGTTGGCGGACTTCAGGTGAAAACTTGTTCGTTGTCTTGCTCATATCGGCTCCACTCTCTCAGAAGTTGGAGCCTCCGGCAAACCCGGTGCGGTTCATTCGCTCCGGCCGTGTGATCGTGACTATGTGCTTCTTAGTCGTGGGACAACATTCATCCTCCTGATCGGCCTCTGAAGCATTGATATTATCTGCCGATCGTCAAGGCCACGTCGGGTGGTTGCGGATTATCTTGATTTCCATACGTTTGAATGTTCATGGGCAGCCTATAATTTGCGAGCATCGCGGTCGGGGCGCGCACTGGTTATTGTGTTCATCAGCTGGCGATTGGAGCACAGCACAAAATATCGGACGCAACCGGAACCGAAGAATTCCCAAATTGAGCGACATACCGCTTGGGTCGGCCGATAACAATAAGATGACTTGAATTATCATGTTTTGTTGATATAGAACCGGCGAAATCTGTATTGGATGACCGCCCCGTGCTGGACATGACGACGCTCTACGAGACTGAATACGATCGGCTTCGCTCATTCGTGCGGCGCATAGTCCGCAATCCCGATACGGCCGAAGATCTGGTCCAACAGGTGTTTACGAACATCCTCGGCTCCGGCGGCAGTTCCAGACCCCATAACGCGGCCTATGTCACGCAGGCGGTGCGAAATCTGGCCCTCAATTACCTCAGGGACTCAGGCCGGCGGGCAGAGATGGAGATTGCCGGCGCCGTGACGGACGATATACCGGATACGAAGCCCTCACCGGAGATGATTGCTCTTTATCGCAGCGAGCTCCGCAGGCTTCTCAAGGCTATCGCGCAGTTGCCTTCGCGTCGGAGGCAGGCTTTCGTGCTCAACAGGATCGAGGGTCTCTCCTATGACGAAATCGCCCGGCACATGGACATTTCCCGCAACACCGTGATTACGCAGGTGGTTGCGGCCATGGCGGAACTCGATCGTCGCCTGCGTGCGGAATAACCGCAGCTTCCATTGGTTTCGCTTCCTCATCTGCCCTATAGGTTACTGGTGATCCGAAGCCGTGAAACCGACCCAACAGATGGATAGATAAAATCGGGAAACGACAGGCTGCTATGCAGGACGACGAAACTGATCCAATCTACATGGAGGCGCTGGAATGGTTCGTCCAAATGAAGGACGAGCAGGTCAGCGAGAGGGACTGGCTTGATTTCGAGACATGGCTGGCCGCCCATCCGTCTCACCGCAGTGCTTATGATCGCGCCCAGGCATTGTGGGATCGCTTCGATATGGTGAAACCGGAGTTCGAGCGGCGGCAGGCGGGGACAATCGGCAGGCGCGGCGCCCTGCTTGGCGGTCTGGCGGTACTGATTGGAGCACCGGTCGCATATCTTTATACCCATGCAGACCTGTTTGCGGATTTCCGAACTGATGTCGCCGAACGTCACTCATTCACCCTGCCTGACGGCAGCACTGTTGAACTCGGCGGCTATTCCGCCCTTTCGATGCTATATTCCGGCAGTGAACGACGTCTCATCCTGCATCGCGGCCAGGCTTTCTTCAGGGTGGCTGCTGACATCAACAGGCCATTTGTTGTTCAGGCAGAGAGCGGTCGCATACGGGCGCTCGGAACCGAATTCGACGTCAAGATCATGCCGGATATGGTAACGGTATCGGTTATCGAACATGCTGTCGTGGTTCAGGCGCCCGGAGCGGATGACGTCGTGGTCCAGTCCGGATGGCAGCTCGATTATGGCGCCGATGGCATCCGGCCGCTGACACAGGCAGATGCGGCCACCGTTCAGGCTTGGCGCCGGGACCGGATCGTTTTCGAGGATGTTCCACTGTGGCGGGTACTTGCCGAACTGGAACGCTACCGCCGCGGCCGTATCATTCTGATGGACCGATCGATCGGCGACGTTCCAGTCACGGCCATCTTTGACACAAGGCATACCGAAATCGCGTTGCAAACAATCGCGGAAACCTTGCCGCTCAGGATTTTAAACGCAAATGGCTACGTAACGGTCATCTATCGCCGATAGACAAAAAATTCAGAAAAATGCAGCACACCGATCATTAGCTCGGTCTTCCCAGGTGTCTAACATTATGAGGGCAACAGCGAAGAGCGACCCTCGAGCGAAAACTAAACCCGTCAGGCGGGTTTTCGGACACAGGGGCGGCGCGATGCAGAACGAATACATCCCGGGACACCGTAAGGATATGGATAATTCCGCACCTGCCCGACGGCTGCGGAAATCCTTCCTTACCCGGTCCCTGATGCTCAGCACGGCACTCATCGTCGCCTCAGTAGTTCATTTACTACCGGCACATGCACAATCCACACAAACGACCGCACGTGAACGCAGGATTTCGTTCGATATCCCGTCCCAGTCGCTTTCAAGGGCGCTGGTCGCTTATTCCAGCGCAACCGGTACCCAGCTTTTCCTCGACGCCAATCTCGCACGGGGGAAGAACTCTCCAGGCGTCCGGGGCTCGTTTACCCGTAACGAGGCAATCGCGCAGCTGCTCACCGGATCAGGCCTCAACCACCGGATCAACGGCAGCACCGTAACCATCACCGGATCAAACGCGCAGGCCGGCAATGGCGGCGTCAGTGCGGATGGCTCGACGCTGCTTGACCCTATCCTGATCGAACGTATCAACAACTGGAATTCGCCGCCCGTCTACGCCGGCGGTCAGATCGCAACCGGCGGAGCGCTCGGTGTTCTCGGCAATCGTGACGTGATGAGTACGCCATTCACTGTTACGAACTATACGTCGAAACTGATTGAGAACCAGAACGCACAATCCGTTGCAGATGTTGTGAAGAACGATCCCGCCATCCGCAACGTAGAGCCGACCAACGTCGGCAACGGCAATTATTTCATCATCCGCGGCGTGCAGGTTGGCAATGGTGCACTCGCTTATAACGGACTGTTCGGTGTGGCGCCCAACAGCCAGACCACACTTGCGGGCATAGAGCGTGTCGAGATCCTCAAGGGGCCGGGCGCTTTTCTCGGTGGCCTTTCGCCAAGCGGGGTCGGAGGCGTGATCAATCTCGTGCCCAAACGCGCCGAAGATGAGCCGCTCACACAATTTACAAGTACCTACACAACCGACAGCCAGTTTGGCGGGCATCTGGATATCGGCCGCCGTTTCGGCGACGGCAAGGAGTGGGGCGCGCGTGCCAATATCCTTTATCGCAACGGCGATACATCGATTTCAGACCAGGCGCAGGAATTGTCCAACGGAACACTCGCGCTGGACTACAGGGGGGAACACTTCCGTTTTGCCGTGGATCTGGGTCAGCAGGTGCTCGATACCGAGCGGATGAGCAATACGGTAATAGCAGCGCCCGGCGTTCCGCTGGCACGCCCGCCAAAACCTCAGGAAGGCTGGGTATCACCCTGGAACTACAGCGATTTCACCGACCGCTATGCTGCTGTTTCGACGGAATTTGACATTTCCGATCAGCTCTCGATTTACGCAAAGGGCGGCCTGAGTTCCATGGATTGGAATCAGGCGGTAGAAGCAGGAACCGGTCTTCTGCCGAATGGTGATTTCACCGCGACAGGTCGGCGATATCTGATCGATATAGACCGCCGGTCCGCAGAAGCAGGCTTGCGCGCCAATTTCGACACCGGCCCGGTGTCCCATGACGTCACGCTTTCCGTGAACGGCTACCGCGCCGACCGGAGTTCTGCGACCACCCGGGTCTTGTCGGTAACGCAGTCCAACATCTATAACCCCGTCTTTGCACCGGCGCCAACCATCATCGACACGCCGATTGGACTGCAAAGTGAAACGACCTTCACCAGCATTGCACTGTCCGATACTCTTTCCGCATTCGATGAACGACTGCAACTGACGCTCGGGTTACGCAAGCAATATGTCGAGGTCGACAATTTCAACATCGTGACAGGAGCGAAAACGGGCTCCTACGAAAGTGATGCGCTGACGCCCGTCATCGGCCTGTCAGTGAAGCCATGGGACAACACCACAATATATGCGAGCTACATAGAAGGTCTCAGCGCCGGCCAAACCGTGCCCGACACCTATTCGAATGGCGGCGAGGCGCTTTCACCCTATGTTACGGAACAATACGAGGCCGGCGTGAAGGTTGACTGGGGCGACATTCTCACCACACTGAGTATTTTCCAGACCACACAGGCTTCCGGCGTCGCCGACAGTGTCAACAACACTTTCAAGGCCGATGGCGAAACGGTTTATCGCGGCATTGAATTTAACGTGGCAGGCGAAATCACGTCGTCGCTTCGTGTTCTGGGCGGGCTTGTTCTTCTTGACGCGGAGACGACAAAGACGGCGAATGGTCTCTATGACGGTAAGAAGGCTGCCGGCGCGCCGGATTACACCGTCACGCTGGGAGCCGAATGGGATCCCGAGTTCCTTCCGAACCTGACCCTGTCGGCACGGATGAATTCCACGGGTTCATCTTATGTCGATGCCGCCAATCTGCAGAAAATGTCCGGATGGAACACCTTCGACTTTGGCGCACGCTATACCTGGGAGCGGGAGAATGCCCAGCCCATCGTCTTCCAGGCGAATCTCACCAACGCTTTCAACGAGGCCTATTGGAGCACATTCCCGGGATTCAATCTTCTGTACCCCAGTGCATCTCGTGCCCTGACCATTTCAACCACCTTCAAGTTTTGATCGGGTCGAATTTCTGATGTCTCACTTTTCGCGGCGCGCATTTCTGGCGGCTGGCGCATCCATGGCCCTGCCTGCGGCAGCAGCATTGCCTGCCTCGGACTGGCGACGAAGGGTGGAAACATCTCTGGGTCGCGTGGACATCCCCGCAAGTCCGCAGCGCGTACTTGCGGTCGATTCCCGGATCAGCCTGGAATTGGCGCTGGCTCTCGATCTGCCGATAGCCGGTTACAGCCACAGCCGGGCGCGACCTTGGGTTCCCGTGCCCGACAACGTGCCGATGCTGACGGCTCCGCCGGACCTCGAACAGATCCTAACGCTGGCACCGGACCTGATTTTGTGTCCGGACTCCTCACCAAATTCTGACTGGTGGCCGTTGATCCGGTTGTCGTCCATCGCGCCTGTTCTGCCCTCCAGTCATCTTCATAGCTGGCAGGTTAATCTGCAGGACCTCGGCAACTGGCTCGGCAAGACACAACTCGTGCAGCAGCGCCTCAGCGAACACGACAGACTGATCTTGGATATCCGCAATCAACATGCCGATACGCTGTCGCTCCAGCGTTTTGCCGCACTCTATTACGATACGGTCAAGCGACGCGCGATGGTTTGCAGCCAGGGTACCGGCTACGGTCTTGTCATGCCGGCACAGGTGCTATCGGAACTCGGCGGACAGGAGATCGGCGCAGACCGGCTCGGCCCCTATGGCGAGGTGGCACTGGAATGTTTCGGCGAGGTCTTAGGCGATGTCGACGCCATTCTGCTAATCGATTTTGGGAATGGCGGCGCAAACCAGTTATCCGCCGAGCCATTATGGCAAAGGTTGCCCGCCGTCTGCGCGGGTCACGTTCATCTCATCAATGGAAACTGCGTGTTCGGTTCACTTTACACGGCACGGTACTTGGCCGAGGGCTGGCGCCGCCTTTTCGCGAGAGCGCAACCGCAATGACGCCACTTGCCGGCAGTAGACTGCGTGTGATCCTGATCGTTCTGTGCTGCGGCCTCATTCTGTCAGCAACGGTCCTACTTGGTCTTTCCACCGGAGCCCGCCATATGCCTTTCGGGACCGTCTTCGACGCAATACGCGGCCGGGCCGACGATGAGGCAAGTCTGATCTTCTGGGATATCAGGCTGCCACGCGTCACGCTTGCCACACTGGTGGGAGCTGCCCTGGCCGTTTCCGGTGGCATCATACAATCCGTCACCCGTAACCCTCTCGGCGATCCCGGCCTGCTTGGTCTCAATGCCGGCGCCGGGCTGGCGATCATCATCGGAACAGGAACTCTGGGAACCGACATCATTTCCTCGCCTTTCTGGCTCGCTGCCATCGGTGCGGGTCTTGCCGCCTTTACCGTACAGGCTCTGGCAGGCCTTCCCACGCCGATGCGCCTCACGCTGGCCGGCATCGCCGTCGGCGCCTTCTGCTTTGGCCTGACACAGGCCATCGCCCTGACCGATCCGGACCGTTTCGATCTGGTCCGCAACTGGCGCGCTGCATCGCTAGCGGCGGCAACAGCGAAAAACGTTCTCGCCTCGCTCTGGGTGTTCGTTCCCGGCTTTCTAGTGGCACTGTGGATTGCGCCACGGATCGGCCTGATCGCCCTCGGCGACGACCGGGCGGCATCGCTTGGCGTTTCCGTCCACCGAACGAGATTCATAAGCCTCATAACTGTGATGTTGCTGGCGGGAGGTGCCACGGCAGCCAGCGGTCCCATCGCCTTCATCGGACTTGCCGCCCCGCACATCGCACGACGGGCGGTGCAGGCTGGTGAAGGCGCCACACTCGCTGTTACGGCCTTCATCGGCGCCGAGCTGGTCATTCTGGCGGATGCGATAGCACGCACTGTCATCGCACCGAACGAGATCCCCATAAGCGTGGTGATCGCCTTGCTGGGTGCACCATTTCTCATTTTCATGGCGCGCCGGCGACAGCCCACGCGCCAGGCCTAGAGGACGGACCGATGCGGCAGCCTGCGGAGAGGCATTTTTCACCGGTCCCCCTGCGCAGAGCGGGATGGAGCACCTTTTTTATCGCTGCGGGCCTTGGCCTGACCATTGTGGCGTTGGCTACGGGGACGCTTCCGACCAGCCTGCGGCAGGTGGTGATCGCTCTGTCAGGCGAAGGTGACCCATCTATCAAGCTCGTTGTCCTTGAATGGCGCACACCACGCGTTGCTGCCGCAATCCTCGCCGGAATGGCGCTCGGCATGGCTGGCGCACTGTTCCAGACCTTGCTGCGTAATCCGCTCGGAAGCCCCGACATTCTCGGTTTCGATTCCGGCGCCTTCACAGGCGCGCTGCTGGCCATGCTCGCGGGGGCCTCCCAGGTGATGATCGCCATCGCAAGCCTGGCAGGAGGAATGCTTGCGGGTGGGTTCGTCTATGGTCTTGCCACCCCCCGCAATACCGACACGGAGCGCATTATTCTGATCGGCATAGCGATCGGTGCGTTCTTCATGGCATTGAACGACTGGGTCGTCATGACCGTACAACTCGATATGGCACTCGCGGCCGCCAACTGGAAAGCAGGATCACTGAACGGGGCAGATGGGACCAGACTTTACCTGAGCCTGCTGATGCTGTGCCTGCTTGTGCCTGCGGCGCTGGCCTGTGCACGCCCCTTGCATATCCTCGAACTGGGAGAGGACAGGGCCGCCAGCCTGGGAGAAAACGTTGCGGCAACGCAACTGAAGATCGCCGTTATCGGACTGGCTCTGACGGCGGTGGCAACCTTCGTGGCCGGTCCAGTCGGGTTCGTGGCATTGATTGCACCAAGGATTGCCTTTTGGCTGACTGGCAGCGCTTCGATCCCGCTCTTCGCCTCCTGCCTGTCCGGCGCCGTGTTTTTGCTCAGCAGCGACATTGCCGGCCGAATTCTGTTCCTGCCCCGCATTATACCTGCGGGGGCAATGACTGCCGCATTGGGAGGCATTTATTTCGTCGCACTGTTGTGGATCAGGAGAAACGGTAAAGGAGCAGCGGCATGAACGCCTCTTACCCTGCCATTCATACCGAAGCCCTTTTTGCTGCACCCGGCCGCACCCCGGTTTTGCGCGACGTCAATGTGCGTTTTCCACGCGGAGCCTTTTCTGCGATTATCGGGCCGAATGCATCGGGCAAATCGACCTTGCTGCGCTGTCTGGCGAGGCTGCTGTCCCCGTCCTCGGGACACGCGTTTCTCGACGGGACCGATGTTGTGCACCTCGAGCGCCGCGCTTTCGCAAAAAGGGTCGGCCTCCTGCCGCAACAGGCGCAATTCCCCGACGGAGCAACAGCGCTGGAACTGGTTCGGCGCGGCCGTCATCCCCACCACGGTTGGTTCCGTCTCTGGTCTTGCGCTGATGAGGCAGCCGTGGAAGAGGCCATATCCGTCACGTCCATCGGGCCCTTCGCGCTGCGGCCGGTTAACCAGCTCTCGGGCGGGCAAAGGCAAAGAGTGTCTCTGGCGATGCTTCTCGCCCAAGGAACCGATATTCTTCTACTGGACGAACCAACCACCTATCTCGATCTTGCCCACCAGATCGAGATGCTTGAAATTTGCAGGGGCCTGATCACCGCCAACAGAACGATTATCGCCGTGATGCATGACTTGACCCTTGCCGCGCGCTACGCAAGCCATTTAACCATCGTCCATCGTGGAACGGTCGTCGAGCAGGGTAAACCCTGGGACATACTGACGGAAACGACAATCGAACGCGTCTTCGGATTGAGGTGCGCCATCATGCCGGATCCAGACTATCAGACCCCGGTCATCCTGCCCAGAGCACCGACGAGTGGCCCTTCCATAGGCGATGAGCTCGGCAGCACTTAAGTTCATCGCCCTTGCGAAAAGCAGGTCGTTGAAGCAGCGTTGATCGGAATTTATATGTCGTCAATCAGGTGATTGTTATTTGTCTTTTTGAATAGCCCCGAGTTTGGTAGACACCCCTCGGGTTAAATTTTCTGCTGCTTCTCGAACTCGACGGGCGACAGCATCCCGTTTCTGACGTGCTTGCGTTTCGGGTTGTAGAACATTTCGATGTAGTCGAACACATCCTGGCGTGCTTCATCGCGTGAACGGTAAACCCTGCGACGTATCCGTTCACGCTTTAGAAGATTGAAGAAGGTCTCGGCCACCGCATTGATGCTCCTATATCTGTCAAGGCCCAGAGAACTGGGAAACAGATGGCGTGCAGAGATGGCGATATATCTCCCTGATGATATATCGTTTTAGGCATCGAACGATTTCCCGCCTGGTTTTGCCTTCCGCAGTTCGGCGCGCCGCGTATGTTTTCGTTCTGTCGTCATCACGCATTCGAACGACCGCAACACGATAAATGGCGGCATTAGCCTGTCGATTGCCGCCTCGATTGAGGCGCATTCGGTTGGTCTTGCCGCTGGAGGCCGGAATTGGGCATACACCGCACATTTTTGCCAAGGCAGATTCCGATTTGATGCGTTCGGGATTGTCACCGATCAGGATCAACATCTCGGCGACGGTTATCGTTGATATGCCGAACGACTTCATCAATGCAGGAGCTTTGCTGATCACCATGCGTTCGAGCTCACACTCGTGTTCCGCAATTTCCTCGTGCAGCATCAACCAACGACGGGCGATGGCCCGCATGGCAACTTTTGCCGACGAACTCGGCGATAAAATCTCGCCTGGTCGAAACGCGGCGATGTGACGGATCAAGGCGATTGGCCCTTTGATCTGGTCGAGCGCATCACGCAGATCGGACGGTGCGTTTATTATCAACGTTCGCAAAGTGATCATTGCCTGCGACTTGGCCTTTACAGCGCTGTCGCGGGCGACTTTGATATGCCTGATCATTTCCGATGACCCTGTTTGAGCTTTCGCCAAAGCTGTGGCTTGACCATTCAGAACCGAACGCGCTGCGCTTTCGGCATCGAGACTGTCGGATTTGCCGTGAAGGTAGCGGATTTGTCGGTTGGGGCGCATCACATCGAGAACCGTATGTCCTTGAGCCAACAGTTCCCGGGACAAACCTGCTCCATAGGAGCCGGTCCCCTCTATGCCGAATGCCTTGATATGGCCGAGCCTGGATGCCCAGGTCTCCAAGCTCGAGTATCCTTTTCGTGTCGCTGGTATAGTGATGGTGCCTAAACGAGCGCCGTGTGCATTGATGGCAACGGCAACATGGTTGGCCTTGTGGGTATCGACGCCGACGATGATATGATCCATTGGGTGCCCTTCGGTTAAAATAGCCCGGGCACCGATCGAAGAGGACAGGACTGTGATGGTACGCTGACCGTCAAGCTCCTATGAAGTCACGTCTCGCCCGCTGCCGGGGCAACCTGATGGACGACACGTCAACGCAATGACACGCGATCAATCATAGCATGGGTCAGGCCATCAGGCTGCTATAGCACATTCACAGTCATGGCAGTTGCCGCGTCGGCTCATCGAGTGAACCAGATTGTGGTGCCTGAGGAACGAGGCCCAGTCCATGCTGGTGAACTGGGAGCCCTGATCCGAGTGGATCAGCACCTTGTTCTTCGGCTTGCGCCGCCACACCGCCATGAGCAGAGCCTGCAACACGACGTCGGTGGTTTGGCGGCTCTGCATTGCCCAATCGATCACCCGGCGGGAATAGAGATCGATGACATCAGTGCAAATGCGAAGCATTTGTCGCGTGGGCCAGATACGCGAAGCCCTCACAGGTCCGGAGTGGAGTAAGAAGCGCGGATGCGCTTCTCCTCCCCGAACCGTACGTGCACCTTTCAGCGCATACGGCTCTCTATTCAAGCTTGGCCCATGGCCATAGCAACGTCATGATAGTTTGATGTGACGGTACTGCGGTCTTCAAGCCGGAAGATGTATGGGTTTCCCTCCGGATTGCGCCACCGGAATTGCGCCTTGGGGCTTGAGACAAGCCGTTGCAGCGCTTTCCCGACAGGGCCGCCGCGTTCATTGCGACCAAACACGAGCCAGGTTTCGCCTTGCCCGGTTCCGGGACCCTAATGGACGCACGCACTGTGGCGCTATCAGCCGTACTGCATGACCGAGTTTCGTCATCTCGCGTGACCAGTAATGAGCACTCCCGCACGCCTCCATCACGACGATCGAAGCGCCTTGCCCGGCCATAAATCTACGAAAATGCTGCCGGGATAGCTTCCGCCGAAACTTGACCTCTCCGGAAAGCAAAGTTCCATGAACCTGGAAAACGTTCTTCGCCAGATCGATCCCAATCATCGTGTTGTATGCCATGCTGCCATCCTTCCACCCATTGGATTTAACTCGACTATCCTCTGACAGAACGTGTCGGGTGGGTAGAGCGACAACCACACCATCTATTCATATGGAGCCTGCGTCGTTTACTTGGATCATACCGTAACTTTTACGGGTATTTTTGGTACGGCAAGCGGCAAATGTATCTGACGTTAATCAATAGTCGTCGCCCCGGTAAGGCAACAGAACTTTGTGAGAGCCACTCGGCCGGAGGAATTGGTACCCTCAATCGAAGCATTAGATCGCACGAAACGACAAGCAGCGCTCCGAGAGATTTTGCAAGAGATTCCAACCGCTCAGCGACATTGACGGCGTCGCCAACGACTGTAAACTCATTATGGCAGCCACTATCCAAAACACCGCTGATCACGGTTCCGTAGTGCAGGCCGATGCCAGCTTCCAAGGAAGGATAGCCATTGTCCAGGCAGTAGTTCCTCCAGTTGCTTAATACGTTCACTAGTTCCAGGGCACATGCAATTGCGCGATCTGCATCGTACTTGCTGGGCTGTGGTTGTCCAAAGACTACCATAACGCCGTCTCCGATGAATTTGTCTATGGTCCCGCCATATTCGATGATTGTTCGGGAGACTAGTTGACGATACTTTGTGAGGGTGAAGGTCAGTTCATCAGCAGATGCAGTTTCTGCGAAACGGGTGAAATCACGCAAATCTATGAACATGATCGCTGCATCGCGGCGTTCAAGGCCAAGATTGCTACCCGTCTCTTGAAGTTGCTCAACAACAAGTGGGGAGAAAAACCCGGAAAGGTTAAGGCGTCGCTTGTCGGCTCTGAGGCCTTCTTTGCGCGTGTGGTCATGATCCCTCGCTAGTAGGTAAATTGCGAAGGCGGCGAATGCGAAGCTAACTGTCAGACCAAGGTCACGATTAAAAAACGATCCAATGACGGAGGCGGTATCACCCGTGCGGTGTCTGACTGCGATGGTCGCAAGCATGGCGACCCAGGAAGTAAGAACAAGTCCAGAGAAAATAACGATCAGTTTACGATCAAGTTCAAGGGCCACCTGGGTGAGCAGGATAAACGCAATGACCAGGCCGGTGGTTGTAAGATTGTGGTTTTCGCTGGCTTGCCTGCTCAGGATATGTGCGTAGAGAACTAACGTCATCAAGGTAGCGTCAAAAACTACGAAGACGATTTTAAGCCATGTACGATTGGGTAATAATCGTGTTGCTGCGACTAAGGCGATGCTGATCGTAAAATAGATGACGGGGACGGCGAGGGGGGTGCGTTCGGCTCCCATACTGCCTCCGAGGATGAAGTTGGTGAGTAAAATGACGAAAGCAACGAAACGCAAAAAGATTGAACGGACTTTGCGAGCGGTGTCCCATTGAGGGGCCAAGGGATTCAAAGGTGATGTAATATTCTTCGTCTCCGAACAGAAAAAAGTGAGTTGGTGTTCCTCGCCGACCGCTTGGCGCGAGTATGGGACGTGTTCACGATTGGATGCGTCCCATCACATCGCTGCAGTTATTTCAGCTGCGTCACGGTCAGCTTGCCGTTCACCCGCTCGGCGACGAATTGCACTTTCGCGCCTTCTTGCAATTTCGCCAGCATGGCTTCGTCCTTGACGTCGAAGACCATGGTCATTGCCGGCATGTCCAGGTTTTTCAGTTCCTCATGGATAAGCGTGACCTTCTTGGCCTTGGTATCGAGTTTCTTCACCGTGCCGGCGGTGAATTCCTGCGCGAAGGCGCCGGCGGCAGAGGCGAGAAAGAGGGCTGCGGCGAGGGTGGTGTTGATGATTGTTTTCATGGATCGGTTTCCTTGTTTGCTTACTTTTTGGCAACGGTGACATCGCCGTGCATGCCGGCGTCGTAATGTCCGGGCACAAGGCAGGCGACCTTGAAGACGCCGTCATTGGTGAACCTCCAGACGATTTCCCCCGTCTTGCCGGGTGCCAGACGGATGGCGTTCGGATCGGCATGTTCCATCTCGGGGAATTTCTCCATCAGCGCCTTGTGCTCCATGACCTTCGCTTCTTCATCGAGAACGAATTCATGATCGAGCTCGCCTTCGTTCTTGACGGTGAAGCGGATGGTCTGGTCCTTGCGGACCTTGAAGTTGTTGGGCGTGAAGATCATCTTGCCATCCGGCGTCTCTTTCATGCTGACGCGGATGATCTGGGTGACTTTCGTGGCGTCGCCGGGTTCGCCGACGGCCATGACCTCGCTGTGTCCGCCAGCATGGCTGCCGGCCGCCAGAGCGGGGGTCGCAAGTGCTGCCAGCACAAGGCCAAGAATTGCAGTGTTCATGTTGTTTTCCTTTTCGTTTGGGAGGATTGACGGTCAGCCGTGGTTCGAATGGGCAGATGGGGGCTGTGTGCTTGCATCTTTGGCTTTGGGCGCGTCGGGCAGGTTGCCCGTCCACTCAAAGGCCTGTGTGCCGGGCGGGTTTTCATACCAGCCCGGATCGGCGTAATCGCCCGCGGAGATACCTTCGCGGACCTTCACCACCGAGAACATGCCGCCCATTTCGATGGGGCCGTGCGGACCCCAGCCGGTCATCATGGGCACGGTGTTTTCGGGTATCTCCATCGACATCTCGGCCATGTCAGCCATGCCGGCTGTGCCCATCGGCATATATTCGGGGCGGATCTGCCGGATTTTCTTGGCGACTTCCTTTTTGTCGACACCGATGAATGTCGGGATTTCATGACCCATGGCGTTCATGGTGTGATGCGACTTGTGGCAATGGATCGCCCAGTCGCCCTCATATTTGGCGTCGAACTCGTAAGCGCGCATCGCGCCGACGGGAATGTCGATGCTGACTTCCGGCCACCGCGCCTCGGGTCGCACCCAGCCGCCATCGGTGCAGGTGACCTCGAAGTCGTAACCATGCATGTGGATCGGGTGGTTGGTCATGGTCAGGTTGCCGACCCGCACCCGCACCCTGTCGTTTTTCGACACGACCAGCGGATCGATGCCGGGAAACACCCGGCTATTCCAGGTCCAGAGATTAAAATCGGTCATCTCCATGACACGGGGCACGTAACTTCCCGGGTCGATGTCGAAGGCGCTGAGCAGGAACACGAAGTCCCGGTCCACCGGCATGAACGCCGGGTCCTTGGGATGTACGACGAAAAAGCCCATCATCCCCATGGCCATCTGCACCATCTCGTCGGAATGCGGGTGGTACATGAAGGTGCCGGATTTCACGAGATCGAACTCGTAAACGAAGGTTTTGCCGACAGGGATATGCGGCTGCGACAGGCCGCCGACACCGTCCATGCCCGAAGGCAGGATCATGCCGTGCCAGTGAACCGTCGTATGTTCGGGCAATTTGTTGGTGACGAAGATACGCACCCGGTCACCCTCCACAGCCTCGATGGTCGGGCCGGGGGACTGGCCGTTGTAACCCCACAGATAGGCGGTCATGCCCTCGGCCATCTCGCGTTCCACCGGTTCGGCAACGAGGTGGAACTCCTTGACGCCATTGTTCATCCGGAAGGGCAGTGTCCATCCGTTGAGGGTGACGACCGGGTTGTAATCCGGGCCGGTTGAGGGGCGGGTGGGTGTCTGGGTCGCAGCGCCTTCCATGCTGGCTGCTTCCGGCAGGCCCATATTGGACGTCTGCGCCCAGGTTTTGGAGGAGACGAGCGCCGCGCCGGCGGCGCCTGCTCCAAGCAATTGTCTTCTGCTGAACATTCCCGTTTCCTTTCTCAATGACCGCCGCCAGCCGGGGCTTCGGACGTCGCGACTTCGGTTTCGGCCGCGGCACTGCCGGTGCTTCCGCCATAGATGACGGGGGCAAGGTTGGCTTCGGCCAGCCAGAAGTCGCGCTTGGCGTTGACTGCGAGGATGGTGGATTCGACTTTTTCGCGGGTATCGGCGATCAGCTCGAAGGTGCTGGTAATCATGCCGTTATAGGACAGCAGCGATTGCTCCTCGATCGCGCTGCGCAGGGGCAGGACATTGTTGCGGTAGTGACGGGCAATGTCGTAATTCGACCTGTAGGCCAGATGGGCGGAACGGGCCTGCGAACGGATGTCGACGGCCAGCCCGGCCAGCTGGTTGGCCGCCCGCATATAGGCAAGTTCGCCCTTGCGCAGACGCGCCTGCCCGGAATCGAAGATCGGGATCGTGAAGGACAGCGAGCCGGTTCTTGCAATGTCCGAACGGGTGGCACCGTCCTCGCGCTCGCGTTCCTTCTCCCAATTTCCGGCCAGCTCGATATCGGTGACGATGCGGGTGGCGTCTTCCAGGCGATAGGATTGCGCGGTTGCGTGCAATTCGAGGCGGGCGACCTGCAAATCCATGCGTTTGTGAATTGCTTCCGCCTCGATATCGTTGCGCGCTATCAGGGTCTTCGGCAGGGAAGGAAGCCGGTTGGGTATCTGGAACTCGGCGTCCGTGCCGGAAAGGCCCATCAGCCGGATCAGCTCTTCCTTGGCGAGTTTTGCCGCCAGTCGCGCCTTTGCCGTTTCTCCCGTCAGTTCCGCATAAAACACATGCTCGCGGGCCTGATTGGCCTTGGGCATCGAACCCGCTTCGCCGATCTTTTTCGCAAGTTCCGAAGAGGCGTCGGCCGCGACCTTCGCCTGATTGAGATAGGCGACGTTTTCCCAGGCGGCCACGGCGTTTATCCATGCCCGGCGGGTTTCCGCGGCAAGCGATACGGTGGCGATCGCCGCGTTGACCTGTGCCTGACGGAAGCGCGTATCCGCCAGCCTGATATTCTTGTCATAGGTCGCCAAAGCGAGAATATTGGCGGTGACGGCCCCTTCAAGCACGCGATACATGCCAAGCCCGGGCGTTCCGATGCCGTTCAGGCTGACGGAAAAGGTCGGAAAGACGGAGAGTTGCGTCTGCCAGGCATCGGCGGCGCTGTCGCCGAGATCCGCATAGGATGCCTGCAGCCCCTTGTTGTTCAGCAATGCGACCTGAACGGCGGTTTCGACGTCGATGGTCTTTTTGGCCATCAGCGCCTTGACGCGGTCGCGCACCACCTGCGCCTGCTGCAGGTTCTGCACCCAGACAGTCTGCTTGCCGGTTGCCTCGGCGCTTTTCAATGTCGCATCGGCAAAGCCCGCATCCTTGGCGGCATAGTCGGTCGTCACGCAGCCAGCCGCGATAAGCGGAAGCACGAGGGAGGATACCAGCCTGATATGGCGTACGATCATCATGCGCCTCCCTTTGCCGGCGCCTGTGCGTCGTTCAGACCACGCCAGGGTTTCGGATTGACGGGAACGCGGTGCGTGTAAGCTCCGATCGGGTTTTGGTAGGGAATGGGCCTGATGCTGGAGACGGTGTCGGGGCTGTCGGTCGATACGACGACTTCAGGTAAGGTGGCTGCGCATCCGCCCGCAAAAAGCGGCAGGGCAACCACCAGGAACAAACGTTTCATGGTGAAAATCCGGGAATAAGATCATGGTTGCGCCGATTTTGTTGCTCGACTATCGACATAAGAAATTACACCCAACTGGCGTTGCGTTGAGCTGTTCGAGGGCAGAACCGGGTGGGGCCTTGTTTACAGTGCCCAGACTCATTCACAAATCCACGGGCTGCGGTGATCGCGAGATGGCAAAACCAAAGGAAGACACCGCGCTTGCGCTTGGCGAACTTTTAACGCTCTCTTCGCTGATGGTGCCCATCTTCTCACGATAGTCGCCGCCGCTTATCTGCCGCGGACCAAGTCGGCTCATCTTGAGATGTCCGCCAAACTCCAGGTATCAGGGTACAACACCGCAGCCGTGGATTGTTGTTAGCGACGGTTGCGAAACCGTCGCGCTTCTTCCTCTGGGCGGGAATAGGTGACGGTGTTGTAACGGCTGTTTGTCCGTTCAACGACGCCGTTTTCAAGTAAACGGAACGAGACGTCGGGATTGGAAGTGGAGATAACGGTATCGCCAAGCTCGCCATGCCCCCTGACAATAGCATTCAGTTTCGATGTTCCTTCTGGCAACGGCTCGAATGCCATTACTGCCGAAGTCCCCGAAAAGAGAACGAATGATACGATAGTAAGCGTGGTCTTCATGATGTATCCTCTTCGAAGCCGTTGTTGTGCTGCTAAAGGACATTGGGACAAGCCATTGTCGGCCGCTTTTCGCTTACTTTACATTTTTGTAAGGTGAGGTCGCGTTGCCGTTAGTGTTATGAACAATAACCGTCTCATGCATTTGTGCTGTCTTACAGGCTGCCCCACTTTAGAGGCTGGTGCTTTATTAGAGGCAATGCATGAAGATTCTTCTTATCGAAGACGATCAGAGAACGGGCAGTTATGTCGTCAAAGGCCTGACCTCGGCCGGTCATGTTGTCGATTGGGTAGGAGATGGCAGAGAAGGCCTAGCGGCTGGTCTGGACGCCGCATATGATGTACTGATCGTCGACCGCATGGTTCCGGGATTGGATGGCCTGACGTTAGTCAAAAGCCTACGCGCGGCCACCATTAGAACTCCGGTGCTGTTTCTCACGGCGATGAGTGATGTGGATGATCGTGTCGAAGGTTTGGAAGCTGGTGGCGACGACTATCTAGTGAAGCCTTTCGCCTTTTCGGAATTGATGGCGCGAATGAACGCGTTGGTGAGACGTCCACCGATAACGCTGGAGAAAACCAAGCTGCGAGTCAGCGACCTTGAGATTGATCTGGTCAGACGGACCACTATACGTGGCGAGACCACGATTGATCTCTTGCCCCGTGAGTTTTCTCTGCTGGAACTCCTAATGCGAAACGAAGGTCGAGTCCTCACCAAAACCATGTTGCTGGAGCGAATTTGGAATTTTAATTTCGACCCTCAAAGTTCGGTCGTCGAGACGCATATCAGTCGACTACGAGCAAAGATCGATAAGCCCTTCGAATTCCAGTTGCTGCATACCATTCGCAACACGGGTTATACGCTGCATGGCCGACGGTAGTTTCTTCAAAAGCTCAGCGGTACGAATTACGATCATTTACATCTCCTTCTTTGTCATCTCGTATCTTGGGGCGAACATCATCGCA
This sequence comes from Rhizobium rhizogenes, assembly GCF_002005205.3. The sequence goes on along the minus strand of NZ_CP019702.2, from coordinate 22,449 downwards.
TCCAAGATGGTGCTGAATTTTCTGAATGATCATCTCAATTCCATTGTGATGGAACGCTACCGTGAGATCGAGACGGCTTACGAGGATCGCGGGCTTTCTGGGGCGATCGATATGATCAACAGCCATGGCCCTGCAATTCGAGGTGAGGAGACCATCTATACGCTTTGCGATTCTTCGGGAGTCGTGATTGCCGGGAACGCTACGTTGCTCGGTTCACCGCTAGGATTTTCTACGTTCTCTCCCAGTGGGCAACGCGGCGGCCAACCGAGTTACAAATTATTCCGTGGACGATTGGGAGAGAATGATCTCGTCGTCGGTATCAGCTCTGGAGGCAGTGACGAGCTTGCTCGGATCGTGCTAGTCAGCTTGGGTTGGACGACAGCCATCGTCTTTGCTGTTGGATTGGGTGGGGCTGCTGTACTGCGATATCGTACCAGGCGTCGGATATCTGTACTTACGAAGACCGCTCACGCGATTGGTCATGGAGAACTGTCAAGACGCCTCCCAATTTCTACAAGAAAGGACGAAATAGATATTCTTTCAAGCGAAATTAACGTCGCACTCACGCGATTGGAAGTCAGCGTTACGGGTATGAAGCAGGTGACAACCGATATTGCCCACGACTTGAAAACACCTATCAGCCGGACATTCCTTGTGCTGGACGAGGCGTTGCAAGCCGAGACTGTCGGGGATGCCAAAATTTCCGTTGAGATTGCGCTTGCTGAATTAGGGTCGATTGCTGATACTTTCGATGCACTCCTAAGAATTGCACGCATTGAGTCGCGTAATCGAACCACCAAGTTTGCGATGATTGACCTCACGGGGCTGTGTCGCGACATTTACGAAACCTATGAAGCAAGTGCCTGCGAGGAAGGGTATCGACTCAATTTTAAAAGCACGCCTGCCTGTTGTTGTGTCAACGGTGATATTGATCTCATTCGACAGATGTTGGCAAATCTTGTCGCCAACGCGATGCATCATACCCCTTCCGGTTCCTCAATAACTATCAATGTTTCGCAGGAACGGGGAGCCATTTGTCTGGCGGTTTGCGATGATGGACCGGGAATACCGGTGGCGGAGCGACACCGTGTTTTTGACCGGTTCTATCGGCTGGAAAAGAGCAGGACTTCGAATGGAACCGGCCTTGGCCTCAGTTTGGTAAAAGCTATAGCAGAGCTCCATGAGGCGAAGATAGAGCTTAAGGACAACGCTCCCGGATTGGCGGTCGTAATACACTTTCCAAACTGTTGACCCTATTGCGAAAAATCTCCCGATGTCTTCGATGAGAGTTTTCGACAACCCATGGCAATCATCGTGATCGACGGCTGCTGGCATGGACATTCCGCAACCTTCTGGTCATCCCCATCATATTCGGGCATTCGGACGAAAACTTGGACTATCAGGGAGGTGGTTCATGTATTCCTACGAAGACCGGATGCGAGCAGTTGCGCTTTACATCAAGCTGGGCAAGCGTGCGAAAGCGACCATTCGCCATGGGCTATTCATGCAAGAATGCGCTGAAGGGCTGGTGCTGGTGACCTGCCACTGAACTTTCACCCAGCGGCGATTAGAGCCTCGACGGTTTTCGTTACGCCAATTGGCGCAGCGTTGGAGCCGGTTGCGGCGATGGTCCCGGCATAGGCTGTCGGGGTGTGGTATCTGAGCGACGAATGCGGCCGGATGTATTGTAATCGTCGACCCACTTGGAAATGGCACTGCGGGCGTGGCCGAGCCCGAAGAACAAGCTCTCGTTCAGCAGCTCGTTACGCATGCGGCCGTTGAAGGATTCGATATATCCGTTCTGCATCGGCTTTCCCGGTGCGATGTAATGCCATTCGACACGTGTCTGTTGGCACCATCTGAGAATTGCCATCAAGGTCAGTTCGGTTCCGTTATCCGAGACAATTGTTCGAGGTCGTCTGCGTCGGGCCATGGCGATATCGAGTTCCCGCGTAACACGCAGGCCCGAAAGGGTTGTGTCGGCGACCAGCGCCAGGCATTCTCGGGTAAAGTCGTCGACAATGGCTAAGACGCGGAACCGCCGTCCATCGGTGAATGCATCGCTGACGAAGTCAAGGCTCCACTGCTCGTTGGCCCGTGACGGCAGCGCGATGGGCCGTCGCGCTCCCAAGGCCCGCTTACGGCCACCACGCTTACGAACCGCAGGCTTCTCTTCCCGGTAGAGGCGATGCAGCTTCTTTAAGTTTATGACAATACCCTGCCGATCCAGCATCACATGGATACGGCGATAGCCGAAGCGGCGGCGCCCGGACGCAACCTGCCTCATGGCCTCCGAATGGACGCATCGTTCGGCCGAACGCTGGAATATCGCACATTAGACCGATCAACGGACAGGATCGCACACGCCCGGCGCTGGTTCACGTCGTGCTCCTTGCAGACATGGGCCACCACATCTCGCCTTGCGCCGGGCGTCACCATCAATGGGATGGTCCGCCTCGTCCTCCTGCCGCATCATGAGGCGCCCAAATCGAAGGAGGTTGCAATGCCACAGCGCAATATGCCGCGCCCAGCGGCTGCCTACGGAATTGATATTGGCAAGAACATCTTTCATGTTGTCGGCCTCAGAAGCGATGGCGTCCCAGTCCAGAGGGTTCGTTTCCGACGCGACACGCTGCTACAGTTCTTCGAGCGTGCGGCGCCGGCGATCGTAGGGATGGAAGCGTGTGCAGGATCTCAGTGGATTGCCTGTAAGATACAGGCGCTTGGACATAAGGTGCGCTTGATCCCCGCGCAGTTCGTGAAGCCCTACGTAAAGTCGAACAAGAGCGACATCATCGATGCGGAAGCGATCGCTGAGGCTGCCACACGTCCAACAATGCGATTTGCTGCACTCAAGAGCGAGGAACAAGCCGACCTTCAGGCTTTACACAACAGGGTCCGAGATCAGATGATCGGAACGAGAACGTGTCTGATCAATCAGATGCGAGCTTTCTACCTCGAATACGGGATCGCACTGCGCCAAGGCGCGGGCCTATTCAAGGTCGACCTGTCGCAAGCTGTCGAAGATCAATCCAACGATCTCTCGTCGGCAATGTGTAAGCTGCTTGCAGACCTGTTTGCCGATCTGCGCCAGTTGGAACGGCGTATTCCCATCACTTGCACGGGCAACGAAAATGTCACCGCCATGCGGTTCATCTTCGACCGGACCACGCAATGGGCTGGTCGTTTGGGTGTCTCTTGGCGGCGCAATCGACGCGCTCGCGTCACCGGTTGATTACACGACGAACAGCCAAGCGACGGCAGGGCCGTAAAGAGGAAAAGAGCGCGGGATCCCATCATGTCAGTCCCGATCTTCGCGCGGTCGCGGTCGGATTCCAGTGCAGGGACCACGGGGTCCCGCCGGCGTCGTCGCGGAACAGATTTGCGCTGATCGCCTGGAGTAAAGCGGGATCGTCGGGCAGCACGGAGAGATACTTGTCCGCCCTCTCGCCGGTACGCTTCCACGCAGCTCCGATCTCGGGACCATCATTAGTGCCGTGATGAGTGCCATAGTCCGGTGCGTTCTCGGCATCGGATGGCTCGGCCGGAACGATGGTGCGTTCCCGATAAAGCGTGAGCATGTGAACACGCCCGGTAAAACCTCGACTTTCAATCTGGAAAGCCAGATCGGGTCCGATGGGGCGACCTAGCTCGATCAGCGGCTCGTGACGCCTAACGCATCGGATCGCGCTCCGGCCGGCTTCGGCCACAGGTACGCGACGCCATGGACAAGCGGCGCGAGCATCATATCGAACAGGGCGATGCCACCCGAACGCAGGATGGTCGCATCTTCTACCAGCGCAGCCTTCTCGCCACGCTGCGCGAGCGCGAAGTTGCCAGCGTCGGCGCGGAGATCGCCACGAGCAAGGCGTTGCCATTCCGCGCCGCCACGGACGGCCACAGCGTGAGTGGCAAGTTCACCGGCACCGTGCAACTCGCCAGCAGCAAGTTTGTCATCGTCGAGAAGGTGCGCGAGTTCATTCTTGTCCCATGGCGGCCGGTCATTGACCGCCAGCTTGGCCGTGAGGTTAAGGGCGGTTCGGTGCCGTGGCAGTTGTGGCGGAGTAAAGGCATCTCAATTTGAAGCAGATAGGACTACTGAGGCTTGTTGCTATAATTGAATGAAATTTTTTTGGGCAAGTCATCAATGGCCTCAAAAGCCGGAGAATAAAAATCCGAATGGTGACGCTAAAGCTACCTTCTCCCCGAGCCCCCTCGTGTGAGCCGACCTTGAACGTCTGACGCAAAATGCCACTTTATTGGCGTGTCGTCTACTCCCAACAAGGAGGCAATCACCGTAACTATCGCGACGCTCTACTCGCTAAGTGCGCTTGTGAGCAGCAGCTGCATTGCAATGGGAATTGCGTTTCAAAGCGCCAATTCGTTGCGGATTTAATTACGACAGCCGAGGAAACATGGTAACCAACCGCCAAATCATTCTGTCGAGGCTTCCGCAAGGCAAGCTTTCTGCAGATCATTTTGAGATACGTGAAACTGAACGTCCTGTTCCGGCAGAGGGAGAAGTTCTTCTCCGAACGTTGTACGTGGCTTTAGATGCCGCAAGTCGAGCGTGGATGCACGGGGCCACGTATCGGGCCGGCCTTGCGAGCGGCGATCTCATGGCCGGCATGTCGCTGGCAGAAGTGATCGAGTCGCGCTCGTCCAACCTGGCGCCTGGCGATCTTGTCTTCACGGAAACGGGCTGGCAGGTTTTTGCCGTCGTCCCGGCACAGACCCTTACCAAGCTACCCAGAATTGAGCCGTTGAGCCATCTGGTCAGCATCTACGGCGTTCCTGGTCTCACGGCCTATTTCGGTCTGCTGGAATGCGGCCAACCGGAGCCGGGTGACACGGTCGTCATATCCGCCGCCGGTGGTGCGGTTGGCTCCATTGCCGGTCAGATCGCCCGGATCAAGGGTTGCCGTGTCGTTGGTATTGCTGGCGGCCACGCAAAATGTGCTTTGTTGACGGGGGAGTTGGGCTTTGACGCAGCTGTCGACTACAAGGCCGGTAATCTCCTGGAAGATCTAAAGTCTGCCTGCCCAGACGGTATCGATGTTTATTTCGATAATACCGGAGGAGAGGTGCTGGATGCCTGCTTGGCCAATATGGCACAATATGGGCGGATCGTTTGCTGCGGGGCAGTTTCCCAATATGATGCGGGTACTCCGGGTGCTGGCCCAAGCGGTTTTCCGGGTCAGGCTATATTGAAGAGCCTTACCATCCGTGGTTTCCTCCTGTTTGACTTTCTTGGGGAGCAAGAGCGCGTAATCTCCGAACTAAGCGGCTGGGTCAATACAGGTCAGATAGAGGTTTGCGAAGATGTTCTGGAAGGCTTTGATTCTCTCCCGAGTGCCTTGGTTGGCCTGCTTGCAGGAGAAAACGTCGGCAAGAGAATGGTAAAGGTCTTTTAGTCGTCATCCGCCGCGTTTGCCTTGCCGGCCCCAAGCGAGCGGTGACAAGTTCGCGGATGGCTGATTTCAAGAGTTTTCCGGTGGCATTGTGGGGAAGTTCATCAACGATGATGACTTCGTCCGGAATGCTCCACTTACCAACCTTGCCGGAATAGAGCGAAACCATATCGTCGTATGTGAATAGCGCATTGGGTTGCAGCTGCACGACGAGAACGGGCCGCTCTCCCCAACGTTGATCCAGTTTCGCAACCGCCGCCGCCTCTTTCATTGAGGGATGCGCCTGCGCACTGTTTTCCAGTTCAATTGAACTGATCCACTCTCCGCCGGACTTGATCAAGTCTTTGGTGCGATCAACGATCTGAACGATATTGTCTGCATCGACCGTGACGACATCATTCGTGTCAAACCAACCATTGTCTTCATGTGTAGAGTTTTGTCCATTGTCAAAGTAGTCGGATGCAATCCAGGGGTCACGAACCAGCAGGTTGCCCATAGCCTTGCCGTCACGTGGGATGGGTTTGCCGTCAGCGCGGTCAACACGAATTTCCACACCGTAAATCGGTCGGCTCTGCTTGGTCAGATTGAGCGCTTGCTTTTCCGACGAGAGATTCTGATGTTTTGGCAGTTTTGCTGATACCAAGCCGATAGGGCTCGTCTCTGTCATGCCCCACGCATGTCGTACCATGATGTTTCGGCTTTGGAAGCGGTTGATCATATCGAGCGGAGGCGCTGACCCACCTACGGCAATTCGTTGAAGGCTGGAAAAGGACCGAGCATTTGCATCCATCCAGTCCAGCAGCGCCATCCAAACGGTCGGGACACCGCCGGCAATTGTGACGCCTTCGCTTTCGAACAGAGAATACAGGCTTGCTCCATCGAGATTTGCGCCAGGCATGACTAGCTTGGCCCCCACAATCAGTGCCGAGAAAGGAATACCCCAAGCGTTGACATGGAACATATCTGTGAATTCTGCCCTCGGTCGCGCGTGAAACAATTTCTGTATCACCATGGTTTTCGACCGCATGATCCAGTATTGATGAAATCAACAGGGGAACATTCATCATCATACCGCGCAGTGCTGTTTCCTCCTGGTTTGGTGAAGTAAGTTGTAGTGCAGAGCCGGAGGTCTGGACGGTCAGGTTCAGTCGATTGACGCTTGCAGGTGCCTGTGTCGTCTCAGCGTATATCCGCCGGTAAATTTTGCGCAGCGATCCGATGGATTTCTGTGCGCAGCATCGTCAAAATCCACGCCACATCGGCAGTTGCGGACGGGATTGCCTGCCTCAGCGCAACAAAACCGTGGACATTCCCTTCTGCTTCGTGAAACCAGACGTCTACGCCTGCTTCCGCCAGCGCTGTCGCATAAGCCCGTCCCTGGTCGCGAAGTGGATCAAGTCCTGCAGTGACGACAATGGCGGATGGTAAGCCGTCGAGATCTGCAAGTACCGGTGAGGTACGGTGGTCTTGTGCATCAGCGCCATAGCACGTGATAAACCAGTCCAGCATCGGTGCGGTCAGCAGAAATCCTTCGGCAAATTCCCTGGCACTCGGATAAGGGCGACTGATATCGGTGGCCGGATAAATAGGCGCCTGTATCAGTACCGGCACTTTAGCCGGACGATCTCGCAAGGCGAGCGCACTGACGATTGCAAGATTCCCCCCGGCAGAATCGCCAACGAGAATCAGTCCGGACACATCAAAACCGAGTGCCGCCGGGCTTTCGGCTACCCAGCGCGCGGCAACCTCGCAATCATCTGGTGCAGCCGGCCATTTCGCCTCCGGCGCCAACCGGTAATCAATCGCGACGACCGGAAGATCGAGCGAACGCGCCATCTCTGCGCAGAAACCGGCGTGAGAATCAAGATTGCCAATGACAAACCCGCCGCCGTGAAAGAAAACGACCGTCGGCGTTGGGTCTTCCCTCTTCTGTTCACGTCGATCATATATCCGCGCAGGGATAAAACCAGCTGCAGCCGGAATGGCGAGGTCGCGTATGACCGGCAGTTTCTCGATAGGCAGGTCGGTAAGGCGTATATCCTCAAGAAAGCGGGCACGTGCCTCCTGAGGCTCCATTTCGTACAGTTTTGGACCCGGTATGCTGTTGGCATTGTCCAGGAAGTTCTGGACGTCTTGCCGAATGACAGGCGGAAATACGGCGTCGCGGACCATGGCCACGGCCTCCTCTACGGCTGTTTGTGTGGGACGCGGTGCGGCCAGAATGATTGCGCGCATCCTTTCAGGTGGTCGGGCCTATAGCCCAATGTTCCGTGGCGATCGCAGGACTCACTCGAAGACGAGCGGCTCCGTGGCAAATTCAAGCACCGCAAAGGCAGCTTTATCCGCGTTATATTCCTGGGTGTGACGCCAGGGGTCGCGATTGCCACTCTTTGGCAGCGTGTCACCGGCACGAACAACATAACCGGGGCGCCACTCCTCGGTGTCGAGGAACGGCACAAACTTCATGTCCTGGTCCTCTTCCCGCAACTTTGGCACCACTGATTTGAGGTCCTTCTCGTGCATCTCGTTCAACAGCCTAGTGACAAGGTCGCCGACGAGCTCCGTTCTCATCGTGTAGGAGGCAGATCGAAAATAACCCGCTATCCAGGCAAGATTGGGTATGTCGGTGAACATAAGTCCGCGATATGTGACGGTCTCGGTGATGTCGAGCAGATCGCCATCCCTGGCGATCTCGATGTCTCCAAACGGATTGATATTGAAACCGGTTGCCGTGATGATGACATCCGTTTCAAGCAACTCACCGGATTTCAGCAAAATTCCGGATTCAGTAAGCCTTTCGATTTCACCTGTGACGACATCTGCCTTGCCGCTGTTGATCGCGTTGAAGAAGTCGCCGTCCGGAATCATGGAGACCCGCTGGCGCCATGGCTTGTATCGGGGGATGAAGTCGTCTGGCAGGGTTCCCCCTAACGCCTCCCGGACGCCGTCCAGCATTTCCCTGGCGGCGACCTCCGGGTTGTCGAGACTATGGCGCACCCACATGCTGTGCTCCTTCTGGAGCTGCTGCCGCAAGATTTCGTGAATCCATTCCTTGGGAATGTCCAGTTGACGCAGTTGCGTCGCCAGAGGATATTCGTTCGGCGATGCGAAGTAATAGGATGGAGAGCGTTGCAGCTGGACGACATGTTCAGCTTCTTCAGCAAGGGCAGGAAGCAATGTGGCGGCGGTAGCTCCGGATCCGACCACTACAATCCGCTTGCCTGTATGGGCATAATCCTTCGGCCAGCGCTGCGGGTGTATAATATCGCCCCTAAAGTCGTTCAGGCCCGGCCAATCAGGTATGTGCCCTTCAAGATGGCGATAATATCCCTGGCACATCCAGAGGAAATTGGCCTTGATCGTCACGATGTCGTGGTTGGCCGTTCTAACGCTGGCGAACCAGCAAGATTTTGTGGTCGACCATACGGCACGTAATACCTTATGGCCGTAGCGAATATGCTCATGCAGGCTGTAATCGCCGATGACATCATTCAGATAGTCGAGGATCGCATCGCGCCGGGCGATCGGAGGCCCTTCCCACGGTTTGAAGCTGTAGGCATAGGTAAACAGATCGCTGTCCGAGCGCGCTCCTGGAAAGCTGTTCGACCGCCAAGTGCCGCCATGGCCATCCAGAGCGTCTAGCACTGCGAAGCTCGCCCAGGGGCAGTCCCTGACGAGGCGTGCCGCAGAGCCGATGCCAGATATGCCTGCTCCGACAATCAAGACGTCAAAATGCTCGATTTCTGGCCGATCATCGTTAAACACGCTCAGCACTTTGGTACTTGTTTGCTCGTTCATGTGCTTCCTCCCATCGTCAGGACGAACCAAAAATCACTCAAGCAACCTCCAGTGCTTCAGCTATGATTGGTGGATTGATCTACTGACGTTCATAGACAATAGAGTTCATCAGTCCGAAACTGCCAGTTGGCTTCAGGCCAAAAAGGTGGCATTTTGAGCCAATGGAGAATTCACTGCTTCATCTGCCCATGACGACGAGTTATCTGCGTCTTGCGTACCGCGCCTACGGGACGGAAGACGAACAGATTCTGGCAGGTACTAATTTGACGGAAAGCGATCTTGACGACCCTCAGACAGAAATCAGCCTTTTCCAGCAGGTCCGGGTGATCGACAACATGATCGCGCGCTTTGGCCCGGGTTTTGTGTTCCTGAAGCCGGAGATATGGAACACCTCTATCCATGGAGCCGTCGCAATCGCTGCTATTTCGGCGCCAACAGTCGGGGACGGGATAGCAGTGTTACCACGCTACGGCCCGGCTCGAACACCATTCCAGCGAGGAACCATCAGACCACTGGGGGCATACATGATACTCGACTGGGAGGTCACGGTTCCCCTAACCGAGGCGCAATGGCTGCCAATGATGGAGGTTAATTTCCTCGCGATCCGATCCGTAGTCCGTGCCGCTTTGGGCACTGAGGCTCCCGAACTGGAATTCACATTTACCGTGCCCGCCCCTCCTTACGAAGCCCGCGCCCGTGAGGTTCTCGGTGGGAAGGTGCAATATGGTAAGCTGGTCAATCGGGCGAAATTTCCACGATCCTGGTGGCCGATGCGGTCGGTCACTGCTGATCCTGTCCTCTACAAGAGAGCGGTCGATGAGTTGGAGTTCGCCGCGCAGCGGCGACGGGAGAATCCTGTGCAGTTTCTGGCGCGGATAGAGCGAATACTGCAGTCGGCGCCGGACGGCCGTCCAAGCGCGGATATGGTAGCCGCCAGCTTGGGTGTATCGCGACGAACGATGGTACGGCGACTTCGAGAAGTGGGGGCGGGCTTTCGGGAACTGCTAGATAGCGAATTGCGACGCCGAGCCATACAATACAAAGATGCCCGGCTCCGCCGCGACGATATTGCCTCACGATTGGGATACGAAGATCCCGCAAGCTTCAACAGGGCCTGGCGGCGCTGGTTTGGCTCTGTCAAAAGCCTCGAAAAGTCCGGGAAAGAATGGTCGGGCGATATCACCTGAGACCGTTTAGATCGCGACTGGTCAACGCGGCGGACTTTGCGCGTCTGTACTGAGCAGGAGTGTAGCCGAGTGCACGTCGGAAGACGGTACTGAAAGCCGCCTCCGACAGATATCCGACAGAAAAGGCTATCTTTCGCACATCGCTTTCTGTCGACTGGAGTAGATCTGCAGCGAGTTGCATGCGCCAGTTGGTGAGATAGCCGAGCGGCGTTTGACCGACAACATCGCGAAAGCGCACGGCGAAAGTCGTTCGGGACATGCTGGCGAGCCCGGCGAGGTCGGCCACTGTCCAACGTCGCGCAGGTTCCGCGTGCATGCCCGCGATCGCTCGAAAAAGACGCACATCCGCGAGTGCGCCCAGCCAACCTGTCTGATCCACCGACGATTCCAGCCAGAGCCGCAGCACTTGCAACAACATGATATGTGCCAGATGCTCAGCCATCAGGCTGCTGCCCGGCGAGTTTTGAGCCAATTCCACCGCGAGTTGTTCCAGAGACCATCTCAGCACGCTTGCCTCTCTGACGTCTCCTCGAATGTGAAGCACAGAGGGCAGCGATGCAAACAGGTGATCAAAGCGATCCTGCTCAAAGGAAAAGCGTCCACCAATCAGATAAAAATCCCCACCGCCATTGCACGTCGCCATGCCGTTTTTGGCCCCTTCGTAGATTGATGCCGCCCCCATCGCAGGCAACCCAAGATTATTCGCTGCAACAAAGGGATAGCCGCGGGTAAACAGTACACAATCTCCGGCCTCAATCCGCCGTGGTTCCGCTTCACCCTCAACCATGAGCCAGCAACTGCCCTTTATCACCGCGTTGAACTTTACCCCTTCGTGAGCAGGGAAGCTGATTGCCCAGTCCCCGCCGGCATCGAGACCCACAGTTAGGGTTCCCTTGGGTTTCAGCAACGAAAGTGCATTTGACAGAGGGTCCATATCGCCAAATCCGAACGATCAAGAAAGATATCCGTACTATTTAGCATGGATTGTTCCATGAGCGCACTCCATCTTTTTCCGACAGGCACAAAATACAGCCAACATCTATTGGAGAGTTTACATGACTGACCATCAAAAGCCGCTTCACTCGGGGTTCGGGACTGATAGCTCCACGGCTGATGTTATTGCCAACATCGACCTTTCCGGGAAACAGGTGATCGTAACCGGGGGACACTCAGGTCTCGGTCTCGAAATAACCAAAGCCTTGTCGAAGGCGGGCGCGGTAGTAATAGTCGCGTCCCGTAATCTCGATGAGGCGCGCGCCGCGACAGACAATATTGCTGATGTCACGGTGGAAGCGCTTGATCTGTCAGATATGAAAAGCGTCAATGCCTTTGCGGAGAAAATCCTCGAACGGGGCAGACATATCGACATTCTGATGAACAATGCCGGTGTCATGGCATCTCCCGAAACGCGCGTCGGACCGGGTTGGGAGATGCAGTTTGCTACTAATCACCTGGGTCATTTCGCGCTGACGAACAGGCTATGGCCGGTCCTGTCCGGCGGTGCCCGGGTCGTTTCAGTTTCATCGGCAGGGCATCATTTCTCGCCGATCCGTTGGGATGACCTGCACTTCGCAGGCGGCTATGACAAATGGGTTGCCTATGGCCAATCCAAGACCGCCAACGCGCTCTTTGCATTACGCCTTGATCTGTTGGGAAGAAAAGAAGGTGTCAGAGCCTTTTCGGTGCATCCGGGAAATATTGCAACCCCGCTTCAACGTCATCTGACCATGGAGGAAATGGTGGCGGCCGGCTGGATCGACGCAGAAGGAAATCCTCTTATTCCACTTAAATCACCGGAACAGGGAGCCGCTACGGCAGTATGGGCAGCAACGACGCCACAGCTTGAAGGGTTCGGCGGCCTCTATTGCGAGGATTGTGATGTGGCTATTCGTGCCGACGATAGTACGCCGCCACTGGTGGGGGTAAAAGCATATGCCGTCGATGAGAACGAAGCAGCACATCTCTGGGAAATCTCCGCAGAGCTGACGGGCATGAATGCGTTCGGTAGTCAGTAATGAAAAGAGAAGCGGCAGAGTATTCTATCACATAGGGAGCGCGAGTTGGATGGTAGGCGAATTGTAGCAAGCTCAAATTGTAGGTGGTCATTGTGCAGGTATTCGACACGACTGCTTATTCGCCGACAGCGTGATATGAAAATGATGCGGCGAAGGCAAACAAAGAACGGAATGCCAAGCAAACTGCTGAACGGCCAAGTTCCAATGGTTGCGCTGATCCAGACGCTTGCCGTTGCGGAATATCTCAGCTTCCATCGTGCCGCTCTGGCGCTCGGCACCAGCCAGTCGAGCGTCAGTGCCCGTATAAAGACCCTGGAGGAAGACCTTGGCATCGTCCTCTTCGACCGTAACACGCGCGGCGTCCGGCTAACCAAAGCCGGGCGCCGCTTCGTCGATCAGGTCCCCGCAACCAAATGATCTCTACGATCCAGATGGCCCTACAGGGGTGCGTTTCTGGCTGCCGGAGTTGTCGTAGGGTTTCGTCCGGTCATAAAGACACGCCTCTTCGTGTCTGCAAGGATAGCTAGGATCGCGGTGGACAGAATAGCAACGCGTATCTGGAGGTCTATCTCAAAGGCAGAGAAATCAGGAAGCAAGGCGCGCTCCCAAGGCGCGAGCGCTAAAAAACTCTAATGTAGTTGTCGGCTCCTTACTATCGACTCAGTCCAAGCCCTTGAGACCGGTTGAGTTGCTGTTTCAGCGTATGGTCATGGGCCAGCTCGGCATGGCGTGTACGATCCACAATGCGGGCGATTGTCCTGATCTGCGCGGCCTGTTTTGCGAGTTCCGTGCGTGTCTCAAGCTCCCGGGCGAAACTGCGAGGATCGGAACTGCCAAACCGCCGCGTGAGTGCTTCGGCCACCAGCTTGGCCTCATCAAGCGCGGCTTGCCCCTCAGGTAACGATCGCAGCTCCGCGATAAACTTGCCCCGCTTCTCGACTGGCGTCTTTTCCACCTGGGCGATGATTTCGGCGCTGCGCGGCGTGAGGCCAGGCACCTCGATCACATCACGCTGTTCGCGCTGCCATTGTTCGCTCCCGCGCTCTTCTCCAAGCCGGCGCTCCCATGCCTCGGAGACATGGCCAATATGGGCAGAGAGAGACCTGGCATAGTGCAGCGCCTCTTTCCGCTCCCTGTTGTTCCCGAACACACCCGACTTGCCGCGTAGCTCCCCGAACCGCTCCGGCTCCTCCGCCATGGCCTTTGCCATGATCCTCCCGTTGCCTTCCTTCTCCGTAATCGCGGTGCGCAGTCTCGTGGCGACCTCGACCGGATCATGGAACACGTGCCGCGCGACAGATTCCACCGTGTCGAATCGCTGATCGATGATGGACATCGCTCTTTCCCGAGCTATTTGTTCGATGCTGCGTTCGTAGCGAGTGATCGTCGGCACCAGCGGATTGGGCTTACAGGGTTCCAGCGGCGATTGCTGGCCGGCAGCTCCTGTGGAGGCGAGGACGGCGCCGTCTTGCGACATGAGGTCGGACCACCGAATGCGGCGATAACCTTTGTTTTCCTCTTTCCGGTCGTCCGGCCGACCGTCATCGATCTTTGGAGCGAGATCATGGAGCGGATCGTGCTGGCGAACAGGGCCGGCGAGATCGCCTGCAGGTTCCTCGTAAACCTGCTGACGCTCTGATGGCCGGTCCTGCTGCTCCCGTTGCAGATGGGCTGCACGGGACAAGACCTCTTGGCGCTCATCTCGGGCGGAAGCAAGTTCAATCTCGCTCCTGACCCCGAGCCGCTCCGCTATACCCCGCCGCTCGGCAAAATCCCTGATGTAATCCAGCGTGGTTTCCTTCGCGCTGGAACGCGACAGGCGGCTTGCCAGCTTCTGGTAGGCGAGTTCATCACCCTTGACGACGCGCCATGCATTGCGCTCGGCCTGCGTGCCATCCGGAAGCGTGACCGGCGTGGCGCCTTCATGCTGAAGGCCAATCCTGTCCCCGATCTTTGGCGAGGACTCCTGCATGGCCCGCTTGAGATCGACGCCCCACATTGTGCGCCGCTCGCCCGTGTCATTCTCCAGCGTCACGAAATAGCTCTCGCGTGATTGCGGATTATGGTCGTAGGGCGCAACGCCGTGATCAACCAGCCGGCCGGCATTGGTGAACTCCCGGCTGTCGGCATGGAGCTGCACGCTGTCGCGGTGCCTGGTCATGGCGACATAGGTCAGATGCCGATCCATGGTGCTGGACGCTAGCACAAAGGCGCGATCGACCGTCGCTCCCTGGTTTTTATGGATCGTCGTCGCATAGCCGTGGTCGATCGCCTGGTAGCTGTCTGTTGGAATGCTGACACTGTCGCTTCGACCATCGAGCCGGGCAACGATCCGCCCCTTCTCGACATGCTCGACGGTGCCAAGCATGCCGTTTTTGACGTCGAGGTCGCGGTTGTTTTCGAGAAAGATAATCCGGTCACCGGGGGCGAAGGCGCGTTTGCCGTTACTGGTCTGGAAGGTCAGTTCGCGGCCGTCGTCACTATCCCCACGGTCTCCACGGTCCGCACCGGCGTTCTGCCCGCGGCTGCGCTCGAGCCTTTGCCGGTTCTGAAGTTCGGAACGGATTGCGACATTGAGGGCGCGCACATCGGCGCGGCGATGCGCCATGGCAACCCGGGTGCCCTCGGCATGCTTCTCACTGTCGGCAACATAATCACACACGATCTGCGCCATCGCCGCGTCGCGGCTTTCCGCAAAGTGGATGTCGCCGTGATCCCGGTAGGCGGCAAGGCCCTCGGCCGCCTTGTGGGTCGCAAAGGCAACCGACGCTTGCCTTTGCCAATCATGGCGCTGGCGGCGAATGTCGGAAAGTTCGGCATGGCCGATCTGCTCGGCAATCGCCCTGAAGGGTGCACCGGCGCCGATTGCCTGCAACTGCTCATGGTCGCCGACAAGAACGATCTTTGCACCGCGCTCTTCAGCCTCGCCGATAAAGCGGGCAAGCTGACGGCTCCCGACCATGCCGGCCTCGTCAATGACAAGCACGTCACTGCTGCCGATCATGCCCCGGCCGTGGTTCCAACTGTAAGACCATGACGCAAGGGTGCGGCTTTGAATTCCGGAACTCTCCTCAAGACCCTCGGCTGCCTTTCCCGCAAGTGCCGCACCATGGACCTGATACCCTTGCGCCTCCCACGCTTCACGAGCGGCTGCAAGCATGGTGGACTTTCCCGCACCAGCGAACCCGACCACAGCCGCGATGCCTTCAGGCCCCGTAATATGTTTGATCGCGTGACGCTGTTCGTCCGATAATCCTGTTGACGGATCGCTCGCAGCAAACGTTCCGCCAGAGCTTTTCCGGATAGAGCGATCCTGCCTCTCCATTGCACGCGCGACATGACGAGGATCGACGCCATGGGAATGCGCTTGATGCAACCGATTCGCCGATCGCGCCATTGCGAGTTCCAGATCAATCATCTCTCGCGTCGAATAGCGCGCACTGGAAACTTCGCCTGTCTCAGGATCGATGCGCTCAGCCTGGAGTTCCACAAGCGCTGGCGACGCCACGACAGCCGCAAAGGCGTTCTGGAACGTTTGGGCGTCATCGTTGATGTAGCGATGCAAGGTTTTGGCAATGTCGTGCCGATCGAACACACTCTTCTCATTGCTGATCAGCGACAAAACCTGTTCCGGTTTTTGGCGGATCAGCGCGGCATTTCGCCGTGCTGCCTCGTCATCCAGCCGGCCGCGCTCGACTGCCATTCCTTGCTGCTGCATCTGTGAGGCATGCACGCCCATATGTTCGGTCGGCGACAACTCAAGACCGCGCTCCACATGCGATCGATGATCAATGCGAACGTCCAGGCCTTCGCGCTGAAGCTGACGGTTGGCGATGCCTTCCCATGATTGCCGGATATCGCGAAGCTGCATGTCGGTTGTCGCCATGCCATTTGCCAGCAGCCTGGCGTTCTTGTGCTCAAGATAAGTTTTCTCGCCAAGGCGGGTTCTGCCAACCTGTCGCGTCGTCATCAGCACATGCGCATGGTAGTTCCTGATGTCACCATGCTCACTTGGCGAATGGATTGCAAAATCCACGGCCGCGCCATAGCGGTTTGCCAGATCCTGGGCAAAGGCGCGTGCAGCCTTCAGTCGCCCTTCTGGCGAAAGCTCATGCGGAAGCGCGATTTCGAATTCGCGGGCGACGCGGGCATCCCTGCGCTTTTCTGCAAACTCGGCAGCGTTCCACAAAGCCGAACGATCCAAAGCCCAGTCGGCAGCCACGCCTTCCGGCAGCACGATCTCTGTATGCTCCACGCCCTCTTTGCGGGTGAAGTCATGAACAAGGCCATCGCGATGATTGGTGAGCAGAACCGCGCAACGGTAGGCGGCGGACGCGACAGCGCTGCGGCCGGATGAGCGCGAGACAGGTTTGGTGCTGAGATGATAAATCGCCAAACGAAATCTCCGGTCCTCAACGGGGAAATTCAGCGCTCAACTGCGCGGCAAGTCGTAAGTGCGCCCTTGTCTGTTTGCCGACAGCAGGGTTAGCTGCAGCGAACAGCCATTTCGACTACTAAAAGTAGTGGTCGCCAATCGGTCATTGCTCGTGTTTGAATAGGGAATCAAACGCATCAGTCAGCGAGATCGATATGCGCAGGCTGATCGCACGACTGATCGGGGACAAGGGAGCTGGACGAGCGGAAGAAACCATTGCAGACGCGGCTCAACAAACAGAAGGGTGCGCAGGCAACGCGCCGGAAGATTTTGCGTACAGGAGACAAGCATTCGGTTGGTGGCTACCAAAAATCGGAGTTTCAAAGAACTTTACAATGGCCCATACAGGATACCGTCCAGAAGCGGAGCAGACATGAAGACCAGCCTTGAACATTTGCCGGAACGAAAGCAACGCGAGCTCGCGCGTGTTGTCGGAATTATTCAGGAAGAGTTTGCTGATCTGGTGGAGCGCTCGAAGTCTGACGCCAAGAAGGATGGGCGTATTTATAAAATCATTCTGTTCGGTTCTTACGCGCGTGGCACCTGGGTGGATGAACCGCATACGTCGAAAGGCTACCGCTCGGATTTCGACATCCTTGTCATCGTTAGCAACAAGGAACTGGCCGATCCCAAATACTGGGACAAGACAACAGACCGGCTGATGTGGGACAAGGAGATCGAGACGCCCGTGAGCCTCATTGTCCATGGCGCTCGCGAGATCAGCAATTTCCTGCAGGAAGGGCAATATTTCTTCAGCGATATCCGACGGGATGGCATTGCGCTCTACGAACTTGATGACAGAGAACTCGCCGAGCCGAAAGTTTTGATGCCGCACGAAGCTTTTGAGGTGGCGCGAAAGCATGCTGCCAATCGTTTCAAGGTGATCGATAGTTTCGTGAACTTCTCACTATTCGGCCTGCAAAACAGAGACCTTCCGGGCACCGCCTTTCAGTTGCACCAAGCAGTGGAGCATATGTACGGTGCTCTACTTCTTACCCTTACAAATCACACGCCAGCATCCCATAATCTCAAATTCCTAAGAGGACTTTCCGAGGATCGGGACGTCAGGCTGATCGACGCTTGGCCTCGCGACCAAGCCAGATATGTGAGCTGGTTTAATCTTCTCAATGAGGCGTATGTGAAAGCTAGGTATTCTGAGCACTATGAGATGTCAGAAGAAGGTCTCTCTTGGATGATGGGCCGAGCATCGGTGCTCTACGACATTGTTAAGGTGGTGTGCGCTGAACATCTCCAAAACCTTGAACGGGCCGCGGGACAAGCCGCAAATTCCAGCGACTGAGCTTCACGGGTGGCAGAATAATCCTGAGCTCAAGCAACAGCCGCCGCGGCGTCATGAACCATTGGGTCCAACCTATTCTTTCAATCGCTATGTCGATCTCCTCATAGAAACTGGTCTGTCTTCCAGGAGCGAAGCCGTGGTCAACAGCGGCGGTTCCGGTGTGACCGCAATCGAAAGGAATAATCGTGGCAAGGAAAACCATCGCACAACGCCTGGCTGAACTGGATGCGCAACGGTCCGCGCTCAAGGCCCGGCTCTCAAAAACCGAGCGCAACAACGATATGCGTCGCAAGGTCCTGATAGGGTCACTCGTTCTGCATCACCTTGAGACCTCGAATGATCAGGAGTTCAGCAAACAACTCGGTGCATGGCTGCGTCGCGAACTGCCGGGTTTTTTGACACGCGACAATGACAAGGCGCTGTTTGCCGATCTGATCGAACCAGGGCTGTCGGGCACAGGAGAGCGTGGCGACAGCACGCAAGGGTATCCATGAACCGATCGCGACTTGCCCGGGGCGCATTCAAAAACATGATGCGAGCCGCCGCGCGTGATCCGCTTTGGGCATTCCTCGCTTTGATTGCCATGCCCTTCCGGATAGCCAACCTCCATCGTTGCTGTGAGAGAAGGGTGTCCCGGCATGGTTAATGAAGTCTTAACATTTGCAGGCTGAATGTTGCCGGTATGGTCTGGTGCCTGGGCCGTAGCGACCGTTTTCGACACGAGACCAGTTGAAAAAGAGGCACGGAAGTAATACCATCTTCTACGCCGGTATTACAGGAGTTTGACATGACAACAACGGTAACGGCCAAAGGGCAGGTCACCATTCCAAAAGCCGTACGCGAGCTTTTGGGGATTTCGCCAGGGAGCTCGGTTGATTTTGTCCGGGCTGCCGATGGACGGATTGTTCTGGTCAGGGCTGACAAGAAACAGCCACTCACGCGTTTTGCCAGACTGCGCGGACATGCCGGTGAAGGACTGGGTACTGACGCCATCATGGCCCTGACCCGTGGTGACGAGTGACGCTTGTCGATACAAATGTCCTGCTTGATCTTGTGACGGACGACCCGGTTTGGGCCGACTGGTCAATTGAGCAGCTCGAACTGGCAAGCGTTTCAGGTCCGCTGTACATCAATGACGTTGTGTACGCAGAACTATCTGTTCGATATGAGCGGATAGAAGCGCTTGATGCTTTTGTTGATCAGGCGGGGTTGAAGCTCACCCCTTTCCCTCGCGCGGCGTTATTCCTAGCAGGTAAGGCCTTTACCAGATATCGCCGCGGCGGCGGTACCCGTAACGGTGTTTTGCCTGACTTTTTTATCGGCGCCCACGCAGCAATACAAAGCTTTCCCTTGTTGACGCGAGATGTGGCTCGTTACCGATCGTATTTTCCAACTGTCACTCTGATCTCGCCTGAAGCATAGGAATGCGCCGGTTTCGGCATTTGTGGTTCCTCACCGGTTTCAGGGGCAGTTTCGGCTCTGATGCCGCCGGTCAGGTAAGATGTAACGCTTTCAACTGGCTGGTTTGACGAAGCTGATTTCGGTTTTGCTGTCGAGGACGATATACAGGTCCCGGATCATGGCGGCTGCCTGCAGCAGGGCGTTTCGTACCTCCTCGTCGCTGCGCCATCCGCGTTCGATCGACAGGGCAACGGTGTGGAGGTCAACGAGACTGTCACGGCCGGGCCCGGATGGAATACCGATTGTTTCACGCATGTCGCGGATTGTTGTAACTGCCCGTTCGAGCATACGCCGCTTCTGATAGCCGTCGAGGTGATCTAGCCTGTTGGCGTCGCGGATGAGCTCGGCAATGAAACTGTTGGTCAGGGTCATGGGACGAGGGTGCCGGGTCGGCTGACGGGCGTCAATGCCAGACATTGGAGGTGAGTTACAGGCGCCGAAGTTGACGCCAGGCTGTGACGCCGATGCATCACGGTGCATGGGCGCCAAGCTGAGCTTGTTCGTCGAAGGGTTTCTGAAATATTCGTTTTTTATTATGGTTTTGATGGGTATTCCGTAAGTAAGACATGAGGATCGCGTCGTGCTGGCCTGTTGTTTTTGGATGGTCGATTGCCGATTGCAGAAATCTCTCTCTTTAGCATGTGATTGATCAGGTCCCGTGTCTTAGGCTGGAATGATGATTTCTCGCCGCATGACTCGGTGAATAATTTGCGCGGTCTTTTCGGCTACACCGGCCTGTTCCGCGAAGGCTGGCCAGTTTTCGACCTCCGTATGCATTTCGCGGATAATTTCTTCGGCCTTTTTGGGCTTGAGGTCGCAGAAAATGCCGAACTGGATAAGATCGGACAGCTCGAAATGATCGCGTTTACCGTTCAGGCTCATCTGGTGCTGATGGGTCCAGCTTCCATCCGGATTGTAGGCATAGCTGACGTCGAACGCTGGTGACAGCCGCCATTCGCCCTTTCTATTCATCAGGAAGGCGATGTTCTTGACGTGGTCGTCCTGATTTCGGACGAGAATATTGAAAACCGCTCGGCGAAACTGTTGCTCGATGTCGTAAGCGGGAAGGCCGAGGAGCCGTATCGTCTCGACGGCCTGTTCGTAGGAATAAGCTCCCGCCGCGTTGAAATCATAGTGGCGCAAGGCTGCGAGCGACTGCATATGGAGCTTCTGGCCGTTGGCGGTGCGATCGAAGCGCTGCGTCATGAAATGGGATCGTCCGCCTTCGTGGTGGACGCGGCATTCGGTCATGTCGATGCCGGCGGCGCGAGCCAGGAGAAAGAAGCCGTACTCGATAAGGCCAAAGCCCTGCGGATCGGCCAACTCCTTGTCACGATTGTTGGAGATGCCGTCGAACTTCATGAGCCAATAGGTGAAACCTTCACCGGCTTTGACCTGACCGGATCGGAATTCGCCGGTTTGTTCATTCCATGCAAGGATAGCCTTGGCGCGCGCGCCGCCTGCGGACGTCCCGACGCGCAGGATCTCCTGCAGGGTTTCTTGGTCGTCATCGCCCTTGAGGATACCCGCAAGGTTGGCGCGATTGTTGAGGACTTCGTTGGTGAGTTTAGTCAGCGCATCGATCTCAAGGCGCTGGGATTTGCGCGGCCCTTTGAGGATTGTGGGATGAAACTCGAGCGCACCCATGCCGCGCGTACCGATATAACAAAGGCGCTCGACCGGATTGAAGCTGCCGGGTGCCCTTCCTTGGGTCACGAGCCATGTATCGATCAGAGCGTTGCCGAATTTGTCAGGGAGGGAGTCGGCGATCATGCCGGGCAAACCCTTGAAGGCGTCACGGGGCAAACCGGGGAATTCGTATGGGTCGGGGTGCAGCGGCATCATGATCGGTGCCAGTTCTATGGTGCTTTGGACGAACTCAGGCATGTATTGGAATACGCCGATCGCTCTGTCGTCGAGCCAACTAACTGCGCCGATATCTCTACCCCATAGGCGGACGGTCGCATCCGTCATTACTCATCCTCCTCGGCCCACGCCCAATCGCTGGCTTTTGGGGCTTCTGTCTGCGTTCGTGCGCGCCGCCGCTCGTGGCCGTCATGCTGGACTCGCTCGACCGGTCGAACGTCCGGGTTGGGGAGGATGTCGAGAATGCGATCGCCCAGGTTAAGTGCTCTCAATACGCGGAGAAGGGTATCGAGTGAGCTGTTCCGGCCAGCCTCCAACCGCTTGATGCTCGGTAGCGAAGCTCCGGCCTCCTGCGCCAGTCGTGCTTGGGTCAGGTTGCGACTGAGGCGAACCCGAGCCAACCTGGTGCCTAGATCACGCATGGTTGTTTCGATGCTGCCTGTCGGAGATTTTTTATTAGGAATCATAGGTGATCCTTTATAGCGAAATTCTTGGTAATCGTATCATATGTGATCCGTTATTACTAGGCGTTGCGGCGGAAAGGCATAGGATCAAAAATGATCCCTAATCGATGAATATGCAAATAAAGAAGCACTTATGATCCCTTATTTGTGAATAGTGAAATCAGGGGATTGGGAAATCCGAGCGGCGATGGGCTGCAGGCAGGCAACTGGCTGAATATTCGTCCGCCCGACCGCCGCGGCCCGTAGGGGATTCATCTGCCTGCGTAAGCGGATTTTTGCAGTTATGGATGCTTTGAAAGGCATTCGCTTTGGAATATTTTAACTATATTAATTCAATTAATACATATATTTGTATATTTATACTTTTTAGATAGAATAAATTTCCCATTGATGGATGGGGCGGGTGATTGGGTGGTTGCGGTTAAAATGGGAGGGGACGGCGCTTGCAAAACATATAATTTAGTTAGAGCAAAGCCTAAAACATATAAATAATTGTAAGCGCACCATTATTG